>JAKZTB010000108.1:0-2501 GCA_047517345.1 Alphaproteobacteria bacterium
CCTCCGATCGGTCTCCGCGAGAACCGTCGATGACCTCTGGGCGGCCATCGCCGAGATCATCGAACATTTCCCGCCTGAGGAATGCGCGAACTACTTCAGGAACTCAGGCTATGGATTCAATCAAACTTGAAATGCTCTAGTTATATCCGACCATAAGAATTCAACAGGAGAACGATCTCATGAAACTCGGCCTGCTTCCCGGCAAATTCAGCGGCCACTACGACATCGACATGGATCTGGTGCGCGAGGCGGAGGACCTCGGTTTCGATTCCGCGTGGACCTCCGAAGCGTGGGGCAACGATGCGATCACGCCGGCGACATGGATCCTGGCGCACACGACCCGCCTCAAGGTGGGGACGGCGATCATTCAGATGTCGGCGCGCACGCCGTCGATGGCGGCGATGACGGCCATGACATTGCACGACCTGTCGGGCGGTCGGTTCATCCTCGGAATCGGGCCGTCCGGACCCCAAGTCATCGAAGGCTGGCATGGCCAGCCCTTCGGGCGGCCGATCGCGCGCACGCGCGAGTATATCGGGATCATCCGCAATATTCCGGCGCGCGAGGCGCCGCTCAAGCATGACGGCCGGCACTATCAAATTCCGTTCAACGGCGACGGTTCGACGGGCCTGGGCAAACCCTTGAAAAGCATCATGCATGGCGACCCATCGATGAAAATCTATACCGCCGCGATCACCCCGGCCGGTTTGCGGGCCAGCGGCGAGTTGGCGGACGGCGGGTTTCCCATCTATATGGATCCGACCCGTTTCGATCTTCTGGAGGAACCGCTGAACGAAGGTTTCGCCAAGGCGGGCAACGGCAAAAGCCTGGCGGACTATAAAGTCTCGCCCTTCGTTGCGGTCGAGGTCGGCGACGATATCGAGGCTTGCCGCGCGCCGGTCAAGCGGGAAATGGCCTTGTATATCGGCGGAATGGGCGCTCGCGATAAGAACTACTACAACGACTACGCGAAGAAGCTTGGCTTCGAGGCGGCGGCGGTGGAGATCCAAGACCACTTCCTCGCCGGTCGCCGCGCCGAAGCGGTAGCGGCGGTGCCGAACGAACTGGTCGACGCCGTTGCCCTTGTCGGACCGAAGGAACGTATCAAGGAGCGGGTCGGTGTTTGGAAGGACGCCGCCGCGAAAGGGCATGTCGATACGATGGTGATCCGCCGGCCGACCCGCCTGTCGATGCAAACCATCGCCGAAGCGGTTTTGTGACCGGCTACGCGCTGCGTTTCTATCGGGATGTCATCCGGCCGGATGCCGGCCCGGTGGCGCTTCCGGCGGCCGTGCGGACGCTCTACGTGCGATCGGGCGCAGTCCAATTGGCCGGAGCGTCGGTTTCGGCCGACGAGGCGCGTTTTTGCGATAGCGAAATCGCGATTTCGACCGGGCCTGATGGCGCGACGCTTTGGTGCTGCGAGTTCGCGCCGGCCGCGGTTTCCGCCTGCCTTTTGCAAAACATCGACAGCACCTTGTTGCTGGATTCACCGCTGACCACGTTGCCGCCGGAAGGCGATTTGATGATGCGCTGCGACAGCGTGGCTTTTCAGCCGGGCGGCTGCGCCTATACTCACACCCATAGAGGTCCGGGCATACGCTGTCTGCAAAAGGGCTCGATCCGTATCGACAGCGATTGTCATTCGGCGCGTTACCGGACAGGCGAGCCGTGGTTCGAGTCAGGTCCCGTGCCCGTTTTCGCGCAAGCCGATGCGGATCGGGAGACCCGTTTCATCCGCGTTTCGATTTTGCCGCGCTCGCTGGAAGGCAAGAGCTCGATCGCCTACGTACTTCCCGAAGACCAGGACAAGCCGAAGACGCAAACTTATCGCGGATACTTCGACCGGTTTATCGAGAGCTGATCACGTGCGCCATTAAAACGCTTTTGCAGGGTCGCAAATCGCGGTTAACTGAAGGCTGATCGAAAAACTGCGCGCGATGGAGGCGTTATGAGCGAGGGGCAAGTCCAGGAAGATCGTTTCGGCAACCCATTCTCGCCCGAGGTACCGTATGCGCGCGGCGACTATATCGGAAGCACCGCGGACGACCTCCGCAAGCTCGGCCATGCGTGGTCCATGATACGAGAGCGGATCGACGATGGTTCGGCGGGCGAGGTCTTCAATTTCAGCGGTTTGGAGCGCCGGTTCGAGATGGCCGCGGGCGAAGACACGCCGCTGGATGACGAGCTGGCTCCGGCCCTGCTGAACGACAGGCTGCGCAGCCTCGGACTGGAACATATGGGTGGCGATGCGGGCCGCCATGACATGATGATGTTCAACCGGCAGACTGCGGCGATCCTGACGGCGATGCTGGTGATGGCGGAACCGGGCGATACTGTGATCGGCGCATCGCCGACCTACAGCCACCCCTGCGTCACCCGCGCGGCGAAGCGGGCTGGTGCGAAATTCGTCGATACCGTGGGCGTCGCTGCATTCCGCGATGCGCTAAACGCGGCGCAGACTGCCGGAGAAAAAGTGTCTGTCGTCGCGTTGACCCGTT
>JAKZTB010000109.1:0-24350 GCA_047517345.1 Alphaproteobacteria bacterium
CAAGCGGCGCGTGCCGCCGGATGAACCTCGAACGTCAATCTCCAACCCGTAACGAAAACCCGCCCCGAAAGCCGCCGTCAACCCGGCCGATACCGCTCGCCTCGCTCAAATCGGCCGCCAAGCGTGAATAATGCGGGCTAATTGGCCGTAGTTGAGCGCAAGGATGGACAGCAAGGATCACAGGACGGTCAAAAATCCTCGCAAACCGGATCAAAAATTCATCAAACCTGCATTTCGATAATGAAACGGCCGACCCTGCCGTTTTTCGCGCGATCCCAATGTGGTATCATCGCATTGGCGGCAACGGGTAATTGACATGACAATGTTGAAATTACGGTTGTTTGGCGGCTTTGAACTCGCCGGCGCAGGGGGCCCTCCTCTCCCCACGCGCAAGGCGGAGGCGCTCGTGGCTTATTTGGCGATCTCGGCCGGGCGGGCGCAGCAGCGCGACAAGCTGGCCGCGCTGCTGTGGAGCGACCGGGGCGACATTCAGGCGCGCCATAGCCTGGCGCAAACACTCTATGTGATCCGCAGAACGCTCGGTCCGGCGGGCCGTAGCGCCCTTATCGTGGATAGCCGATCCGTATCGCTCGACCCATCTGGGATCGAATGCGACGTGGCCAGGTTCGAGACCCTGGCGAAGAAAGACACGCCGGCGTCGCTCGATACGGCCGCCACGCTTTACCGCGGCGACCTGCTCGAAGGATTCCACATCGCGGGCGATCGTTTCGAAGATTGGCTGCTCGCCGAGCAACGGCGGTTGCATGGTCAAGCGCTTGCCGTGCTGGAACGTTTGCTTCGTCTTCAACTCGACGAAATGGACGATGTCGCCGCGACCGCGTCGGCACAGCATCTGCTCGCGCTCGACCCCTTGCAGGAGCCGGTTCATCGGACGTTGATGCGCCTGCATTACTAGGCGGGCCGCAAGAATTTCGCGATTGACCAATACCGGACATGCGCCAGGATACTACGGCACGAGCTGGACATCGCGCCCGATGCGGCGACCGACGCGCTGTTCCGCGAGATCGTGGCCGATAGAACCGGCGCGGCCGAAACGACCGTTTCCCAAAATACGAATACCGCCGGCCGTCCGCTGGACCGCGCGGCGTATCTTCATTTTCCGGCCGAGGAGAACGAAACGGGAGTTACGAAAACGTTCCTGCACAATATCGCCCTCGATGGGGCCTACGAACCACCCTATAGACGTTTGGACTGGGTACGGGTTCAAGACGCCCGGCAGGACTGGAATTTCGAAGCTGATGCCTCCCGGAAAACGGAAAACTCGAAACCGGGAATGTTCTTAGACGACTATTTTGGCAATTCCCGAGCGACCTTGGAGGCCATTCTCCTCTGGATGAAACCAAGCGAACAAAAGGTTGCCCAACGCCGCCAGCGCTACTACGACCGAATGCTGGTGGTACCGCCGTCGATGACGTCGTCATGCCGCAGCGTCATGCCAGGGAGCTTGATTTTTCCAAGGGTCATTCATCCTTGATCAGCAACCTATGCGGAACCCGGCCAGTTGAGTGAAAATAACTGTGGGACATGCGGTGCATGTCTTTCTAATTGGACCAACAAGCGAAGTTTGTGCCGAGCAGGTACTGGCGAGGCTTTCTTGATTCTGCGCCTTAATCGTCGCGCGGGATTGCGCGGTCGGCGCTGCCGCCGATATAGCTTCGATTCCAAGTCGGCGTGATCAGCAGTTCGTTAATGCAGACATGCGTCGGCATGCGCGCGACGAACAGGATGGTCTCGCCCATATCGGATTCCTTGACCATACGGGCGCGGTCTTCCTCGGTCGGCGGGATTGGCCGTTTGTCGAGGATCTCGGTTTCCACCTCGCCGGGACAAATGGCGCAGGCGCGGATACCGAGATGGCAGTTCTCGATATTGAGGCTTTCGCTCATCGCGTTGACGCCATGTTTGGCCGCCGAGTAGGCCGCGCCGGACACGGTGCCGACGGTACGGCCGGCCATCGAAGAGATATTGATGATCAACCCATCGCGCTGCTCGCGCATGATCCGCAAGGCGGCGTGCGAACAATAAAAGGCGCCGTTCAGATCGATATCGACGACCGAATGCCAACCCTAGGCGTCCACGTCCTTCCAACGGCGCTTGAGCACGTTCAGTCCCGCGCTGTTGACCAGGATATCGAGCCGCCCGAACTGCTCATTTATCTTATCGGCAACGGCGTACACCGCATCGGCATCGCCGATATCAAGCGGCTCTACGACCGCCTCGCCGCCGGCGTCCACGATTTTCTTCCGGGTCGCTTCGAGCTCCGGCACACGGCGGCCCGACAGGACGATCTTCGCCCCGGCCCCGGCCATCGCCACAGCGCCGCCGCGGCCGATACCGGTTCCCGCCCCGGTCACCCAGGCGACCTTGCCCTCGATCGATTGCATGAATTCGCTCCCCTGCTTTACTGGAACGGCAAACTCGCAAGTAGGGCCGCGCAACGCAAGCCCTTGGAAATGGCTCTTGGCATGGTTTCCGATTGGCCCTTTTCAGGAGACCGCTTTCAATCGACAGTGCCCGCGACACAGATCGAGAGGACGAAATGAGCGCCGAAGCCGAACAGCCCTTCGACCGTCCGCTGGACGGCAAGCCTGTTGAGACTCTGCCGTCGGGGCTCGTGCCCGCCCGCGCGGTTCTACAGGGAGATCATATTCGCTTGGAACCTATCGACCCCGCGGTTCATGCGCGCGATTTGTACGAAGCCTCGCATACAACCGACGAAGGGCGTGCGATCTGGACCTACCTGCCTCAAGGTCCGTGGCCGGACCTGGAGGCCTATACCGCCCATACTCGAGCGAATGCGGGTGCCCAGGACAGAATCTTCTACGCCTTGCGCCTAATTCCCGAGGGACCCGCGGCCGGACAGGCGAGCTTCATGGATATACAGCCGGGAAACGGCGTCATCGAGATCGGCTACATCTGGTTTGCGCCCTCGTTGCAGCGCACCCGGGCCGCGACGGAAGCGATGTATCTGATGCTGAACCATGCGATGACCGACCTCAGGTACCGCCGCATGCAATGGCGCTGCAACGCGCTCAACGCGAAGTCTCGCGCCGCCGCCCGGCGGCTCGGCTTCCGTTACGAAGGAATCTTTTACAATCACCTCATCTACAAGGGGCTGAACCGGGATACGGCTTGGTATTCGATCCTCGACGACGAATGGCCGGACGTAAAAGAACGGCTTGAGGCCTGGCTGTCGCCGGATAATTTCGATTCAACAGGCCAGACGAATAGCTCTCTGTCGGAAACGATGCAATCGCGGCCGCCGAGCGCACGAGGGCGTGAATGAAAATCGATTGAACTGCGCCGGGATGTCGCTACCTTACAGCCCGATTTTGTACGGATGGGAGAGGAGCGGCCGCCATGGAAATCACTCTGGAAGAAGCCAACCGAGTCGCGCAGGGCGCGATCGCGAAGGCGGAAGAACTCGGGATCAAGATCAACGTTGCGGTCTGCGACGGCGGCGGCCGCTTGGTCGCGTTCCAGCGCATGACACACGCTATGTGGGCAGGAAGCTTTGGTAGCCAGGGCAAAGCGATGGCCTCAGTGGCCTTCGGACGACCGAGCGGCGATTTGACCGAACGGGCGAACCATCCGACCTTGCGCGGCATCGTGGCCGCGGAAGGCGATCACATGATGCTGGGCCAGGGTGGCGTTCCGATCATCCGCGACGGAATCATCATCGGCGCCTGCGGTGTCGGCGGCGGAACAGCGCAAGAGGATGAAGATTGCGCCAGCGCCGGCGTGGCCCTGCTTTAGAAGACACGACCGATTGAGCGCACGCAGGCACGCATCGTTCTCTTCGATCGGGATTTGACGTGTTGGTAGGCGTAGTACCTCCTGATCGCAACGCGATATACTTGCAATGTACCGGGTAGCAAGCCGTATACTTGTGGGTCTGTCATTTTGACAACCGGCGTGTCGTTGGGGGAGTTTACGTGAGTTCGTTACTCGAGTTGCTACGCCGATGCGCTCCGCAAATTCGGAAATTATTCGAGTATTGGGAAATATTGCGCGGCAAACGTAATTGCCCGTCGCGAAGCGACTTCGAACCGTCGGCAATTCCCGAACTCCTGGAGTTCATTTCCCTTGTCGATGTTTCGTCCAAGACGCCGCGATTTGTCTATCGTCTTATGGGGACGCGTGTTGTCCATCTATTGGGAAAGGAACTGACCGGAGAAGCGGTCGGTACGGGCGTAAAGCGCAGCGAACTCGTAAGTGTCATACAGCGATACGAAAGCGTTGCGGACAACATGGCGCCGTTTTATCACCGTAACTTTCTGCAGGAAGAATTCGACGACTACACGGAAGTCGAACGATTGATGTTACCGCTGTCCAACGACGGCAAGACGGTCAACATAATTCTTAGTCTTCTTTATCCCCACACCGCCTAAATCAATCGGATTGCGCCGCGCTACCAGCGGCGCGCGCGTTTCTCGGAATTTGGATGAATTGTGGCGGGTTTTATAGTACGTCCGCGACGGCCTCGCGATAACGTTCTATGGCCGCGATATGGTCGGCAAAACTGCGGCCTTCGATCCGCTTGTGATGGGCGCGCTGGCGGGCGTTGTTCACGGTGATGTGGGTCACGCCGGCTTCCTTCCAAAACTCCACCTCCGCGCGCCAGTCCTCGGGGCCACCCTCGGCGATCGACGTCCAGATCTCGATGCCGACCGCGTCCGGATCGCGGCCTTCCTCGGCAACGTACCCGCGAAGCTTCTCGAACAAGGCGACAGCCGCATCGCCCGCCGGGTGTGACAGCATGATCCAACCATCGCCATACTTGGCCGTCCGCCGCAAGGTGGCGTCGACATGGCCGCCGAACCACAGCGGCATTGTGCGGTTCAGGGGACGAGGGTTGATGCCAGCGTCGGGTATTTCATGCCACCTGCCTTTAAAGGTGACATGTTGGTCGGCCCAGAGCCGCTTCATCACCTCGACTTGCTCTTCGGAGCGCTTGCCGCGGTCATGAAAATTCTCGTTGAGGGCAACGAACTCCGCCTCGTTCCAGCCGATCCCGACGCCGAGACGGAACCGACCGCCGCAGAGAACGTCCAGTGATGCCGCCTGTTTGGCGACCAGCGCCGTCTGCCGCTGCGCCAAAATCAGCACCTGGACGGAAATTTCGATGCGTTGCGTCACGCCGGACAGAAATCCGAACAGAACGAAGGGATCGTGAAGCACACTCGCCGAGGTGTTGCGGTTCATATCCCAATCCGGCCGGCTGGCAACATTCACGCCGATCACATGATCGGTGCCCGTCAGGTGATCGTAGCCCAGCGCCTCGGCGGCCTGAACGAAGGCCGTGACCGTCTCGGGGTCAGCGCCGATATCCGTGAACGGCAGGGCCGTTCCGAGTTTGATCCGTTCGGTCATGTCAGTTTCTCCTGTTGGTTCGCGCTGCCGGCACGACGAATTCCCCATGGTCGCGCGGCGCCGTGAAAACCATAAACGTGCTCTAAACGGCCGACAGCTTGCAGAGCCGCGTTTTCAAATTGGTCTGGTCGGCCATCGGATCGCGCTGGGTGTGATCGGTCAGGTAGTTGACCGGACGCCAGGGATTGTAGGGTTGTTTTTCGCCCCAGCCGAGCGGCACATAAACCGTGCTGGGGCGGATTCCCTCGCGCACCCAGGCGCGCGCTTCGATCGCCCCATCCGTGGTCTCGACCCGAACGAGCCCGCCGTCCTCGATACCGAGGGCGGCGGCCTTATCCGGATGCATCTGGACGTAGAGGTCGGGCCACATCTCCTGCGCCTGCCAGAAGTCGTGCGTCCAGGAATGGAAGTGCGGTGCCGGCGGACGGCCGGTGATAAGTTCCGTGTCGTAGCCTTGCGCCCGCAGCCGCGCGCCCGGCGAGTCGTTGGAACCCTGAACGATCCGGGCCGGCCGGCCGAAACTGCGGCGCTCGGAAAACATCGCCGGCTGCTCCAGCGCGGTCACCCCACCCTCGCGCACGACATAGGGCAGTTCGATAAGCTGCTCCGGCTCGCTGTAGAATTCCGGCAACGCCGACAGCCCCAGCGCCGCAAATGCCGCTTCCTGTTCTTCGGTCCAAAACTCGAGCTTGCCGCTCTCCGTCGGGAAACGCTTGCCTTCCGGTTGCCCGATCGCCGTCGTGCCCTCGCGATAGAGCGTTTCCGGCACCGTACCGTCCGCGTCCATTGGGAAGCGCAAGGTCCGTGTCGGGCTCGCGCGGAACGCTTCCGACGTGCAGCCGCGCAGAAATTCGCTACCGGCGCACATCTCGTCCCAGAAAACGGCCGTATCCTTGTATTCGTCCTTCAGCACGTCGCCCATGCCGAGGCGCTTGCCGAGCTCGATCCAGATCCAGCCGTCCGAGCGCGCCTCACCCGGCGGATCGATCAGCTTATCGTTCCAGACGATGCGCCGTTCCTCGGACGCGCGGCTGATACCGCCCTTCTCCACACCGCTCGCCACCGGCAACACGTAATCAGCCCACTCGTGGGCCTCGTTCTCAAACAAGCCGATATGGACATAGAGTTCGAGCGCCTGCACCGCATCACGAACCGGCTCCTGCGACGGCCAAAGCGAGAACGGGTTGTTCGAACCGATCATCGCCGTGATCGGATAGGGGTCACCCTCTGTCATAGCCTTTAGCCAGGCCGCCGGGGACCGGCCGACTGCCGGTTTCTCCGGCGTAACTTGCCGATCCTGCGGCGCGTTCGCCTGGATGAACATGGCGGAGGAAATGTTGAAATAGCCGCCGCCGGGCCGCGCCCAGTTGCCGGTCATCGCCGCCAGGAACATCAGGACCCTGTTCGTCTGAGTGCCGTTGGAATGTTGATTGATTCCGCGGCTGCCATAGATCATGCAGCCGTCCGCCATGGCGATCTCCTCCGCGAGCCGCTCGATCCTTTCTTGCGGCAGATCGGTGATCGGCGCCGCCCAGGCCGGCGTGTAGCCCTGTTTGTCCAGGTAATCGCGCCAGCGCTCCCAACCTTCCATCCAGTTCTCGCAGAAGTGACGGTCGTGCAGATCTTTGGCAAAGATATGGTTGATCATGGCGAGGCCAAGCGCCATGTCCGTCCCCGACCGGATCGCCAACCATTCGTCGGCCTTGTTCGCCGTCGCGCTGGACCTGGGATCGATAACGACCATGCGCGCGCCAGTCTCGCGCCGCCATTCGTTGATCATGCCGAAATAGACCGGCCGCGTTTCCGCCTGATTGTCGCCGATATAGACGAACAGTTCGGCACTGCCGATATCCGTCGGCGTGTAGCTGTTCGCCAGCGCCCGGTTGCCCTGCACCATCCCGAAGGTCAGGTTCTTGGTCGAGGAGCAAAACGGCTCAGTGCTTTCCTGATTGGGCGTGCCCCACATCTGGGTAAACAATCGGACATAGCCGTTGTTGGTGATGATGCCTGACCGGGTGCCCGAGAACAGCGCCAGGGTTTCCGGACCGTGCCGGTCGCGCAGCGCGATCAGTTTAGCCACGATCTCATCGAGCGCCTGCTCCCAGGATATCGGCTCCAGACGGCCCGATCCCTTCGGCCCAACCCGCTTCAGCGGCCGGGTCAGGCGCCGTTCGTTGTTGTAGAGCTGCAGGGTCATCTGCGATTTCGGGCAGATATGGCCCTGGAAGGTCGGGTCCTCGCCGTTACCGGTGATGCCGACCACCTTGTCGTCTTTGATGTGAAACTTCACCGGACAGCCGTTGAAGCAGACGTTGCAGGATCCGGGCACGACACGGTCGGCCGTCCGCATCTCGCGATCGGCGCCATAAGGGCCTTCGCGGGTCACGGCCTTCAACGGATCGCGGCTGGATGCATCCGCCATCAGCGCGATCAGCTTCGGCGCTTCCGCGCGTTCCGCCTGCGGCCGTTCCGACTGCACATAAACCGTCGCCGGTCCCATCAGGAAGTGGTCGTGGTCGACAAGCGTGCGTCCGTCACCTTCGGCGGCTGCCAGATGGTTGTCCCGTTCGCCGAACCGGATCGCCGTCGTCGGGCAGACGCTGGCGCAGGCCGGCTTCTCGCCGCGGCCGCGCCGGTCGGCGCACAGATCGCACTTCACCGCATGGTGATCGATCGGATCGAAGCCCATCGCACCGTACGGGCAGGCCACGACGCATTCACCGCACCCGGTGCAGCGGCTTTCGTCGACCGCGACGACGCCGGTTTCCGGATCCTTATGGATCGCCTTCGGGTTGACCGGGCAGGCGCGCAGGCAGGCAGGCCGCTCGCAATGCTGGCAGGTCACGGTCAGCAGGTCGACATGCGGCGTGCCCGGCGCTTCCAGCCACAACACCTTGTTGCGGTACTCGTGCGGGCCGAGACCGTGTTCCTGTTTGCAGGCCGCTTCGCAGCTCTTGCAGCCGATGCAGCGCTCCAGGTCGATCATCAGGGCGAGCCGGCTCATGGCGCCCCCCACGCGGCGAGATGCCACCAGGTGACCGGACCGCCTTCCGCCACGTAACCGGCGAGGAAGGTGACCGTGAGGACATGCACAATCAGCCCCAGCAAGAACAGCAACGCGACCGCGATGTGCAGCGCCCGCCAATAGGCAATTGCCGGCGATACGGCGCGGCGCTGTCCAATGAGATCGGTTTCAGCCTGGGCCAACCGAGCATAGCGAAGGCTCAATGCCGGATGGCGGCACCAATGCGATAGTGTCGGTGAAAACAGCGCTTCATCCGCATCCGGATCCAGCCTCGCTAACAATTCGGTTTTCCTCGCGATAAAATCGCGTAATCGGTCCTTTTCGACGGTGTTCGCGCCGATAATTGCACCGTACTTGCCGCCGAACACATCGGAAATCTTATGCGACAGATAGATGCGCACCCACGCGCCTTGCAGGACTAGAAATAGACCGCCCGCCAGTAACAATGCTGGCGGTCGCCTGACGTAGCCGCCCGAGTGGATGACCAGCAAGGCGACTCCGACACTGGCGGCGAGGACATGCGCAACGAACCAGGCGGGTGGATTGTCCGAGGTGCCGGAGCGTTTCGCCAAAGAGAAGGCGAAGGGTGTCAAGCAGAGCAACGCGCCCAATACGCCCGTTAGGTAAAGCTCGGGGCTCCCTGGCAATGACCAAGCCGCCGGCATTAAAGGACGCAGCATGAAAAAAAGAACGGTGAAACCCGCCGTCCCTGCGAGCACAGCCAAAATTGATTTCTTTCGCAGCACTGGACGACGTGCAGTTGGCTGATGGCCGGAATACGGAAGGGCTTTGCTCATAAAACGCTAATTGAATTGGGATCGGTTCGAGGAACGCTCAAGATGACGGAACGCACGTCAATTTGCAATGAAGCATTAGGCTCCTATTGCCGCGACTCTACGTCGCGGCGCAGACTTCGATACCGCAACATCAGAGTGAATCCCCGAAACCCGAGGAACACGTTGAGCGCCAACCAGAGTGCATGATTGTCGTAGGCCGGCAGCAGGGTGAACATCGCCGTCATATAGATCGCGAACGACACGAGCATCGAAACCAACATTTCGCCAGCCCGCGCCGCGCCGAGGAAGATGCCGTCGAATGTGTAGGCCCACACGGAGACTGCGGGCATGACAATTGCCCAGGGAAGATAAATTGCCGCCGCCACTCGGACTTCGGTGATGTCGGTCATCAGGGCGATTATCGCCGTCCCGAAGACCCAATAGATCATGACATTGATAAAACCGACGACGCCGGACCAGATCAGCACGGCGCGCGCGGCCCGGTCAAACGCACTCCGATCGCGCCCGCCGACGGCCTGACCGATCAATGCTTCCGCGGCATTGGCGAATCCGTCCAGCGCGGCCGACGTGAACAGCAGGAAGTTGTACAGTACTTGGTTCGCCGCAAGCGGTATGTCGCCCAGCTTAGCGCTTTGCGTCAAGAACACCGCCATGCCGGAGACGACGCACAAGGTGCGAAAGAAGATGAAGCCGTTGAAGGTCAGGATGCGGCGCATCTTGACAACGTCGAAGATTCGCACCGGCGTTTGCGCGGGCCGCATCACCTTCAGGCGCCGCCTGACGAAATAGACCGCGAACACAAGCCCCGAATACTCCGCGATGACCGACGCGGCGGCAACGCCTTCCACGCCCCAGCCGAACCCGAACACGAACAGCAGGTCCAACAGGATGTTGAGAACGTTGATGCCGACCTGCAACACCAACGGTATGCGCGCTTCCTGCATCCCGTAGAACCAGCCAATGATCGTATAAGTCGACAGCGCCGCGGGTGCGGCCCAGATCCGGATCAGAAAATAGCTCCTGCCCAATGTCTCTACATTGTCACTCGCTTCAACGATCCAGAACGCGACGGAGACAATGAGGAGCTGAAACAGAATCAGACAACAACCGATCGCCAGCGCCAGGAACCAGGCACGGCCAAGCATGCCGCGCACTTCGGACCAGTCGTCGGCGCCCACGGCTTGCGCGGTCGGGGCTGTCGTGCCCATGCGCAGGAAATTGAACGCGAAATATACTAAGTTAAAGATCATCGCACCGACGCCGACGGCGCCGAGATAGTACGGCTCCGGAAGGTGCCCCATAACGGCCGTATCCACTGCGCCGAGCAGCGGCACCGATATGTTCGACACGATGATCGGTCCCGCCATGCGCCAGACGCGTCGATGGATCGTCACGCTGCTGATCCCTTCCCTCGGCGAATTTGGACATCGCGCTGTTGCCGGGCCATCCCAGTGGGCACAATCTAAAATATGGTACCCCTACGACGGCTTCCCGGGCCCATCGGTTAGGCGCGCGACACTTGTGATGGCGGGCCATCACAAGTGTCGCGCAACGCGGCCGACGGGTTCGGGAAGCCGCCCTCCGGGTCCCGTATCCCGGTTTCTCGGTGCGTCGAAGACCCTTGCCGATGTGCCCGCATCGCCCGACGGCCTTCTCCTGCCGAGAAGCCGGGCTATGGGATCGTAGGGGTGCCATATGTTAGATTGTGTCCACTCGCCCATCACAGCACAACGATGTTCTCGAATGGCAGACACATTAAATACCCCAAAGACCGTTCTGGTCACCGGTACAAACGGCATGCTGGGCCGGCCGCTAGCGCAGAAGCTGGCGGCGGAAGGCCGCAAAGTCGTCGGCTTCGATCTCGGGCTGCCGGCCGGCGGTGATCCCGGCTTTGCCGTCGAAATGGGCGAGTTGCGCAACGAAAAATCCATATCCGCGCTGTTCGACCGGTACGGTTTCGATGGCGTCGTCCATTGCGGCGGCATCTCGGGGCCCATGGTCTCGCCGGACCGGCCATTGGACGTCTGCGCCATCAATATCTCGGCGACGGTACAATTGCTGGAAACCGCCCGCCAACACGATGTGAAACGGTTCGTCCACTGTTCCTCAATCGCGGCATACGGCTCCACGTCGGGGACCGGCCCACTGACCGAGGACGGCGCATTCCGTCCGACCGATATCTACGGCGCGACCAAGGCCGCCGGCGACGCGTTGGTCCACGCCTACCGCGAAGAACATGGGCTGGACGGGATCGCCTTGCGCATCGCCCGGGTCTACGGGCCGGGACGCACGACGCGGTCGTTCGTCACGACGCTGATCGAAGACGCCCTGAACGGCCAACCGTCGCGCCCACCCGGCGACGGCAGCGACAGCTACCAATACGTCTATCGCGACGATGTGGTGGCCGCGCTCGCCTTGGCGCTTGATACGCCGCGCCCGCCGCTGGCGGCCTACAATATCGGGAATACGGAGCCCACGAGCGATGCGGATGTCGCGGATATCGTATGCGACTTGATCCCGGGCGCCGACACCGCGTTCGCGGCACCAGACAACGCGCTGGACCCCGCACGCCAGACCATGGACATCGCCGCCGCGCAGCGTGATCTCGGATTCGTTCCGGCGGCCGACATGCGCACGGGAATCGCTGCCTATATCGACTGGTTGCGAAAACAGAGAAAGGAATGACGGCATGAGCGGATTGAAAGACGGCTTGGCGAGCAAGGTCGCCGTCGTTACCGGCGCCTCAACGCCGAAAGGTCTCGGCACCGCTATCGCGCGGCGCTATGCCGCCGAAGGCGCGTCCTTGTTCCTTGTTGCGGAAGGGACGGAAGAGCAGTTGCAGGGCGCGGTTGAAAGCTGCCGTGACGTGAGCCCGAACGGCGCCCGGATCGAATTCGGACAGATCGATTTAGCCGAACCGGACTCGCCGGAATCGATGATCGCCCAAGCGCTGGAGATCTTTGGACGGATCGATATCCTGGTCAACAATGCGGGCATCCGCGATCACAAGGCCTTCGGAGACTTCACCCGCAAAGAATTCGACAAGATCGTTGCGGTTAACGTTTCCGCCGCCTTCTTCGCCAGCCAGGCGGTGCTTCCGGCGATGCGGAAACAAGGTGGCGGTCGCATCATCCACATCGCCAGCCAGATGGGCTCCGTCGCCTTCGACAAGCGCGCGGTGTACGGGCTGACCAAGGCGGCGCTGATTCATCTGACGAAATCCATGGCCTATGAATTGGGCCGGGAAAACATCATCGTCAATTCGATCAGCCCGGGGCCGATCCTGACGCAACCGATTCTCGACCGTTTGGAGAAGGATCCCAGCTACGCCGATACGCGCGGTACGTATCTGCGATCCGGCCGCTTCGGTGAACCGGAAGAGATCGCCGAGCTGGCCTACTATCTGGCGGCGACCGACGCGACCTATATGCAGGGCGCCGACCTGATCATAGACGGCGGCTACACGACACACTGATCGGTCAGAGACCGCGCCCTTCCTGGTGCCAGACGAGCTGTTCGTCGTAGTTGGCGCGGTAAACTTTGTAGGCGGATTCATGCGCTTCCCGCGCCGCGTCGTCTTGGTCTTGCACGGGTCCGGGCTCAAGCGCGAAATGACCATACCTGTCGGTGCCGCGCACCAGCATCGCCGGCATCCGCTGGGTGCCAACATGCCGGACGCTGGTCGGGACATAGCTGATCCCGATGCCGATCCGCCGATTCGCCGACAGGTTCGGCGCGGACCGGTGGATGCACAGCGTGTTGTGCAGCGAGAAACTTCCGGGCCGCAGTGGCGCTAGAACCGCGCCGTCCGCGTCGATATCCTCGACGATCGCCTGCTTGCCGCCATTCACGCTGTGTTCGATCGCATTGTTGCGATGCCTGTGCTGACGCGCCTGTGCGCGGGCGGGCAGAAACTCCAAGCACCCGCTCTCCGAAGTCGACTCGGTCAACGCCAGCCATGCGGTGACATGGTCGTGCGGGCGCAGGCCGAAATAGGTCGCATCCTGATGCCATGCGGCGACCGACGGGCTGTTCGGCTCTTTCACGAAGAACGTGCTGGTGTAGCACAGGATATCGGGCCCAATGAGATCCTCAACCACATCGAGGACTGCCGGATGCCGCACCAGATCGTTCATCCAGGTCAGTAAAAGGTGGTTCTTGAACCGCGCCGCGCCGCCGACTTCGCTCAACAGTCCACCGAGCCCGGCCTCGAACCGCTCCAGCATGCCGAAATAGCGCGCCGCTTCCGCTTCACCGATCGCCGGCACGGGAAACAGGTAGCCGTCGCGGCGGTAATTGGCGATCTGTTCGTCGGTTAGAATATTCGGCATTTGCCATCTACCCCATATAGCCGCGCGCGCCGTCGTCGCGCAGGAAAATGCGAACGAGATGACGGCGCTTCGCCGGGTCGTCGTGATCGACATAATCCGACCGCTGGTGGGCGCACCCCCAATTGTTCAAAAACTGGATCTGCCCCGCTTCGAGCTGAAAAGTAAAGTTCATTTCGAGGTCGTCCATAGCGGCGTAGAGAGCGTCCAACGCGGCTGCCCCTTCTGCGTCCATCGATTCGTCCATCAACCTATAGCCGGCCTGCAATAGTCGCCGGTTGACCCTTCCGTTCAACCGCTTCCCGTCGCACCAGAATACGGGATTGAAATTCGTGACCGGGTCGCCGGGCGAATGTTCTCCCTGCCGATTCCAATGGTAAGGACGATACAGCCGCGCCAGCAGATCAGGGCAGTTGCGGCGCAATTCATTGTGGACGTTGCTCAGACTGACGACGAAACTTTCTCCGCCGGCCTTCCCCGTTCGCAACACCAACAGGCCGATATAAGGCGGCGGGTAATTGAAACCGTAGTCCGTGTGCCAAGCGAGTTTCTGGTTCGTCAGATCGCCGCGAACGCGGGTCGCGATTTTCTTCCCCGTATCGTGGACATCGTAAAGCAGCGTCCCATCGAAGGATTGCGCAACCGGGCGTGCGATCATCTCACTCAGCATCCAATAAACCGCTGTCAATTCTTCCTTCGAATATCTGTCGACCGGCAGCTTGTCGAGCACGGCGAAGCCGACGCTGTCGTCCAGAACGGCGCGCGCGCGTTTCATCAAGCGACGGCAATCCGTGAGCCGATAGTCAGTTGCGTCCAACGCGATGGTCGGCACGGGATTGGCGCGCAAGTTGGAAATGACTACGTCGATTTCTTCGAGACAAGCATCCGGAATTTTTAGGTGCCAGTCTTTTCGACGCAGATTATCGCGCCGCCAGGCTTTCCGGCCCCGAATGGCTCGATCCAGTAGCCGGAGTTTTTGATTTTTGGGCGCGGTCGCAACACGCATCGACTAGACCTTTTTGGCCACAGTGGCTGTTCCCTCGGTCGCGGTAACCTGGAAAAGTTTAGACCCTGACTTAAGCACTGACAAACTCCAGAAAACTAAAAATTTAGCGAAGTCGAATTCAATTGCCAATTCATATTCGTTTGACGAATACTATTCTATCTACATGTCACATTGGAACAGATCGATGGACATTACAAACATCCGGACATTTCTTGCGGTTGTCGAGACTGGAAGCTTTGTTTCTGCCGCGGAGCGTGTAAATGTCACGCAGTCGACCGTCAGCATGAGGATCCGCGCGCTTGAGAATCAACTCGGCGTAAAAGTATTTTCGCGGAACAAGAGCGGCGCTTCCCTAACCAATTCCGGCCGCGAGTTTGCCAAGCACGCGGTTGCGATGGCGCGAATTTGGGATCAGGCCTGCCTCGAAGTCGGTGTCGGCGACAACAAGGCCGCGCTATTGCGCGTCGGCGGCCAATTGAGCATTTGGGGCAGCTTTCTGGTCGCATGGCTCGCCTGGATGCACGCCGAAGCGCCGGCAATCTCGATCAAGTGCGAAGTCGGGTATATCGACGATTTGATGCGCAACCTCTCCGAGGGTTCGCTCGATATCGCCGTCATGTACAGGCCGCAACAACGCACGGGCCTTCAGGTCAGGAAGCTGTTCAACGACGAGATGATCCTGGTATCCAGCCCGGGTGCAGCCGACCCCATGATGGGCGAAGACTATGTGTTCGTGAATTGGGGGCCGGAATTTCGAAGCGATCATGCGCTGAATTTTCCGGATATCGACAGGCCGCATATGTCGCTGGATCTCGGCGTTTTGGGAATCGACTATTTGGTACGCGCCAACGCGGCAGGGTACTTCCCGCGGCGCGTTTGTGCGCCATATTTGCAGAACAGCACGTTACGCAAAGTCCCTAACGCGCCGGTCTTTTCCTATCCCGTCTATGCGGTCCATACCGACACCCTTGATGACGAGGTATTGCAAGATGCGCTTCTCGGCCTTGATGCAACCGTCGCGCAGTACCGTAACGACCGGATGATTGAATAAGGCAAATTTGCGCCGAAAGCCGCGGAATCCGGTCGAGTCCGAGATATTTATGATTCCAATATTAACTATCGAGTTTATTCTCTTTTCCTATGCGTAATGTAGCGCCAATCTTGCGACCGTTTGACGCACGCAAGAATGGTTTCGGGAGAGGGCTCCGTTTCGCGCAACGAACGCCTGACGCAGCGGAAATGACGCCGGCGAGCCCTCCGGTATTGTAGAACACAAAACTGGAAGATCATGGACATAGCGATAGAGCAAACCCAGACTCACGAACAAACGGATGACGCACAAACCGCGCTTGGTATAGACGAATTACGCCAAGAGACCGATAAGCTTCTGGCGGCAGGCAAAGAGCGTGGCAGCATCACACTAAGCCAACTCAACAGAATCCTTCCTCAGGGACAGGTTTCCTCCGAACAAATCGAAGATATGATGGCGATGCTCTCCGAAATGGGCATTGACGTCATCGACGATGGCCCGTCGGAAGAAATGGCAGAAGCTGAGGAATTGAAGCCGAACGCCAAGGCAACGCCGGTCGGCAACATCGACAACCACGGCCTCACCGATGACCCAGTCCGGATGTATCTCCGTGAAATGGGCTGCGTGAAGCTGCTTTCGCGCGAGGGCGAAGTGGCGATCGCGAAACGGATCGAAGCCGGCCGCGAACGTCTGACGGCAGCATTGCGCGAGAGCTCGCTGACGATGGGGGCCGTATCGCAATGGTATGAATCGCTCGCCGACGAATCCGCCAATATTCGCGATATCGTCGATCTCGATCTCACCTATACACAGACACAAGGCAGTGTGAAATCCGCGCCGTGTTCGAATACCGAAGAAGATGCGTTGGAAGACGACGAGGAGTTCGATGAAATCACAACGTCTTTGACGGCGATGGAAGATGCGGTCAGGGACGATTTATTGGAAAATTTTCACGAAATCGCTGCGACTTATCGGAAATTGCATCGCCTGAGCAAAAAACAGTTCGAACTCACGCTTCAAGGCCAAACGCTACCCGCGTCGACAGAGCGTACATACGAAAAGCATCGTCAGAAGCTTTTGGCGCGAATGCAACTGGTGCATCTAAACGAAGTGCGGACCGAACAACTCGTCCAGGACATCCAGAACGTAAACAAGAAACTGATGCAGCTCGAAGGCAGGATGATGCGCCTTGCGTCGGATTGCGGCGTTAAGCGGGACGACTTCCTGAAGCGTTATCTCGATCGCGAGCTCGACCCCTATTGGTTAAACGCGATGTCGCGCGTGAAAACCAAGGGCTGGAAGAAGTTTGCAACCAAGCATCGGGACGACATCAAACAGCTGCGCGGCGAAATAGCCGAAATTGCATCCACCGTTCGCATGCCGATGAGCGAATTCCGCCGCATCTCGCGAGCTGTGCAGAAAGGCGGCCGCGAGGCGGGTCAGGCGAAGAAAGAAATGGTCGAGGCGAACCTGCGCCTGGTCATCTCGATCGCCAAGAAATACACCAACCGCGGCCTGCAATTCCTCGACCTGATCCAGG
The DNA here is from genome assembly GCA_047517345.1 of Alphaproteobacteria bacterium. Taxonomy (GTDB): domain Bacteria; phylum Pseudomonadota; class Alphaproteobacteria; order UBA8366. The sequence goes on from JAKZTB010000109.1 coordinate 17,121, forward strand.
AAGGCAATATCGGCCTGATGAAAGCGGTCGACAAATTCGAATACCGCCGCGGCTACAAATTCTCGACCTACGCCACCTGGTGGATTCGCCAGGCGATTACGCGCTCGATCGCCGACCAGGCGCGCACGATTCGAGTGCCTGTTCATATGATCGAGACGACCAACAAGGTGCTCCGCGTGTCGCATCAGATGTTGCACGAGATCGGCCGCGAGCCGACACCGGAAGAACTGGCGAAGCGGCTAGATGTACCGCTCGAGAAAATCCGCCAGGTGCAGAAGATCGCCAAAGACCCGATCAGCCTCGAGACGCCTGTCGGCGACGAGGAAAACAGTCAGCTTGGCGACTTCATCGAGGACAAGAACGCCACCATACCCATCGATGCGGCGATTCGCTCGGACCTCCGCGGTGCGACGACCAGGGCGCTCGAAGGCCTAACCGCGCGCGAGGAACGGATATTGCGCATGCGGTTCGGCATCGGCATGAATACCGATCACACGCTGGAAGAAGTCGGCGTCACCTTCTCGGTTACCCGCGAACGCATTCGTCAGATCGAAGCGAAAGCGATTCGCAAACTTCGCCATCCGAGCCGCAGCCAATCCTTGCGGAGTTTCCTCGACCACTAAAGCTGTCTTCGACGTGGCTACAGCGCGCGCAGCAGGACCGCAATAGGGTCCGCTTGGCCACGTCGTAGGGCGTAGTCCAAGGCCGATCGACCCCATTGGTCGCGATGGCTGCGGTCGACATTCCGGCGCAATAGAAGTTTCACGATTTCTAGGTGGCCCCTGTAGGCTGCAAGAATGAGCGGTGTAACGCGTTCTCCGTCTACCCATCCGGGGTCCGCACCGGCTTCGACCAAGACACGGACGATTTCGGTCGTGCCGTCTCGGGCGGCATAAATCAGCGCGGTGTTCCGCTGAGCGTCATATGCATCCGGATCGGCGCCGCCCGCCAAGAGGTTCGCGACGCTTTCGACATCGCCGAGCAACGTCGCCGCAAGTAAGGGAATGTCCTTTGCGGAACGCGCCGGCGGCGTCTGTCCATTGGCCTGGATCGCGAACGCCGCGCAGAACAACACGCTTAAGCTAAACAAAGACCGCAGCCACAACACGAATGCCGGGTCCAACTACCTGCGAACCTCGTAACCGACCGACTCGCGGTCCCAGGTCTCGGCCGTGATTCCGGTATCGCGCAGCGCCTGCTTGCGCAGTTTGCCGGTCGGCGTTTTGTCGAGATCGGCCACGAATTCGATATAGCGCGGCACGGCGTAGCGCGGCATCCGCTCGGCGCACCAGTCCAGCACGGCGACTGGGTCGAACGGATCGCCAGTCGCGACGATGCAGGCCTTCACTTCCTCCTCTCCGCCGGATTCGGCGCGCACACCAACGACCGCACTCTCGGCGACATCGGGGAAATTGTTCAACACCTGTTCGACTTCGAACGCCGAGATATTCTCTCCGCGCCGGCGAATGCAATCCTTAATACGGTCGATGAAGAACAATCGGCCTTTTTCGTCGAACCGGCCGGCGTCGCCGGTGTGGAACCATAAATTGCGCCACGCGTCGACGGTACGCTCCGGCATGTTGAAATAACCGGCCATGAAGCAGGAGGCCCGCTTGGGACGAACTACGATTTCGCCGACCTCGTTTGGACCGAGCAGCTCGTCCGTTTCCGCGTCGACGATCCGGACTTCGAAGAAATCGTCGACAATATGACCGGCGCAACCGGCCATGATCGGATCGGCCAAATCGCCAAATGCCGGCAGGTTGCACTCGGTCATCCCATAAGCCTGCATCAGGCGCAGCCCGAACCGCTCTTCGAATTCCGCACCCCATTCCTCGCCGATCGGTACCGCGAGCACGACCCGAAGATCATTGTCGCTGTCGCGGTCTGTCGGCGGCTGGCGGAATATGAACTCCGGAATCACGCCCAGCGCATAGGTGATCGTCGCCTTGCACGCGCGCACATCGTCCAGCCAAGTGGTGGCCGAAAACCGTCGAACGACATGCACAGTTGCGCCATGAATGAGGCAGGAAGTGAACTGGATGGTCAGCCCCATCGCATGGAAGAACGGCATGCAGATGAACATTCTGTCTTCCTCGGTCATGGACAGGGCGCGACCGGCGCCGAAGCCGAACAGGTAGCAATGCGCATGCGGCATCAGGACGCCTTTGGAGGGTCCCGTCGTCCCCGAGGTGAACATGATTGTGGAGATATCGTGCGGTTGCGCCGTCAGGACGTCGAACGGCCGCGCCGGAGTATCCCTAAGGGAATCGAACGCAACGAACCGCGAACCACTCAAAGGGGGTGCCTCATCGCCGATTACGATGGTCGTCTCGATCGCCATATCGCTAATGTCGACGCTGTCGAACGCGCCGCGTAGCGCTGAATCCAAGACGACGATCCGGGGTTCGATCACGCGAATTTGGTGGCTCAGAAAATCGCCCTTCAGTTCCGTGTTGACCGGCACGAAGATCGCACCCCGTTTCTGCACCGCGATCATCGTCAGCAGGAAAGAGCGGCTGTTGTAGGCGAAGGTCAGCACCCGATCCCCCGGGCCGACACCAAGATCGGCCAACGCCGACGCTAAAGCACTGGTTTCACTTTCAAATTCTGCAAACGTCAGCTCAGGTCCTACTTCGAACGTGCAGAAAACCCGCTCGCCGTAACGTTCCGCCTGGCGCCTCACAAGGTCCAGGCTCGTCCACCCTTCAAGGGACTGTTTCCGCACCTAGATAATCTCCCAATTTTAGTTCGGCTCTGATTTCAGCAATATAAAGACAAAGCTTCAAGCCTGATTCCGTTGTTTCCGGCGTAGCAACAAAACCGGCAAGATCGAACACATGCTTACCAACCCGACGGCGATAAAACCGTCCTGGAATCCCAACGTGTTCGCCTGCGCGTTCACGACCTCGCCGAGATAGTCGAGTGCCAGAGGATCGCGTAACGCATCCGGGATGCCGCCCTCGCCCAACAAGCCGCGTACGCTACCGAGCAATTCGCGCGTCGCATTGTTCGCCGAAGTCTGCGTCGACATGAAAGCGTCGCTGTGAAACTCGATCCGGCGCTCCAGCACGACGACCAACGCGCTGATTCCGCACGAACCGCCTAGCATGAGGCACAGGTTCACCGCGCCTGCCCCCCGGGTAAGCTGCGACGCGGGGAGCGCGGCCAGCGCCGCGCTGTTCAAAGCCGGCGACACCAGCGCGACACCAACCCGGCCGATGAACAAATAAAACGCGATGCTCCAGAAGACCGTGTCGACATCGGCGTCCGCCATCAGCATGACGCTGATCGCAAAGATGAACAGCCCAATGATAATCACCGTATGGGCCGGGAAGCGGTCGGCGAGCCGCCCCGTAATCGGCAGGATGAATGCAGCCGCGATACTGCCGGGAAGCAGCAAAGAACCGGCCTCGGTCGCGGTATAACCCTGCACGATTTGTCCGAAAACGGGGAAAATGTAGACTGTCGCGAAACTCCCGAAGCCAAACAGAAACGAAACCGCAACCGCGGTCGAGAAACGCGCATTCCGAAACAAGTTAAGGTCGAGGAGATTGCCGCTCGGCCTGCGCTGCGACAGAACGAACCCGATACTGGAAGCGATCATGATAAATATCAGCGTGAGGATCTCATTCGAGGTCCAACCGTCACGCTGACCGTTGCCGATAACGGTCATAAGGCAAAACACCGCAGCGCACATAAAGGCGTAGCCGACGAAGTCGAACGGGCCCGCCGGCCCGGAGTGCGGGCGGTCAGGGATAAAGAAAGCGCCGAGCACGAGCGACAACAGCGCCGCGGGGATCGGGATGAAGAAAATGTAACGCCAATTGAATACGTCGATCGTAATGCCGCCGATCGCGGGTCCGAGCCCCAGCGCTATCACCACGCCGATACTGAACAGGCCCATCGCCGTTCCGCGTTTCTCCGGCGGGAATACCTGGAACAACACGACCATTATCATCGGCTGGATGATGCCGGCGGCGAACCCCTGAATGACGCGACCGAAGATGATTATGTCCAACGTCGGGCCGAATCCGCAGATGAAACTGGCGAAGCAAAACAACAATATCGAAGAGGAAAATGCGACGCGCTGGCCAACTTTGGCAATAAACCAGTTGTTGAGCAGCAGGCTGGTGACTGTCGACGCGATAAAGGCGGTCGACAGGAACTGCGCCTTGTCCTGGCCGACACCGAAGGCGCCCATAACATGAGGGATCGCTACGTTCACGGTTGTGCTGGAGAACACCATGGTAAAGAAGACCGTCAAACACGAGACAGTGACCAACCAACGGTAGGCTGGGCCATAGCGGGCGAACAGGTCATCGCTGCTACGCGACATTTACGCCTCGCAGCCGGTTAGAGTGTGATTTCACGGCGCTACGCCGATCGAGCGATCAATCGTCGTGTCCAGCGAAACGCGATTAGGCGCGCTCTATCAGTTGGTACATCACGCCATGGCCGTCGCGCGGATGAATGAACACCTGCGTTCCGGATTCGATGACGCGCGCGCCATTCGCCTTCATCTCCGCCGTCGCTTCGGCCAGATTGTCGACCGCCAGGGCCACCAAATGGACACCCTCGCCATATTTTTCCAACGCCCCGCCAATTGCGCCGCCCTCGCCTAGCGGCTCCGCGATCTCGATAAACCGGCCCTCGTCACCGAGCGGCAGGATCGCGCGGGTCATGCCGAGATGCGGCACTTCGTCAGGCCCCTTGCTGGCCTTCATACCGAGCTTTTCCTCATAGTCCTTGAGGCTTTCGTTGATATCGTTGACGCGCACAACGATGTGGTCGATCCATTTCGGCATATCTCATTACTCCCTAATATGAGATTTCTAGATTCTACCGACAGTCTATAGCGGCCCGTCCATGTGGCGGAACCGGTAATGTTGCGAACGGCGCCTGGTCCGTTTCGCTCACACTATCGGCGTGACGGTAACGTTGGCGTCGCCGACGAATATCTGCGCACCAGAGCTGCTATCCAGGAAGATGGAATAACCGGTGCCCCCAATCGTTGTCGTTCCATTGGGAGCCCAGTCGCCGAAGGCTTCGACTGTATCGCCGTTTCCCGCACCGCCATCAATAATCAACGTATCAAGCGTTCCCGTAGCCGAATTCGTTCCGTTTATCGCCGACAAGACAGTATCGGCATCCAGCTGCAAGACCGTCAGCGTACCATTGGCAATGTCGATACGTTCGATACTGGAAATCTGGTCGCCACGAACCGGGCGCAAATTAAAGGTTTGATCGTCTCCGGCTGCGAACAACAGGGTATCTTCACCGGTACCACCGTCGAACCTGCCGAAACCTGTATCGACAGCGACGAATATGTCATTTCCTTCTCCACCATGCATCAGGTCCAGGCCGCCGCCGCTTTCGAATCTGTCGTCGCCGTCCCTCGCGAGGAACACCTCTACGCCGCTCGACCCTACCAAGGTATCCCCATTAACCGAATCATCGAGACCCAGGTTCGTCACGGCCACGCCTGTCAGCGTTACACCGCCTGCTTCCTGCGTCAGGTTGAGTATGACGGCCTCGCTCGATTCCAGCCCAACCGCCCTATCGAAGCTTCGCGTCAGCGTGCCTCCCGCTGAGACGACTTCGAAGCTGTCGCCGACGCCCAACGAGAACGTGTCCACCTCACTGACGGACAACGTGCCGCCTAGTGCCAGGTCCCCTGTCACGGCGAGCCGATCGTTTTCAGTAACGGTTCCCGTTGCCCCGATGCCGATCTGCAACGCACTCGCCAGATCCATCGAGAGATCGCCATCGACCGTCGCGAGGCCGAAATCACCGCCGATCTCTATAATTCCGCCGGTGTTCGCAAGCACAACGCTGGTCAAGGAAACCGAGCCACCATCGCCGATATCGAGTGTCCCTTGATTGACGAAGGCGCTGCCGGCCAGACCATCGATCGAAAGCTCCGCATTTGCCGCGATCGAGACGATGCCGTCGCTGGTGAATGTAAGCGTATACAGCGAGATCGAATTCGTCTGCGTTCCGGTCGCCGCCAGCGTCAGGTCTTCCTCGAGGGTGAAATTATCGCGCAAAATCACATTGCCGCCGTCCAGCACAACTGCTGCCGAACCGGTTTCTGCGACAATCGGCCCCCCAATATTCAAGCCAAGCGTCCCGCCTGCAACCGACAGCGTCCCGCTCGATGAAAGATCAATCACATCGTTGTTTTCAAAAACGCCATTGTTAAAGCTCAAGACCGCTGAATCCTGGATCGAAAGCGTGCCGCTATTGTCGATCGTTCCCGTTCCGCCCGCATCCAACACCGATTGCGCAATTACATCGATGATGCCGCTATTCGAAACGTCAACACTCGACAATGTTCCGACGGAGAGCGACAGCGTGCCGGCGTTTGTCAATGTTCCTGATCCGCCTAACGTCGCATTGTCCAGAACGATGCTGGAATCCGTACCGACCGTCAGGTCCGTGTTCTGATCAAAAGACGCGCCGCCGGATAACGACAATGTTCCGTCCGCAAACGTCAGGACGCCGCTGTTTGTGGCGGTACCGCCGATCAACTCGAGCACGCCCGAAAGCGAAACCTCGCCCGCATTCAACAGCGTGCCGCCGCCATCCTGCCGCAATACCGTGCCGTCTTCGACGATGATCGTACCCGCGTTGCTGACCGTCGTCCCGCCCAGCGATCCGACGCCGCCGGTGACCGTCACCAAACCCGAATTCAGCAGGAGGCTGCCGCTTTCCGCCAAACTCGCATCGCCGTCGGTGCCGTCCAACGTCAGTACGCCGCCGGACGACAGATCGATTCCGCTCGCGATGACCGCGACGCCATCTACTCTCAAAGCGCCGTTGTTCAAGAACGTGCCGCCGATATTGCCAGCGGCCGCAAAGGTTACGGCGCCTTGGTTATCCAGCGTACCGGCACCGCCGATATTGCCGCCGTCGAACACGAGGCTGGGCGTTGCAAGGGTATCCGTCCCGGCGCCGTCCCCGATCAGCGTATCGTCGCCCGCGCCGCCGATCAGCGTGTCCTTACCGCCGCCTCCCTCAAGCGTCTCGTCACCGCCGGCTCCGATCAAAATGTCGTCGCCTTCGCCGCCGATAACATGCTCGATAGTGCTCAGGATGTCGTCGTCGATATCATCGCCGCTCGCGGTTCCGGATCCGAGATCGACGGTAATCCCGCTCACCGCACTGGTGTACTGGATCGTGTCGACGCCTTCGCCGCCATCATAAGAATCGTTGCCGTTTCCGGAC
>JAKZTB010000110.1:0-5314 GCA_047517345.1 Alphaproteobacteria bacterium
CCCTGAAACTGCGCGTGGCGTTTCTCCAGCTTGCCGCCGCGCGCGATGACCAGACGATGTTGATAGATCACGTTTTACTTCCTCTCGGGGGCTTTTCTGCTGACAGGCGCCCGATGCTATACCATCGGGTACCGCGCTGCATCAGGCGGCCGGCAAGCGCGTAAAGACGAGGAACGCGGACATGTCGTGGCAACCGGAACTGGACGAACTCAAGCGGCGCGAGGCGTTCGCCGAACAGCTGGGCGGGCCCGAGCGGGTCAAACGCCAAAAAGACGGCGGCCGCTACACGATCCGGGAGCGCATCGACCTGTTGGCCGATGACGGGACGTTCCACGAAGTCGGCAAGATTTCCGGAATGGCGCAGTATGACGGTAAGAACGATCTGGATACGTTCATGGCGTCGAACTTCGTCTTCGGCCGCGCCAAGGTGGACGGCCGGCCGGTCGCGATCGGCGGCGACGACTTCACGGTGCGCGGCGGTTCCGCCGACGCCACGATCAAGGAAAAGCACATGATGTGCGAGCAGATGGCCAGCTCTCTACGACTGCCGCTGCTGCGGATCGTGGAAGGCTCCGGTGGCGGTGGGTCGGTGAAGACCATCGAAACGCGCGGCCGCGCCAACCTGCCCGGCAGCGTCGGCTGGGATTTGGTCGTCGAGTGCCTCGCGACGGTGCCGCGCGTCGGACTCGGACTCGGCTCGGTTGCCGGCATCGGCGCTGCCTATCTGGCGGCGACGCATTATTCCGTCATGCTGAAGGACAAATCCGCCCTGTTCGTCGCCGGTCCGCCGGTCGTCGAGCATACCGGCCAGAAGCTGACCAAGAACGAGCTCGGCGGCTACAAGATTCAACTTCGCGCCGGCGCGGTCGACCATGCCGTCGAAACCGAGGAACAGGCATTCGAATGCGCCCGGCGGTTCCTGTCCTACCTGCCGTCGTCGGTCTACGATCTGCCGCCGCGCGGTGCGCAGGACGACGACCCGGAACGCCGCGTCGATTGGCTGCTCGACGCCATTCCGCGCGACATCCGCAAGGTCTACAAGATGCGCCCCATCGTCGAAGCGCTCGTCGACGAGGGGTCGTTCTTCGAAATGGGCAAGATGTATGGCCGCTCGGTCATCACGGGGTTCGCGCGGATGGACGGCTGGCCGGTCGCGTTCATGGCCAGCGACCCGTACTCATACGGCGGTTGCTGGACGGCGGACACCTGCCGGAAAGTCACCAAATTCGTCGATATGGCCGAAGCCTTTCACCTGCCGATCATCTATCTGGTCGACTGTCCCGGCTTCGAGGTCGGCCTGCAGGGGGAACGCAACGGCACGATCAAGGAAGGCGTCCGCGCCATGACCGCGATCGGCCAGACTTCCGTGCCCTGGTGCCCGATCATCGTCCGCAACGCCTTCGGCGTCGCCGGCGGCGCGCACCGCAATCCGGCCAACTACGCCACTCGATACGCCTGGCCGTCAGCCCGCTGGGGATCTCTGCCGCTGGAAGGCGGCATCGAAGCGGCGTACCGCGCCGATCTGGACACCGCACCGGATCGCGACGAAGAGCTGCGCAATATCCAGGATCGGCTGAACAAGCTGCGCTCGCCGTTCCGGACGGCGGAATCGTTCTGGATCGAGGAAATCATCGACCCCCGCGACACGCGCCGGCTGCTCTGCGAGTTCGCGAACATCGCGGCACCGCTACGCGAGCCGGGCAAATACAACCACGGCATTCGGCCCTAAGAGCCTGGCTCTAAGAGCTTCACACTTTTCCCTCGACGGTTTCCGCCTCGATGGCGTAGTACTCGTCGAGGCCGATAGCGTCCTCGATCTCCTGGCGCGCGGTGACCGCCTCTTCCTCGGTCATGCCGGTGTAGCGGCCGGTCTGCTTCATCTCGACCAGCGCCTTCTGGGCGGCATGGAAACTGGCGAGTAGGTAGAGCTGGGCGTCGATGCACATGGCGTAGCCCATATCCTCCAGCTCGTTCATCGCGTAGAGCGGGCGGCCGTCCCGGTTGCCGCGGCTCTGCACATAGGCGAGCGGCAGGGGGGAACGTTTCGCGGCGGCCTTCGCTTCTTCGTCGTTGCGCGGAAAGAACATACCCATATCGGCGCCCTCTTCCGCTGCGACCTCCATGCGTTCAAGCGATGCCTCCAATCCCTCGAAGCGGCAGACGTCGGTCCGCCCGATTATCACGAAGTCCGGATCGCGCTTGTCGCGCTCGCGGCAGGCCCAGCGGATCTTGTCGCGGTATTCGTCCATCGGAATCGCGTGTGCGACGTATTTGTGGTAGTGCGCGCGCTTCGGGAAAAGCTGGTCCTCGATATGGATCCCGGCGACGCCGCCGTCAATGAATTCGCGCACCGTTCGCGTGACGTGCAGGGGCTCGCCGAAACCGGCGCCCGCGTCGGCGATGACGGGCAGGGAGACCGACCGCGCGATCTGCGAGGCGGTCTCGACCTGCTCGGTCAAGGTGAGCAGCGGCTCGCTCACCGCCCGCGATCCGCCGGTCACGAAGCCGCCGACATAGGCCCCCTCGAAGCCGAGCCGCTCGACCATGCGCCCGCCGAGCGGGTAGTAGACCGCCGGCAGGTACAGCATGCCGTCCCGCTTCAACAGCTGGCGCAGCCGCGTCGTGGCCTTCTCCATATTTGACTCCCCTCTTGCCATGCAAAATATTGTCCGGACAATCGTGTCAGTATGCGGCGCGCCGCCGTTGGAGAGAAACCCATAATCATGAACTCGATCGCAAAGCCACTCGGTTCCGCCGAAAATCCGCACCGCATAGAACTGCCCTGCGCCTGGACCCGCCGGGAACTCGAGGCCGACCGTTCCTGGATTTGGCGGTTCGAGAAGGACCATATCGAGGAACTGGATGCGGCATTGCGGCTGTCGAAGGAAACGGGCTTGGCGCCGTTCGAGGTGACGAAAGACCATTTCCCGCTATCGGGTTTCGCGGCGGTGCTGGACGCCCTGCTGGACGAGTTGGAAAACGGCCGCGGCATCGTGCTGATGCGCGGCTTCCCCGTCGAGCGCTACGGCGATGACGATTTGCGGCGCCTCTATTGGGGCATCGGCAGCCATCTCGGCGGCGCGGAATCGCAGAATATCAACGGCGAGCTGGTGCAGGATATCGCCGACCGCGGCTTCGATTACACCAAGACGGAGCACCGCGGCAGCATGACCGCGGCGGAACTGCGCCCGCATTGCGATCCCACCGACATCGTCGGGCTGCTCTGCGTCCGGACCGCCAGGCAAGGCGGCCTGAGCACCCTGTGCAGTTCGATGACCGTCTACAACGAAGTCTTCGACAAGCACCCGGAGTTTCTGCCCGCGGTGCATCGCGGCTTCCGCTTCGACATCGACGGCAAGGGACCGACCGGCCATCCGGAAGAGGTGACCAACCTGCTGCCGGTCTATAGCTGGTGCGAAGGCCAGCTCAGCTGCCGCTACAATCAGAAGGCGATCGAGGACGGTGCCGCAAAAATCGGCCAGCCGCTGACCGGGCTCGAACAGGAAGCCGTCTCCTTCATCGGCGAGGTGGCGGTCCGGCCCGATATCCAATATGCCATGGAATTCCAACCGGGCGACATCCAATGGCTCAACAACTACGTCATCCTGCATTCGCGCGGCGGCTATGTGGATCACGAGGAACCCGCGCGGAAACGGTTGCTGCTGCGGCTGTGGCTGAACCACACAAAGGCCCGCCCGCTGAACGACGACTTCGCCAACAAGACCCTGATGGGCCCGCGCAAGGGGGTCAAGAAACGCAGCGCGACCTACACACCACCACAGCGTTAGTGGACGGACAATCCATCGATGACCAACGCCCTGTTCAGCGACAACAAGGTCAAGCTCGGCGTGATGGCGTTCAACTGCTCGCACGGCTCGACCGTCACGACCGCCGACGGCGCCTGGCCGATGAACTGGGCGGACAACGCGGCGCTCGCCCACATGGCCGACGCGGCGGGGCTGGAAGTGCTGCTGCCGGTCGGGCGCTGGAAGGGCTATGGCGGCGAGACCGACTTCAACAACCGGACCTTCGAGAGTCTGACCTGGGCGTCGGCCATTGGCGCCATCACGAGCTACAGCACGATCTTCGCCACGGTGCACGCGCCGCTGATCCACCCGATCGCGGCGGCCAAGATGGCGGCGACGGCGGACCACGTCTCCGGCGGCCGCTTCGCGCTCAACGTGGTGGCCGGCTGGTTCAAGAACGAGTTCGAGATGTTCGGCCTGGAAATCGCGCCGCACGACCGGCGCTACGACTACGCCGCGGAATGGCTCGAGCTCGTAAAGCGCCTCTGGACCGAACAAGACGCCTTCGATTTCGACGGCGAATTCTTCCGGGGCAAGGCGCTGTGGAGCCAGCCCAAACCGTTGCAGCAGCCGCGCCCGCCGATCATGAACGCCGGCAGCAGCGAGACCGGGCACGCCTTCTCCGCCCGCCACGCGGACATGAATTTCGCCATGCTGCGCCAGAAGGACGAGGATAGCGACCGCGCCCAGATCGCGCATTTGAAACGGATGGCCGCCGACCTCGGCCGGACCTCGCAATGCTGGATCCACGTCTATGTCGTCTGCCGCGAGACCGAGCGGGAAGCGCGCGATTATCTGAACCACTATGTCGTCGAGAAGGGCGACGATGTGGCCGTCGCCAACATGCTCGACATCTTCGGCGTGCAAAGCGCCACGCTGAGCCCGGACGTGCTCGACGCCTTCAAGTTCCACTTCAAGGCGGGCCACGGCGGCTACCCGCTGGTCGGCACGCCGGAGCAGATCGTCGAGGGCATCGAGCGGCTCTCCGCCATGGGCGTCGACGGGCTGCTGATGTCCTGGGTCGACTATCTGGGCGAATGCCGGCAGTGGATCGACGAGGTCCTGCCGCTGATGGAGCAGGCGGGGCAGCGGCGGGCGTTCGCACCACCGACCCCGTCATCCCCGGCTTGATGTTCTGCCCGGAGAGATGAATTTTTAAGGGATATAATAAACTGTCACCGTAATAAATAGGGAGGGGACCCGCTCACGGGGATGCGTTTGGATGCCTTGCACGCGCGAGGGGCAAAGCCCCTTAGCAGCTATAATGAAAAAGGCCCGCTTCGAATGAAGCGGACCAAAATCGTGCATCAGTGAACGTTAGTATCAGCCGCTAGGAATATCGGACGATATCCTCTTCGCTTCGCTTGGTTTTGTAGCGCACCCGGTTCCTTGGACACAAGTTTGTCTCACGCGGCGGGCCTGATTGAGATCGCGGCGTGCCACGCCTGACGAGCTTGAGCGGGGCTCAGGTAGCCGTTCTTTTCGACGATCCACTGGGCATTGTAGAG
>JAKZTB010000111.1:0-15464 GCA_047517345.1 Alphaproteobacteria bacterium
ACAGGCAGTCCGACAAGCCTAAAAAGGATGTCTGGCTCCGGCCCCTGCGACGGGATTGGAAACGCACCCTCAATCGCTAAAATCGGCCGGGGCGAATGGAAACGCCCGCGCTGATTCCACGGCCTGAACGAACGCTTACCGGCGAACTACCTGACGCCGGACGTAACTTTGGACCTGATGAAGGTGTCCGTCTCGAAAGTGGGACCGGACAGGGTGCGGGTCAGCGGCGCGCGCGGCAGGCCGGCGCCGGAAACGCTCAAGGTCACGATCAGTTTCGAGGGCGGCTGGCTCGGCGAGGGCGAGATTTCCTATGCTGGGCCGGGTGCGGCGGCGCGGGGGTCCGCCTGAACGTAATGCCGCGAATCAAGACCGCGTCCTGCCTGATCCCACGAGAATCGATTCAACCGCGCGTCCACTTCGTGGGGCCGAACGATGACTGAAAAGCTGGTCGAAGTTCCCTTGCGCGAGATCGCGCACGGCCGGACCGGCGACAAGGGCGACCGGTCGAACGTCAGCGTCATCCCCTATGCGGAAGACGGCTACGCGATTATCGATGAGCAAGTCACGGCGGATCACATGCGCGACGCCTTCGCCCACCGCGGCGCGGGCAAGGTGGTGCGTTACGACTTGCCGGTCTTGCGGGCGTTCAATTTCGTACTCGACGACGTGCTGCAGGGCGGCGTCAACGGCAGCCTCAACCTCGACGGGCACGGCAAGAGCCTGTCTTCCTGGCGCTGTCGATTCCCGTCAAGGTGCTACAATCGGTCGTCGACAATGCGCGCGCCGCGCGGGCCGCCGACTACGGTGCGCCGTGAGCGATCTCACCCTGAAGAATTTGCGCGGCGCCGACGGCGCGCCGGTCGAAATTTTGGTCCGGGACGGACGCATCGCGGCCATCGGCGAGACCGTCGAGATCGGAACCGATCCCATCGACGGCCATGGCGATCTCGTGCTGCCGGCGCTGGTCGACAGCCATCTGCATCTCGACAAGTCGCTAATGGGCCTGCCGTGGCGACCGCACGCCGCCGGACCGGACCGGACCAGCCGGATCGAGACCGAAAAACGGATGCGCGACAACCTACCGTTGCCGGTCGCGGTGCGAGCGGGCAACCTCATCGAACGATTGGTGGTGCACGGCACCGGTCATTGCCGTACCCATGTCGATGTCGATCCGGAGATCGGGCTTGCGAACCTCGAAGGGGTCGTCGAGGCGCGCGACCGCTATCGCGATGCGCTGTCGGTGCAGATCGTCGCCTTTCCGCAGAGCGGTGTGCTTGCCTGTCCCGGGACGCTCGAGGTCATGGAAACGGCGCTCGAAAACGGCGCCGACCTTGTGGGCGGGATCGACCCGGCAGGGATCGACGGCGACGTGGACGGGCAACTCGATGCGATCTTCGCGCTGGCGGAACGGAAAGGCGCCGGCATCGATATTCACCTGCATGACGGCGGCGAGACCGGCGCGGCCGAAGTCGCGGCAATCGTGGAACGGACCAAGGCGCATGGCATGCAAGGGATCGTCGCGATCAGCCACGGCTTCTGCCTCGGCGATATCGATAGCGCCGAGGCGGACCGCCTGATCGATGCGATGGCCGACGCCGGCGTCGCCAACATCACGCACGCGCCGGGCGGCTCCTCGATACCGCCGGTCCGGAAGATGCACCGGTCCGGCGTCGCCATCGCTGCCGGCAATGACGGCATCCGCGACAGCTGGTGCCCCTATGGCGACGGCGACATGCTGGAACGCGCCATGCTGATCGGCTGGCGCTCGAACTTCCGCACCGATCCGGATTTGGAACTGGCCTTCCGTTTTGCCTCACGGGGTGGGGCAGACCTGCTCGGCGTCGGCGGTTACGGGCTCGCGGTCGGCGACCGCGCCGACTTTTTTACCCTTCCCGTCGAAACCGTGGCGGAGGCCGTCGTCCGCCATCCGCCGCGGTCGCTGGTGGTTCATGACGGCCGTATCGTCGCCCGCGACGGTGTCTATGAAGGGGCGGTGTGACCGCGTATCCTTGCCGAAAATGCAGGGGAGAAAACCATGCGGCTCGGCGTCAGTCTAAATATCCACGGTCCACAAACGGCGAGCGGCCGGTCTTACACCGACGGGATGCGCATGGCGGAGAAATCCGGATTCGACGGGATCTGGTTCTTCGATTCGCTCGGCCGCGGCACGTTCCGGGTCGACCCGATCAGTGCGATGGCGGCAGCCGCCGCCGTCACGGAGCGGATCGAACTCGGAACCTGCATTCTCCAGGTGCCGCTGCGCGGACCGGTGGAACTGGCGCATCGTATCCTTGGCCTTCACTACCTGTCCGGCTGCCGCATCCGCCTCGGCGTCGGGGCAGGTTCGACGGAAACCGACTTCGAGGCCACCGGCAACGACTACGCGGCGCGGTTCCGCGCGTTGGCCGACGCACTACCTGTCATGCGCAGCCTGTGGCGCGGCGAGACGGTGGGCGCGGCGAACCTGACGCCGCTCGACTCGGCCGAGGGCGGTCCCCCGGTGTTGATCGGCAGCTGGGCCGGCAGCCGCTGGATCCCGATCGCCGCCAAGCAGTATGACGGTTGGATCTCGTCCTGCCACTTCACCACCATCGCGACCCTGAAGGAAGGCCACAAGCGCTTTAAGGGAGAAGGCGGCGGCCGCACGGTCGCCTCCAATATCCCGGTCGACCTGATCGCCGAAAGTAGGCCGCTCAAGGACGAGGACAATCTCGATCTGCGCTGCGGGCCGGAGGAAGCCAAGGCGCGGCTCAGCCTGCTGGCGGAGATCGGCTTCGACGACGCCGTCGTCACCGTCGCCGACTTCTCCGAAGCGCATATGGCGACAGTACGCTCGCTGTTCACCTAATCCAGTCATACGATAGGGAGGCCACCATGAGTTCCGTCTATCTGTTCTCGGTTAACCCGGATACCCCACCGGTCGATACGATAAATTCCGGCGAGGAAGTTTCCCTAGTCGTCCGTGGCGCCTTTGCCGACGTCGACGATATCCGCGATATCCCGACGCCTTTCACGCCAGCCTGCGACGGGCATCCGTTGGCGCCGGTCTCCGGGCCGATCTACGTCAATGGCGCCGAGCCGGGCGACGCGGTTCTGATCGATATTCTAAACATGGAGGTTCATGAGGACGGGATGACCGCGATCCTGCGCGATTTCGGCGTGCTGCGGCAGGAGTTCGCGGATCCAAAGATCCTGCATTGCCCGGTGCGCGACGGCAAGGCGTGGTTCGCCGATCGCATCCCGCTGCCGCTCAACCCGAACCTGGGGACCATTTCGACCATGCCGCCGGAGGGCTACAAGCCGTCCTATGCCGGCGCTTATGGCGGCGATTTCGACCAGAAGGACGCTTGCGTCGGCAGCCGTATCCATCTGCCGGTCATGGTGCCGGGTGCGATGGTGTTCTTCGCCGACCCGCACGCCGCGATCAGCGACGGGATCATCACCGGCACCGGGGTCGAGTGCACCTCGACCGTCACGGCGCGGATCTCGCTCGTCAAGGATCACAAGGTCGAGCATCCGATTATCGAATATGAAGACACGATCCAGTTCGTCGGCACCGGGCCGTCGGTCGAGGCGGCAACCGAAGCGGCGGCCGAACATGCTGTCGGCTACGTGACGGCGAGCACCGATCTCGGCCGCGAGGAGGCCTATATGCTGCTCAGCATCGTCGGCGAGTTGCGCATCGGCACCTCGCCGCGCCCGATCATGGCGGCGCGGCTGATCGTCCCGCGGGAGACCCTGGCGCAGGCCGGGTGGGCCGGGCCCGTCTCGCCCTGATGCCCGATCTGCGCCGTACGGACGACCTTTCGGTCCATTACAAGATCGACGATTTCACCGACCCGTGGGCGGACCGGCCCTATCTCGTTCTACAGCACGGCAACGGGCGCTCCGGCCGATTCTGGTACCGCTGGGTGCCGCTTCTGGCGCGGCATTACAGGATTGTCCGGCCCGATATGCGCGGGCTCGGCGGTTCGATGGTGCCGTGCAACCTGGAGCGTGACTTGACGCTCGACACTCTGGTCGGCGATCTGGTGGCGTTGTTCAACCACCTTGATGCGGAAACGATCCATTTCTGCGGCGAGTCGATGGGCGGCATTCTGGGCCTCGCCCTCGCGGCCCGGCACCCGGAACGCATACGTACCTTGACCCTGGTCGGGACGCCGGTCTTCATCGAAGACGGCATGAAACAGCGTTATGCGCTGGGCCACGGTTCGCGGACCGACGCGATGGAGAAGATGGGTATCCGCGAGTGGGTCGCCGCGACGACGCGGGGCACGCGGATTCCGGCGGACAAAGAGCCGGACCTGTTCGAATGGTATGTCGACGAATTCGCCAAGGGCGATGCGCAAGTCCAAATTGCCATGTCGAAACTGGTCAATGCGGCCGATGCCTCGTCCTTCCTGCCCGACGTGAAAGCGCCGGTTTTAGGGCTCTATCCGACCTCGGGTCAGATCACCAGCGACCGCCAGGAGATATTGTTGCGCGAAGGTCTCGCCGAATTTCAGCTGGTCCATCTGCCGACCGAATACCACATGGTGCAGCTGCTGTATCCGCGTGAATGCACGGAGGAAATCCTGCGCTTTTGCAGCATATATGATAGCTAGGCGGTGTAGGGAGACCGCTATGCCGCAGCATATTCAGGCCATATTGTGGATGGTCGGCACCTTGATCTCCTTGTCGCTGATGGGGCTGGCGGCGCGGGAACTGTCCGAAGTCTACAGTACGGTTCAGATCCTGTTCGCGCGCAACGTCGTAGGGTTCGCAGTTGTTCTCGTGATCATGTTGCGCGCCGGCGTCGGCATCGCGCAGACCCAGCGGGTCGTTTTCCATGGTTTGCGCAATCTATTCCACATCACGGCGGTGGGCTGCTGGTTTTATGGTATTGCGCTGTTGCCACTGGCCGAGGTGTTCGTCCTTGAATCCACGTTACCGATTTGGGCGGTGCTGCTAGCCGCACCGTTTCTTGGCGAACGGTTCACGGCAGCGCGAGTCGTCGCCGTCGCGCTCGGCTTCACCGGTATCCTGATTATCCTGCGTCCGGGTATTGCCATCATCGACCCTGCGGCTGTGATCGTGCTCCTCGCCGCGATCCTGTTCGCCGCCGCGAACGTCTCGACCAAGGCGCTGACCCGAACGGAGGGACCGCTGACGATCCTGTTCTGGATGTTCCTGCTGCAACTTATCGCCAGCGCGATTGTCGGGGTACACGGAATTTTCCTACCGGAACCAATCTATTGGCTTTGGATCGTCGCTGTTGGATTGACCGGAATCGCCGCGCATTACTGCACCGCGCGCAGTCTGTCGCTGGCGGATGCCAGCCTGGTGCTCCCCATGCATTATCTGCGGGTACCGTTGATCGCGTGGCTCGGTTGGCTGATCTACGACGAGACGCCGGAAATCTGGTTGTGGGTCGGTGCGGCGGTGATCTTCGCCGGCACGATGGTGAATGTGCGCGGCGAGCGGATACAACGAAATCATTAGAATTTCAGCAGGAAGCGGACGATATTCTTCGTGCGTTCGCTGAACAGCGAGGGCGTGTAGTAGCTGCCGGCGGCCCGTTTGCTGACCTCGCTCAAGGTGGGGTAAGGGGCGATCAGACCGGCCATGGTGCCGATCTTCTGCTTGCCAGCAACGGCCATGACCCAGGGCATCAGCAACTCGCCCGCACGCGGTCCGACGATCGTCGCGCCCAGCACCTTGCCGCGCTTGGTCGTGACGACTTTGATCAGCCCGTCGGTTTCGCGTTCCGCCTGGGCCCGGTCGTTTTCGTGGAACGGCCAGCGCAGGATGTTGAACCGACCGGGATGCGCCTCTTTCGCTTGGCGTTCCGTCATGCCGACATGGGCCAGCTCCGGATCGGTAAAGGTAACCCAGGGCACAGCCTGGTAGTTGACCTTGGCGGGCAGTTTGAACAGCGCATTGCGGATGACGATGCCTGCGTGATAGCTGGCCATATGGGTGAGCTGATAAGCCCCGGCGACATCGCCGATGGCGAATATTTTCTTATTGCTGGTGCGCAGGCGCGCATCGACGGTAATTCCACTGCGCGCGTAGGCGACACCCGCCGCTTCCAGGTTCAATCCGTCGACGTTCGCTTGCCGGCCGGCGGCGACCAGCAGGTGGGAGCCTGTGAGGCGTTCCTGCCGGCCGTCCTTTTCCGTCACCACGACGAACCTGTCGCCATCCTTTTCGATGGCGGTGACGATGGTCCGCTTCCGGATCGCGACACCGTCAGCAGCAAATTGCCGGCGGACGACTTCGGCAAGCTCCGGGTCGTCCTTGCCCAGGAAATCGAACATCTCGACGATGGTCACTTCGGCGCCGAGGCGGCGGTGCGCCTGCGCCAGTTCCGCGCCGATCGGGCCCCCGCCGATCACGATCAGATGGTCCGGACGGGCATCCAGATCGAAGACGGATTCGTTGGTCAGGAAGGGTACGTCGGCCAATCCCGGGATCGGCGGGATCATCGCGGCCGAACCGGTGGCGATAACGAACCGTTTCGCCTTGATCCTGCGGCCGTTCGCTTCGAGCTCTCCGGGACCGGTGAAGCGCGCTTCGCCCTGGATCACATCGACGCCGAGACCGGCGAACCGTTCGACGGAGTCGTTCGGCTCGATTGCCGCGATCACGCCGCGGACATGGTCGCGGACTTTTGCGTAGTCGACGGCGGGGGTCACGCTATCGATGCCGAACCGGTCGCTATGCCGCATGATATGCGCCGTGTGGCCGGCAGCGATCAGCGCTTTCGACGGCACGCAGCCGTAATTCAGGCAGTCGCCGCCCATTTTGTCGCGTTCGATCAGAACGACGCCGGCGCCCATCTGCGAGGCGCCGGCCGCCACGGTCAACCCTCCGGAGCCTGCGCCGATGACGCAAATGTCGGTAGTTATCGTTTCCGCCATCGATGGATCTCCATCACACCATGTTACGCATACGATGGGGACTGGACCGGCTAGGCCGAAATAAATCTTTCGTGAAACGTTGGGAGCCTGTCCGCGTAATGCTTATGGTCTGCACCGTGTTCTCAAGGTCTTGGGCTTGGACGGCATCGCCGGCGCACCCCCGCCTAACACGCACGCCTCTCTGGTCGATGCAGACCGTAAGCGTTACGCGGACAGGCTCCTGATCAGGCGAGGCTTTTCGAGGCGATCTCATAGACGTCCATGGATAGACGGTTGCCCGTATCGAGAACGCGCTGCAACTGTGTTTTCATCAAGCCCTGCCGCGGTGCGTCGAAACGGCGCCACGGACCGAGCGGGGCCAGCAGCCGCGCCGCGACCTGTGGGTTGAGCGGGTCGAGACGGAGCACTTGGTCGGCGAGAAAGACGTAGCCGCGCCCGTCGGCTGCGTGAAACCGCAGCTGGTTGCTGTTGCAGAAGGCGCCGATCAGCGCGCGGACACGATTCGGGTTGCGGATCGAGAAGGCGTCATGTTCGAGCAGACCGACGACGGCGTCCAGGGTTCCCGGCTGCGACGACACGGCCTGGATCGAAAGCCACTTGTCGGTGACGATAGGGTCGTGCTTCCAGGTCGCGTAGAAATCCGCCAACGCGTCGCTTCGCTCCGGTCCGTCCAGATCGGACAGCATGTCCAAGGCTGCGATCCGGTCCGTCATGTTGTCCGCGTTGGCGTATTGGGCTGCGCAAAGCGCGGTGGTTTCCGGTTCGTCCAGTGCCGCCAGATAAGAAAGCGCCGCGTTGCGCAGGCGGCGGCGTCCGGCTTCCCGGGCGTCCGGCGAATAGGGTTGATTGCCGGCGTTGCCGTGATAAAGCGCGGTGAGCGGTTCACGCAGCGCCCGGGCGATCGACACGCTAAGCGACTCCCGGGCCTGATGGATCGCCGCGACATCGACCTGTTGCATCTGATTGCCGAGATATTCCTCGCCCGGCAGGGTCAGCATCTGCGCCGTCAGCGCCTTGTCCGCATCGGCGCCGGCGATCACGTTTTCGACCGCCGCGATATAGGCGTCCGGCGAAGCGGGTGCCGTGCCGCGCTGGATCGCTTCGACCATGTCCAGCAGCAGGGCGACGGCGAACTGCTGTCCGGATTCCCAGCGATTGAAGGGATCGCTGTCATGCGCCATCAGGAACGCCTGCCGATCCCGGTCGAGCGGCGGGTCGACGATGGCCGGGGCCGAGAAACCGCGTAGCAGGGAAGGTATCGGCGCTTCCGGAACGTTCGTGAAGCGGTAGGTCTGCGTCGTCTCCGCGACCTGCAGGACGCGGGTCGTCGGCGCTTCGGCCTCGCCCTCGAACCGCAGCGGCAGGTCGTTGCCCGCACCGTCCAGCAGGCCGACAGCCAGCGGGATAACGAGGGCCTGCTTGTCCGGTTCGCCCAGCTTCGCAGGACAGCTTTGCGTGACCGTCATGTCGTAAATTTCGGCATCGGCGTCGTAGGTGCCGTCGACGGCGATGCGTGGGGTGCCCGCCTGATCGTACCAGCGACGGAACTGGCTGAGGTCGGTACCGCTCGCGTCCGCCATGGCGGCGATGAAATCTTCGATCGTCGCGGCCGCGCCGTCATGCCGTCCGATGTAGATATCCATGCCCTTGCGGAATTTGTCCCGGCCGATCAGCGTCTGAATCATGCGGATGATTTCCGCACCCTTTTCATAAACGGTGGCTGTATAGAAGTTATTGATTTCGATATAGGATTTCGGTTGAACCGGATGCGCGAGCGGGCCCGAATCTTCGGGAAACTGGCGCGCCCGCAGCATACGCACGTCGCCGATCCGTTTGACTGCGGCCGAGCGCATATCGGCGGAGAATTCCTGATCTCGGAACACGGTCAGCCCTTCCTTGAGGCTGAGCTGGAACCAGTCGCGGCAGGTCACCCGGTTGCCGGTCCAGTTGTGCAAATACTCGTGCGCGATGATCGCCTCGATATTGGCGTAGTCGGCGTCCGTCGCGGTTTCCGGATCGGCCAGCACGTATTTCGCGTTGAAGACGTTCAGCCCCTTGTTCTCCATCGCACCCATGTTGAAGTCGCTGGCGGCGACGATCATGAACATGTCGAGGTCGTATTCGAGGCCGAACGTCTCCTCGTCCCAGCGCATTGATTTCTTGAGCGATTCCATGGCGAAGTAGCAGCGGTCCTCGTTGCCCGGCTCGACATAGATGCGCAAGGTCACGGCGCGGCCGGACATCGTCGTGAAGCGGTTCTCGACGCAGGCGAAGTCGCCCGCGACCAGTGCGAACAGATAAGATGGTTTGGGGAACGGGTCGTGCCACAGGGTGCGATGCCGTCCGTCCGGCAGATCTTCGCTTTCCAGCAGATTACCGTTCGACAGCAGGACGGGTGCTGCGGATTTGTCGGCGACGATCTCGGTCTTGAAAACGGACAGATTGTCCGGCCGGTCCAGGAAATAAGTGATCTTGCGGAAGCCTTCCGCTTCGCATTGCGTGACGAACCCGCCGCTCGATTGATATAGCCCCTCCAGCGCCGTGTTTTCCTTCGGCGCGCAGGCGGTCTCGATTTCCAGGACGAAGGCAGCTGGCGGCGCTTCGACGGCGAGCCGGTCGGCGCCGAGGGTATAGTCCCCGGGGGTGAGCGCCCGGCCGTCCAGCTTTATCGACAGCAGCTCGATATCCTGCCCGTCGAGCACCAGGGGCGGTGCGCCATCGACGCCGTCGCGGCGCCTTATGGAAAGCCGCGAGCGCACGATCGTGCGTGCAAGATCGAGGTCGAAGCGCAGATCGACCGTTTCGATGCGATAGTCCGCCGGCCGGTAATCCTTCAGATATATCGGTCGCGGCGCTTGCGGCATCAGTCGACGAGTTCGAACACCGACTCGACGTTCGCCTCGCCCTCGCAGCGGACCCGGCCTTCGTCCTGCATCTGGATCAGATGCGCCAGGACGGAGCGCGCGGCGGCCTTGTGCAGCCGGGGGGCGGCGTTGACGTAGATGATCGGTACCATATCCTTGATTTCGGACTGGCCGTCCCGGATGCACTGCCTGATCTGCGCCTCACGCCTCTCGCGGTGATCCACGAACGACTGCACGAAAGGTCTCGGATCCTTGATCGGCGGCCCGTGTGTCGGCCAGAAGATCGCGTCTTCCCGGTCGCGCACCTTGCGCAGCGAATGCATGTAATGCGCCATGTCGCCGTCGGGCGGCGAGATGACCGAAGTCGACCACCCCATGATATGGTCGCCGGAGAACAGCGCATTCTCCTCTTTCAGCCAGAAACACAGATGGTTGGAGGTGTGCCCCGGCGTGTGCACGGCCTGCAAATTCCAGCCCTTGCCTTCGACGACGTCGCCGTCCTGAACGACATGGTCCGGCCGGAAATCCCAATCGCCGCCTTCTTCCACTTTGGGGGCCTTGATGTTGCCGTGGTGCGGACCGTAGCCGTAGGTCGGCGCCGCGGTTTTTTCCTTCATCGGCGCGGCGGCGGGCGAATGGTCGCGATGCGTATGGGTGATGATCTGATGGGTGATCGTTTCGCCGTCCAGCACGTCGAGCAGGGCCGCGATATGGTCTTCGTCCAGCGGACCCGGGTCGACGACCGCGACATTGCCGTGGCCGACGATATAGGTTCCCGTGCCCATATAGGTGAACGGTCCCGGGTTGTGCGCGATGATCCGCCGGATCAGCGGGCTAACCTGCTGAACCTTGCCGTATTCGAATTCGATGTCTTTGACGAAGGGGACGGGCATCGGCATTAAGGGAACCTCTAATCTTTGGGACGGCAGCGAACATGTGCCCCGGTCCGGCGTACGTCAACCCCGGCGCCCCGATTGCGCCGTTCGGCGAGGACCGGTTGTTGCGCGGCGGGCGCGCGGGTAGATTGTGCGCCTTGCGCGCGTTTAACCGAATGAACGAGGAACCGCCCGATGTTCACGACCCGCCCGGAACTTCTTGGCACCTTCGGTGTCGTCTCATCGACTCACTGGCTCGCCTCCGCCGCCGGTATGGCGGTGCTGGAAGCCGGCGGAAACGCCTTCGACGCAGCGGTGGCGGCGGGGATGACCCTGCAGATCGCGGAACCGCATCTGAACGGCGCGGGCGGCGACATGCCGGCGCTGATCCACCGCGCCGACACCGGCGAAAGCCAGGTCATCTGCGGCCAGGGCACCGCGCCGGCGGGGGCGACGATCGCCCATTACAAGGGCCTCGGGCTCGATCTGGTGCCGGGCACGGGACTGCTGGCGACCGTCGTGCCGGGGGCGTTCGACGCCTGGATGCTGATGCTGCGCGACCATGGCACGATGCGCCTCGAAGAAATCTTCGCGCCGGCGATCGGCTATGCGCTGAACGGCGCGCCGATGGTCGCCCGGGTCGGCGAGACGATCTCCACCGTGCGCGAGATGTTCGAGACCGAATGGCCGACTTCGGCGGCGGTCTATCTGCCGAACGGTAGGATCCCCGCGCCGGGCAGTCTGCTCGGCAACCCCAAACTGGCCGAGACCTGGCAGCGCCTGATCGCCGAGGGCGAGGCGGCTGGCGGCGACCGGGTGGCGCAGATCGACGCCGCGCGCAACGCTTTCTACGAAGGATTCGTCGCCGAGGCGATCGACCGGTTCTGCCGCGAGAACGCGATGATGGACGTCACCGGCGAGCGGCATTACGGCGTGCTGAGCGGCGCCGACATGGCCGCTTGGCGGGCCAGCTACGATGCGCCGCTGTCCTACCAATATGGCGACTACACCGCGATCAAGACCGGCCCGTGGGGGCAAGGCCCGGCGCAGCTGCAGACCTTGGCGCTGCTGCAGGGCTACGGGATCTCGGCGATGGACCCGATGGGGGCCGATTTCGTGCACCTCGTGGTCGAGGCGACGAAGCTCGCCTTCGCCGACCGCGAGGCGTTCTACGGCGACCCCAATTTCGCCGAGGTGCCGATGGAAACGCTGCTGAGCGACGGCTACAACGCCGCACGGCGCGTGCTCATCGACATGGGCGCGGCCTCGATGGAACTCCGGCCGGGTGTGGTCGAGGGCTTCGGCGGCGCGGTCGATTACGCGGCGCATGTCGCGGCGGGCGCGATGGCGCTCGGCGCCGGCGTCGGCGAACCCACGGTCAGCAAACAGGGCGCCGTCGCCGGCGACACCTGCCATGTCGAC
This sequence comes from Alphaproteobacteria bacterium, assembly GCA_047517345.1. GTDB lineage: Bacteria > Pseudomonadota > Alphaproteobacteria > UBA8366. Next base: position 12,064 of record JAKZTB010000111.1, read on the forward strand.
GTCATCGACCGGCATGGCAACATGGTCGCCTGCATGCCGAGCGGCGGCTGGCTGCAAAGCTCCCCGGTGATTCCGGAGATCGGTTTCGCGCTCAACAGCCGGGCGCAGATGTTCTGGCTCGAGGAAGGCCGCCCGGCCAGCCTGGAGCCCGGCAAGCGGCCGCGCACCACCCTGTCGCCGTCGATGACGCTGAAGGACGGCAAACCCTACATGGCCTATGGCACGCCCGGCGGCGATCAGCAGGACCAGTGGCAGACCAATTTCTTCCTGCGCCACGTGCATTTCGGCATGAATTTGCAGGAATCGATCGACGCGCCGAGCTGGCACAGCGAGCATTTCCCCAGCTCCTTCTACCCGCGCGCCGCGACGCCGGGGAAACTGGTCCTGGAAGGCCGCTTCCCAAAATCCACCGTCGACGAACTGCGCCGCCGCGGCCACCGGATAGAGGTCGGCGACGACTGGTCGGAAGGCCGCCTGTGCGCCGCCGCACAGGAAGACGGCATTCTGAAAGCCGGCGCCAACCCGCGCGGCATGCAGGGCTACGCCGTCGGGCGGTAGGGAGTACGTCGCATTCTTGCAGGCGATCTCTTAAGGCGAAGCGCAAGCCGATATCCAAAACGACGTGCTGTCGTTGGAGACCAAATATTACATAATTACAAAGCGTTATATACCACCGCAAAATTCGTTGCGCGTACGATACAAAATTCTGACGCGCCGAAAGGCGATCGTATCGCGGTGTTAAGCCACAACTGCGCCGACTATGTCGCGTTGTACTTCGGATCGGCATGTGCGGGGACAGTGCTGATGAACCTGTCCTTGCGCAGCACGGCCGATGAGGTTCGCGTTATTCTCGATAAGGCTGGCGCGCGCATGCTGTTTCACGATGGTGAGGCGCCCGACGTCGATATCCCGACTGTCCGCTTCGGCGCGGAATTTGAAGTGTTCAAAGCAAATTCCAAGTCGGCGCCGGATGTCCCCCTCTGCCCCGACGATCCGTACTGCATCACCTATACCGGCGGTACGACCGGCCAGCCCCGCGGTGTGCTGGTCAGCCATCGGGCGCGGGCGGGGCAGGCGCATGCTATCGCCAAGGCCTTCGGAATGACCGGCGAGGATGTCGTGTGCGTGTCGACGCCGATGGCGCATGTCGCGGGGCTGTTCGTCTGTTTCCAGCCGGCGATCGCCGTGGGCGCGACCTGTGTGCTGATGGAACGCTGGGACGCCGGATCGTTTCTCGATTTGGCGGAACAGCATGGTATCACCGCGACGGTCATGGTGCCGACGCAGCTGATCGATGTGCTGGCGCACGAGGCATTCCGGCCCGAACGGCTGGCGGCGCTGCAACGTGTCGTCTACGCCGGTGCGCCGATGCCGGCGCCAGTGCTGGCGCAACTGATGGAAACACTGCCCTGGATCGAGTTCATCGAGAATTACGGGCAGTCGGAGCTGGGCGCGCTGACCGTGCGGCGCGGTGCGGACCTGCCGGCAAAGGCGGGCAGCATCGGCCGGGCGATCGAGGGTGTGGAACTGGCGGTGCTCGGACCGGACGGCCGTCCCGTCGCACCCGGCGACGTCGGCGAGCTGTGCTGCCGCGGAGCGAACGCGCTGCTGGGTTACGACGGCGATCCGGAGGCAACCCAGGCGCTGTACAAATACGGCGGCGATTGGGTCGCGACCGGCGACGCGGCGTCCTCCGAAGCGGACGGTTTCTACACCCTGGTCGAGCGTCTGCGCGACATGATTATCCGCGGCGGCGAGAACATCTATCCGGTGGAAATCGAGAATGTGCTCTACGGGCACCCGTCGGTCGGGGAATGCGCCGTCATCGGCGTGCCCGATGACAGGCTGGGCGAGGTGCCGTTGGCGTTCGTGGTCGGCGGGGCCGCGGATGCGCAAGACCTGATCGGCTATTGCCGCGAACGGCTCGCCCGGCACAAGGTGCCGGGCGCCATTCGCTTTACAGACGAACTGCCGAAAACCGCGGTCGGCAAAGTCCGGAAAAACATTCTCCGTGAATTGGTCGACAAAAGCGAAGCGTAATCGAGGCAGCGATGTCTCTCCGCGTGCCGTGCTGACGCCTTGACATTGTTCAAGAAAACGGGCGTAACAGCCCTATAGAAATTATAAGGCCGCGCGCGGAAATGCGCGGTGTCATGACAGGGAGGAACATCATGCGACTGAAACTATTCGGTGCCGGTCTCGTTGCGGCTGCGATGCTCGCGACCCCGGGACAGGCGGCAGAAGTCAAGATCGGTTTCGTAACGACGCTGACGACGCCGGCCGGCGTCATCGGCCGCGATATGAAGGACGCGTTCGAGCTCGGGCTTGAGGATATCGGCCGGAAGATGGGCGGTCTCGACGTCAACGTGATCTACGAGGATGACGGCTTCAAGCCGGAGATCGGCAAGCAGAAGACCGACAAGCTGGTGCAGAAGGACGACGTCGATTTCGTTGCCGGCTACATTTGGTCGCACGTGCTGCTCGCCTCGCGGAAATCCGTGCTGGGCGCGGGCAAGTTCCTGATCAGCTCGAATGCCGGACCTTCGCAGTTGGCCGGCAAGCTGTGCCACAAGAATTTCTTCTCGACCTCCTGGCAGAACGACCAGACGCCGATGGCGATGGGCGAGGTTCTGAACCAGCGCGGTGTGAAGTCGCTCTACGTCATCGCGCCGAACTACGCGGCCGGGAAGAATATGGTTTCCGGCGTCGAGCGTACCTTCAAGGGCAAGATTGTCGGCAAGGACATGACCAAATGGCCGGCGCAGCTCGATTTTTCGGCCGAACTGGCCAAGGCGCGCGCCTCGAAGGCCGACGGTGTCTTCATCTTCTACCCGGGCAAGGCCGGCGGCGCATTCATGAAGCAATACCAGCAGGCCGGGCTCGATAAACAGATACCGCTCTATTCGGTCTTCACGGTCGACTCAATCAGCCTGCCGAAATTCCAGAAGGTCAATCTGAGCGGCGTCATGGGCAGCTTCATGACCCAGTTCTGGGCGCCCGATCTGGACACGCCGCAGAGCAAGAAGTTCGTTGCCGGCTTCAAGAAGAAGTATGGCCGCTATCCGTCCTTCTACGCTGCCCAAACCTACGATACGGTGTTCCTGATCAAGAGCGCGGTCGAGGCGGTCAACGGAAATCTGAAGGATATGGACGGTATGCGCGCGGCGATGGAGAAGGCGAATTTCCCGTCGGTCCGCGGGCCCTTCAAGTACGGCAAGAACCACTTCCCGATCCAAAACTTCTATCTGCGCGAGGTGGTCAAGGACAAGGACGGCGTCTGGACGACGGCGGCCCGCAAGGTCGTGCTGGAGAACCACACCGACAGCTACGCCAAGGACTGCAAGATGTAGTGGTTGTTGAGAAGGCCAAGTGACGGAAATCCCCTCACCTCAACCCTCTCC
>JAKZTB010000112.1:0-5229 GCA_047517345.1 Alphaproteobacteria bacterium
CTACAATGCCCAGTGGATCGTCGAAAAGAACGGCTACCTGAGCCCCGCTCAAGCTCGTCAGGCGTGGCACGCCGCGATCTCAATCAGGCCCGCCGCGTGAGACAAACTTGTGTCCAAGGAACCGGGTGCGCTACAGCGGTACTTTGATTGAGGTTCCCCATGCACAGATGGATTTTCGTTGCCGTTGCTGTCCTTTTCGCGTCTTCGGTTGCGCACGCCGATTTGAAGTCCGGGCTCGAGGCCATTAAGGCGGGCAACTACGCAGCGGCGCTGAGCGCATTGAAGCCGCTCGCCGCGAGCGACAATGCGGAGGCGCAATACCGCCTTGGTCTGATGTATGACGGCGGCAAGGGTGTCGAGGCCGATGCGAAAACGGCACTCGGATGGTTTCAAAAGGCGGCCGGCCGCGGCCACAGCGAAGCGAAGCGGGTCATCGGGATTTATTACGAGGAAGGCAAGGCCGTCCGGCGAAGCTACGAGCGCGCCGTGGAATGGTATGCGGATGCGGCCAGTCAGGGAAATGCGAAGGCGCAACGCAATCTCGGGGGCCTTTATCAGGATGGGCTCGGCGTCGGAGCGGATCTCAAGAAAGCGTTCGAGCTGTATACCCAGGCCGCAGATGGCGGAAGCCTGAAAGCCAAACGGAACCTGGCCTATTTGTACTATTTCGGCGCTGGCGTCCGCCGCGACTACAAAAAGGCGGCGGCGATGTTCAGGGAAACGTCGGAAGCTGGGCTGGGCACGGCGGACTACGATCTCGGCCGGCTTTACTATCGCGGCCAGGGAGTGCCCAAAGACTTGAAGATAGCCGTCGAGCATTTCCGCAAAGCGGCGTCGAAAGGGCATGGCGGCGCGCAGTTCTTCATGGGCCGCATGCATATGCTCGGCCAAGGTCTCGCTAAGGATCCGGCGAAGGCCTATTACTGGTTCACCTTGTCGATCGCGCAAAATACCGACAAGGCGGCCAAGCTGCGCCGCAAGGTCAAGAGAAGTCTAGACGATAAGCAGATCGCGGCCGCGGAAAAGGCGGCGCAGGCATTTCGTCCGAAATAACCTGACGCCGCCCGGAACTCGGAGCGGACTAAACTCGATCCGCTTTAGTTCTGCCGCTGAGCGAAGTTGGCGGCAACGTATTCGGCCAGCGCCGCAACCGATTTGTCGACGTCGAGTTCGCCCGTATCGACGGTAAATTCGGCGGATTCAGGCGCTTCGTACGGAGCCGAGATACCGGTGAACTCGGGAATCTCGCCGCGCCGCGCCTTTTGATAGAGACCCTTCGGGTCGCGCGACTCGCACAGCGACAGATCGGCTTTGACGTAGATTTCATGGAATCCCTCGCCAGACGCCTGACGCGCGCGGTCGCGGTCTTCCTGGTAGGGGGAAATGAACGCGGCAATCACGATGAATCCGGCATTGGCGAACAACGAGCCGACTTCGCCGATGCGGCGGATGTTTTCGGTCCGGTCCTCCGGCGAAAAGCCGAGGTTCGACGACAGCCGTTGACGGACATTGTCGCCGTCGAGGACGAAAACGTTGTATCCGATATTGAACAGGCGCCGTTCGAGCTCGATCGCCAGGGTCGACTTACCCGATCCGGAAAGGCCGGTGAACCAGAGCACACCGCCACAGTGACCGCTTCGCGTGATTCTGTCTTCCAACGTGACGCGGCTTTCGACGGCCGTGATGTTCGTCGATTTGATCGAAGCGTGGTCGGGCATACCCGAATTTTCTCCAACAAGCGGGTTTTCGCTGTGCAGCGAGCGGGCGGGTAATACGGACGACATATGATTGCTCATTAATTTCAGCCCCAGCTAATATTTTAAGATGATGCGTTGAATACCGGCGCTGGCGGCTCAACACGTCACCCATATTGGTTAGGGAACATCGAATTTTCGACAGTTTCGCGCTATGACGGCCGTCACATCGATCGTGACCGCGGTTTCTTAATTGCGTCCGTAGGTGTCTTCAAGCCGTTCGATGTCGTCTTCGCCGACATAATCGCCGACCTGGACTTCGATCAAATGCAGGGGTTCGCCGCCCTTATTCTCAAGTCGGTGCACGACGCCCTTGGGGATGTAGGTGGACTGATTTTCATGCAATTCGGAGACCTCTTCGCCGCGCGTGACGATGGCGACACCCTTGACGACGACCCAATGCTCTGAGCGGTGCTTGTGTTTCTGCAATGACAATATGCCACCCGGTTTGACGATGATCCTCTTGACGCGGAAGCGGTCGTCTTCGTCGATATCGTTGTAATCACCCCACGGGCGAAATACGCGGCGATGATGGATTGCTTCGTGCCGGTCGTCGGCTTTCAACCGATCGACGATGTCCTTGACTTCGCCTGCCCGGTCGCGCGGCGTGACGAGAACCGCATCCGCCGTCGACACGACGATCATATCCTCTACCCCGATCGCCGCGATCAGGCGACCGTCGTCGGCGCGAAAATAGGAGTTTCCGACATCCTGCAACAGGCTGTCCGCCAACAACACGTTGCCGTCGGCGTCCTTGTCCGCCAATTCCCACAATGCCGGCCACCCGCCGACATCGTTCCAGCCGATATCGACCGGGACGACGGCGGCACGGTCGGTCTTTTCCATGACCGCGTAATCGATTGAGTCGGAAGGACAGGCGCCGAAGGTTTCCGGGTCAAGCCGCAGGAAGTCCAGGTCTGTGAAGCTCGCGGCGAAGGCCTTTCGGCAGGCCGCCATCATATCCGGCGCCAGCCGTTCTAGCTCGTCGAGATAGGATTGCGCGCCGAATACGAACATCCCGCTATTCCACAAGAAATCGCCGGCGCTGAGATAATCTTCCGCGGTTTCCCGGTCGGGCTTAACGACGAACTCGGCGACAAGATATACGCCGTGGCTGTCTTTCAACGGGTCTCCTCGCCGAATGTATCCGTAGCCGGTTTCCGGCCTGTCCGGTTTGACACCGAACGTCACCAACAACCCCGCTGCCGCAGCCTTGGCGGCCGTCTGCATGGCCGCAGTGAAGGCGGTCTCGTCGGATACCACATGGTCAGACGCCAGCACCGCCATGACCGCGTCGGGGCTATCTTCGACGAGGGCGAGTGCCGCGATGGCGGCCGCCGGGGCCGTGCTGCGGCCGACCGGTTCGAGAACGATGGCGCGGGGCCGGATATCCACGGCTTGCAGCTGTTCGGCGACGATGAACCGATGATCGTTATTGGCGATCACCAATGGCGGCATATAGTGTGCGGCATTCGAAACGCGGCGCGCGGTCGCTTGCAGCATGGTCAAGGAACCAGCCAACGGTAGGAGCTGCTTTGGGTAGTGCGCACGAGACATCGGCCAGAGACGCGAACCGGAGCCACCGGAAAGAATGACCGGATGGATGATCGGTGCTTCCGGCATGGCTGTTCCTCCTCGTTCTTCCGGCTTGTCTCACCAAGTCCTTAACATCCCGGACCCGGAAAATTAAACCGATTCCGCGTCTAATATGGTTCAGAAATTATTAACGGTCGATGGGCAATCGTGTCTCAATAGCGGGGCCAAGGCGCGGTTCGAGCCCTTTGTTGCGGACCGCCGATAGTTTGCGCCGATAACGAATGGGAATCTCATGGCTGCGTTTCGTTGGACAATTTTTGTATTCCTACCTTTGTCGATCATCGTTCTCTTGGCGTTGTTCGCGGTATTCGGGATGGAGAACAGGGCCGCGGTGAAGATTGCGAAGGCGCCAACATCCGCGGATGCGGAACGTGCACGGTCTTTTGCGAAACGCGCCATCAAACAGGTGGTCGACGCAAAACAGGCGACAGTCTTGTCGATAAGCGAACAAGACCTCGATAGTTCATTTGCTTTGATGAGTCGCGCGGTTCGGCGTCTCAAGGGAGACGCGACGATTACGCGCCGCGGCTTGGAAGCTGCCGTTACGTTGGCGCTACCAAAAAATCTGTTTCGCAGCTACGTGAATATCCGGATCGGGCTCGGTCCCTCGACACGCGGGTTGGAGATTCCCAATTCTCTATCGGTAAGATCGAAATTTCCGGTCGGAACGCGTCGCGCCTCCTCCGTCACGGATTGAATCTCGCTTTGGGAGAAAATCTTGGCGACGATTTACTTGATTCCGTGCGCTCGGCCCAGTTTGGCGGGAAATCGGCGAAACTTCGTATCGTTCCAGTTCCCGAGCTGAAAATGCGGTTGAAGGAGGCCGCCAACCGCATTTCCGACGTTCGGGATGAGATTGCATTGCTAGGCGATCCGGCGCTGGTAGGTGTCTATTATGCGAAACTTGTTGAGATAGAAAAGGGCCTTCGCGGTGCGGGCGCGCATTCGCTGGCCGCATTCATGAAACCGCTCTTTCGGCTGGCGCAGCAACGCGGCGGCCAAGCGGCTGCAGAAAATCAAGCTGCGCTACTCGCGCTCGTCATCTATTTCGGCGACCCTCGTTTCGAACGTCTTATCGGCAAGGTGCGGACGGGTTCGTTGGAAGGGCACCGGCGCAAGGGGCCGGAAATCCGTCTCAATGGCCGCAACGACCTGATGCTGCACTTCTTGGTTTCGGCCGGCCTGCAGCTGGTCAGCAATCACGGTGCCGCTATGGCAATCGGCGAGTTCAAGGAACTGCTCGATTCGACCGGCGGCGGTACGGGTTTCAGCTTCGTCGATCTCGGCGCGGACCGGACTGGCTTACAATTCGCGAAAGTCGCTACAGAGACCGCCGGCGGGGCAAAGCAACTGCAAAAGGTCGTCTCGACAGCGTCCACGGAGCGGGCGTTCTTCCCACGCTTCCGGGATTTGCCGGAGCGTATGTCGGATGCGGCTTTTCGGACCAGGTTCAGCGGCGTGGACGACCCTCGCTACAAAGCGATGGTCAATATCATTGACAGCCGTATCGACGCGGCACCGGCGTACCGCTGATGCCAATGCGCGGTCGAAATTTAATCGATCATATCGCCCGTTCGGGGGATACGGTAGAATTGCGGCCGATATGTAATACGGTTGCATGAATTTGGCGTTTGGTTCGCTCTGAGTCGGGACGCTGGATATTCAGCGTTGCTGCATGTTTGAGAGGGCAAGGATCTACCGTGATAGTGTGTCGGAACTTGAGCTAAATCCGGGTTAGCCTACCCGAGTTCCAGCGACTTTTCCCCGATGATGCGGCCTGCGCCGCCTACCTGGAGAAAGCCCGCTGGGGAGACGGCTTTGCCTGCCCGCACTGCGGCACGGCGGGAGAGCCGTTCCACTTTGAAAACCGCCCTGGCGT
>JAKZTB010000113.1:0-8643 GCA_047517345.1 Alphaproteobacteria bacterium
GAACAAGCTGGATATTCACATCGCCGCCGTCGAACCTAGCGTCCTGATCGTGAAATTTAAATGATTGAATTTCTCGTGAATCAGCACACTAACTATTTGAATCTAGTGTGATTCAGATCAGGGTTGGTTTGAAACACCTTCGGTGATCCAACAACCGCGTGAAGCTGCTCTTCAACTATAGAAATAGAGCGAATTCACAATTTCGTTCGAACCCATGAAATGGGTTCGACCTATCTTGATCTGCGCCGAAGCGGCTATTTCGCCCGGCGCGTTTTCTTCATGGCCATCGCCTTCTTGGCTTCCATTTCGGCCTCGGTCGTGAAGGTGATGCTGACATTTACGCCACCGCGGGGCGGATTGGGAATTTCGGTTTCGTAAGCAACCGATTCGCCCGCCAGTACACGCGGTTCCTTGGCGCGGAAGGACCAAATACGCAATTCATTGTCTTTGGAATCCTTGATCGCGCCGAACAGTAGCGGCACATCGATGAAATGCGATGTCGTATTCTTGATTTCGCCTTTGATCGACAGGATTCGTTTATTGCCTTCCTGGCGCGATACTATGGTGTAATCCGGAATCTTCAAACCGCTGCCAAGAACATCGCCACCCAGGCCAAGCACGGTATAGAGCTTGTTCATGGGTTGGTAGATAGCGACAACTTCACGCCTGTAATAGAACAGACTTCCGACCACAACAACGATCACGAGGAACAGCAATATCCACCATTTCAACGTCGACGGTTTCGCCTGTGGAGGCTTAGCTTGGAATCGGGCGATCTCCTCTTCGGTCGGAATGGGTGGCGGCGACGCGACCGGCTCGTCTTCCTCGTCGAGCGGCGCCGGCGCTTCTGGTTGGGGCGAGGCGCTCTCTTCGGCAGGCGCCTCTTTCAGAGATGGTGGGGGCGCCGGCGGCGGTGGGGTCAGTGGTGGTGGTGCCGGCGGCGGCGGCACCGGCGCGGGCTTAGGCGCCGCGGCGCGCGCGGGTTCCGCGCTCAACGATGTCGGTTCTGCAAACCAGCGATGGGCGCACTTGGCGCATTTCACATTTCGGCCGGCGTCACCAAGCTGGTCCGCATTCAACCTAAATTGCGTCGAGCATTTCGGACAGGTGATTATCATACGGGCGAGGCGCCTATGCAGGTTGTCTCGTTATAAGGAGCCTACGCAAACATGACAAGCCAGAGTCATTTTCATAAAATGCCACTTTTGATGGAGCCACGAAAAGACCGCTAAATTCCCACCAACCCTTTACGGCACAACAGATTTCATGGCATTGTCGGCGCCGCTTGCACAGGCCTCAAACGATCCCCGGCGAAACGTATGGTCGACGATACTCGTGACGAATGCGGCTAACAGCGTGGTTCGATTCGAGAATGTGGGTATGCGCTACGGGACCGGTCCCGAGGTTCTGCGCGATGTCACGTTCGCGCTTCCGCCCGCATCTTTCCATTTTTTGACCGGCCCTAGCGGTGCCGGAAAATCGTCTTTGCTGCGTTTGATGTATCTCGCCAACCGGCCGAGCCGAGGGGTGGTATCGCTGTTCGGAGACGACGTAGCGAATATTCCGCGCCACGCATTACCGGAATTGCGGCGCAGTATCGGGGTCGTCTTTCAGGATTTCAGATTGCTTGAACACCAGTCGGTTTTCGACAATGTCGCCTTGCCCCTGCGGGTCGCAGGCGGAAAGGAAAGCCAAATCCGAAAGCATGTCTCCGAACTGCTGGAGTGGGTCGGATTGGAGGATTCGCTTGAAAACCTCCCGTCGACTTTGTCGGGCAGCGAGCAGCAACGCGTTGCGATCGCGCGTGCCGTGATCGGCCGGCCCCGCCTGCTGCTGGCCGACGAGCCAACCGGCAATGTTGACGATGCGATCGCCATGAGGCTCTTGTATCTGTTCGAAGAATTGAACCAAATGGGAACATCGGTCGTGATCGCGACGCATAACGAGGCTTTGGTCTCGCGCTTCAAACACCGGCAGCTGCACCTGGAGCGAGGCGAGATCGAGTACCGTCAAACCGACGCGGACGGCTGAAATGTTCATCCAGCATAGCGATCTGCCGCTGTCCAACGATCCTGCGGTTCGCATATTGCCTTGGGTCGTCGGATTGATGGTCTATCTCGCGACACTCACGCTAGCGGTAGCCCTACTGGTGTCCGCGCTCGCGGCCGATTGGAGTGCCGGCCTGACCGGTACCGTAACCATTCATATCGTGGCGACCAGCAACGAGACCGACGCACAGATGGATCGCCGCGTCAACGCGGCGATCCGGGAAGCGTTGAAGACGCCGGGAGTCGACGAAGCACATGCCATACCAATATCGCAGGTGGCAAAACTACTGGCGCCCTGGCTCGGCGATGAAGCGCCGATCGCCGATCTGCCGCTGCCGCGGATCATCGACGTGAAGCTGTCAGATGACGCGGCGCCCGACATAACCGATCTGCGAACGCGCCTTGAAGCTGCGGTGCCCGGCGCGGGCGTGGACGACCATCAGCTTTGGCGGGACCGGTTGGTGAAGTTCCTGCTCGCGATAGAGATCGTTGCCGGTGTGATGGTCACTCTGATCGGCGCTACGACGGTTACCGTCGTCGTATTCGCCACACGCGCCGGTCTGGCGGTTCACAATGAGGTAATCGAAGTCCTCCATCTGATCGGCGCCCAAGACGACTATGTCGCGCGCCAATTTCAGTCGAACGCGCTCAAGCTGGGCTTGAAAGGCGGCCTCGTAGGGTCAATTGCAGGCATTTCAACGGTACTTGCCATAAAATACGCCGCCAGTTCGCTGGATATCGAAGTGTTTCCCATGCTCTTGTTTCAAATATGGCACTGGCCGGCACTCGCCAGCTTGCCGTTTATTGCCGCAATTATTGTGAGATTTAGCGCGAGACGAACGGTGCTGCAGGCGCTGCAGCGCCTGCCGTAGGACACCGGTTGGTATAAGGTCGGCAAGAAACGATGGCTCTTCGCGGCATATACCGCAAACGACGATACCGAAGACGGCGGTTGGCAATCGCCATAATATTCTTGATGGCGGCTTCGGGTTGGGGAGCCGGTCTCCTGCTGTTCATTCAATCCATATCGGAAATACCGGAACCAACCGCCGAAAAAACACAGGCGATCGTCGTATTGACCGGCGGCAGTCTACGCCTCCAAGCAGGTCTCGACCTGCTATCCGCCGGTTTGGCGGAAAAACTTTTCGTATCCGGCGTCCATCGCGGAGTCGATGTAACGGAGCTGCTGCGTATCTCGCGGCAAACGCCAAAAGCGTTGGATTGCTGTATTGTCCTCGGCTATACGGCGGACAATACGCGCGGAAACGCGCGCGAAACCGCAGTGTGGATGCGCAAAGAAGGATATCGGTCGATGCGTTTGGTTACGGCGAATTATCATATGCCGCGGAGCCTTTTCGAGCTGCGTGCCATCATCCCGCAGGCAGCCATCGTCCCGCATGCCGTATCGCCGGCGCACGTCAAATTGACTGCCTGGTGGATATCGCCGGGCACCGCATTTCTATTGGCGCAGGAGTACACCAAACTGCTTCTGGCATGGGCCCGGTCAATCTGGCGATCGACGCGAAACGCCGTCGTCGTGGTGCTTTCATGATCCGGTCGATCTGCTTCGCCATCGTTTTTTACGGCGTCACGGTCGTTATGGCGGTTCTTTATCTTCCGCTAATCATCCTGCCGCGGCGTGTGTTTCTGGAAATCTGCCTGGCATGGGTCAGGCTCATGGTGGCCGCAATCCGCATCATTCTCGGTATCCGCTATGAGCTGCGCGGTCTAGAAAACCGGCCAGATGGCCCGGCGATATTCGCGTCCAAGCATCAGTCCGCCTGGGACGTCCTGATCTACAACCTTATCGTCCACGATTGCGCCTACGTATTGAAGCGCGAGCTGTATCGCATTCCGCTATGGGGATGGTATGTGTGGCGCGTCGGATCGGTCGGTATCGATCGTTCCGGCGGTGCACGCGCCTTGAAGGGAATGGTCGCACAAGCCTCGGAATTGTTAAAGCACGGCCGTTCCATCATCGTATTCCCGCAAGGAACGCGTACTCCCGTGGGCGAATGCCGACCCTATTTGCCTGGAGCGGCGGCACTCTACATGGGAACCGGTGCACCGGTGGTGCCGGTCGCCCTGAATTCGGGGATATTCTGGCCGCGACGGCAGTTTCAGAAGAATCCGGGCCGGATCACGATCGAATTCCTACCACCTATAGAACCCGGGCTGAACCGGCGCGAGTTCCTCAAACAACTCGAAGACAAGATCGAAGGTGCGACGACACGGCTTGAAAATGAGGCGCTTGAGAGAACGCCAAACGTCCACTAGACGCCTGTGGAAAACATGTGGAAATATCCCACTTGTCCAGCCATATGGGAAAATACTCATTTGAAACAAATCCTTAACCGAATGGCGTTGCTTTGGGGTTCGTTCGGGAAGAGAATTGTGAAAGTCTGATCGTGGATCGGCATGAATACGGGTTGATGTCATATAACCTTTTGTAAAAATGGGATAAAATTTTTATCGGCCGTGAATGTAGAGTTGAATATTACGCAATGGAGCCCGTTTGATGACTACCGGCAGCCCCATAGCCCAACGGATTTGGGACATGAAGTACCGACTGAAAGAGTCGAACGGCGATCCTGTGGACAAAACAATCGAAGATACGATGCGACGGGTCGCAGCCGCTTTGGCAAAACCGGAAAAGAAACGCCAAGAGTGGGCCGATCTATTTTACAAGATAATGGCCGATTTTCACTTCCTGCCTGCTGGCCGAATATTGGCAGGCGCGGGTTCCGGTCGGAAGGTTACTCTATTTAATTGCTTCGTCATGGGAAATATCCCGGACGACATGAACGGCATCTTCGAGAGCCTCAAGGAAGCCGCACTCACGATGCAGCATGGCGGTGGCATCGGTTACGACTTCTCCACGCTCCGCCCCCAGGGCGCGCCGGTGCGTGGCGTCGGCGCCGATGCATCGGGGCCGCTCAGCTTCATGGACGTTTGGGATTCGATGTGCCGCACGATCATGAGCGCCGGGTATCGCCGCGGCGCCATGATGGCGACCATGCGCTGCGACCATCCGGATATCGAGATGTTCATCGACGCGAAGCGCGACCCGGCGCGGCTCCGCATGTTCAACCTGTCGATCCTGGTTACCGACGCGTTCGTCCGCGCCGTCAACGAGGGTGCCGATTGGCCGCTGCGCTTCGCCGGCAAGACATTCAAGACGGTTCGCGCGCGCGACCTGTGGCAGCGCATCATGCGCGCAACCTACGACTACGCGGAGCCTGGAGTCGTCTTCATCGACCGGATCAACGCGCGCAACAATCTGCACTATTGCGAGCAAATCTCGGCAACCAACCCCTGCGGCGAACAACCGCTGCCGCCCTACGGCGCGTGCGACCTCGGTTCGATCAATCTCGCACGGCTGATCGAGCATCCCTTCGAAGATGACGCTGGTCTCGACATGGCGAGCTTGGAACGGGTCGTTCCCGTCGCCGTGCGGATGCTCGACAATGTCGTCGACGTTTCCAGCTTCCCTTTGGAAGAACAGCGCGGCGAGGCGCTCGCCAAACGGCGGATTGGGCTCGGCGTGACCGGTCTCGCCGATGCGCTGATCATGTGCCGGACCCGATACGGCAGCAGCGAAGCCGTCCGGTTGACGGAGCACTGGCTGTCGGCGATCCGCCGCGCCGCTTACCGCGCCTCGGCCGCTCTTGCCGAGGAGAAGGGGCCGTTCCCGCTGTTCGATGCCGAGCCCTATCTCGCGGGCGAGACCATCGCGGCACTCGACTTGGATATTCGCGAAGCCATCGCGGAGCACGGTGTCCGCAACGCGCTGGTCACGTCGATTGCACCCACCGGTACGATCTCGCTGCTGGCGGAAAATGTGTCGTCGGGAATCGAGCCGGTATTCAGCCATTCCTATACGCGGCAAGTCCTCATGCCGGACGGCACACAGAACGAAGAAAGTGTGACGGATTACGCCTACGCGCTTTTCCAGCAGCGCTTCGGCGCGGAGGCGCCGCTCCCCGACTATTTCATCGACGCGCAGGTTCTCCAGCCGGGCGACCATGTCGTCATGCAGGCGGCGGCGCAGAAGTATATCGACAGTTCGATCTCGAAGACGATCAACGTGCCCGAAGAGACATCGTTCGAGGCCTTCCAGGCGCTGTACCTGCAAGCCTATGAGATGGGTTGCAAAGGCTGCACGACCTATCGGCCGAATGACATTACCGGTTCCGTGCTCAGTGTCGCGGACGCGGAAGCCGCAATGCCGGCCGACGAAGCGGCAGCCCCGTCGGACTCGGGCGTCGTTTATATGATGCAACCGCTCGATCGTCCCGAATCGCTGATCGGGAAGACCTACAAACTGCGCTGGCCGGAGAGCGACCACGCGATTTACATCACCGTGAACGATATTGACCGCGACGGCCGTCGCCGTCCGTTCGAGGTCTTCATCAATTCGAAGAATATGGAGCACTACGCCTGGACGGTCGCCCTCACGCGGATGATCAGCGCCGTCTTCCGGCGCGGCGGCGACGTGTCCTTCGTGGTCGAAGAACTCAAGGCCGTCTTCGACCCGCGCGGCGGCCAGTGGGTCGACGGCAAATACGTGCCCTCGCTCCTGGCGGCGATCGGCGGCGTCATCGAGCGCCACATGATCGATATCGGTTTTCTGACAGAGAAGACGCCCGCCGCGACCGGCGACGCCCGCACGGCCATCGGCGGCGCCCGTCAATGCCCCAAATGCGGCAGCCTGTCCCTGATCCATCAGGAAGGCTGCGACCTTTGCACCGCCTGCGAGTATTCGCGCTGCGGCTAGCGGTGAAGCGAACCTGTCACACGCGGCACTGGGACTTTGTATCCCGACACAAGCGGTTGGTGCTGACCGGAACAGAGCCACACGCCTTGACATTTTTTGGTCGCAACGTGCCCAAGCCACCGCCAGAGGAGATGGGACTGAGCGCGTGGAACGTATGGGTTATATATCCGCACGCGCCATAGGCGTGCATGACGATGCCCAAAATTGCTCCTCTCTGTTATAGTCGTAGGCAACCTCATAGAGTGGCGGCTCTCTTAACGGTGGGCAAATGAAAATGAATTATTCCGTGTTCCGGCTTCTGGCGGCCTCGGCCCTTTTGGCGGCAACGGGATGTTCGGATGTTTGGGAACCGGTGCCACGGACGACCGTGCTCGAAGCGGACACGATAATTTCCAATACCGCGAGCCTGAGCCATACCTTCGTTCGCGCGCCCAAATCGTCCCTTTTCACGTGTTCGCAGCCTAATCCGGACGCGGCCTTCGATCAGGGTGAAACCGCCGATATCGATATTTCGCTGATCTCCCTCGGCGGCGACGAGGGCGGCGGCGAGGCGGAAGACAGCAACGAGGTGGAGATGGCGGGCCGCACGCCGGCGGTGCTGATGGCGCGCGAATTGTTCTACCGGGCCTGCGAAATTTCGCACAACTACAAGCTTGATAAGAAAGAAGCCCTGGGACTATACGGCAAGACGCTGGACGCCGTGACCAAGGTCTGGGCCGTGGAAGCGGGCAACACCACGGTAACGATCGGCGACACCGTAACGACGACCACGGGCACGACGGTTCAAAGCACCATTTCAAGCGCGATAAGCGAGACGGAAACGAAAACAAATACGACCTCGGATACCGATACAACGACCAGCGACACGTCAACTACCCAATAACGCGAGTATTAAGAACCTATCGGGATCGACCCGGCGCCCGTCACTTTTTCTTCTGGAATATTTTCAATAGGTCCTTCGCCACGCTCTTGGCGATTTCCTTGGCGAGATGGGCAAAGCCTTTTTCGAGCGCTGCCAGACTGGCATGATAAACATGGCGCTTCTTGCCGAGCGTGACATCGACGATCAGCGTCGGTGCATGACCTTGCTTGCCGAGGGTAAGGATACCGCGCAGGCTGCCGGACGCCCCCAAACTATTGAGCTTGAAGGCCGAACCGGCCTTGAGCACGGCCTCGGTCGCTTTTTCGACGCCCGTATTGACGCCGCGCGCCACGATTAATGCCGCTTCGGCGACTTTCAGGCCGGCTTCCTCGGTGCCGAGCTGGACTTTCAGCGCCGCGACCTCGGGCGACACGACGTTGCCGACCTTGGTTACTTTCTTGGCAGCGTTGAGCGCGAAATCGGCGGTTTTCTTCGCCACCTGCAGGGCCTTCAGCTCAACCTCGAGGCCCGCGACTATCGCCTCTTCCTTGCCGGCTTTGGCCAATTTTATATGCTTGGCGTCATGCTTCGCCTTTCGTTGATGGTCGTGGATTTGCTTCTTCTTGGACGTTATCTGCTTGCCTAGGCTATCGACCTTCTTTTTCGCATCGTTCAGTTTTCCGACCGCCTTATCGACGGCCGCCTTGGCTTTTTTCTTGGCTCGATCGATCTTGGATTTCAGGCCCTTGACCTTTTTCTCGGCGTTTTTGACCTTGTCTTCGTCCTTTTTCAGAGCCGAGTCCGCCTTCTTGAAGCCCTTAACAGCCCGTTGAAAAAGGCGCTATTGACCGGGTTTCACTCGACGGCGAAACATAACGCGACGAAGGCGGTTTCGCCATCCTCCGAGACGATGAGGACCATCTGAGCGACCAGAACGGCTCCAGCTGGCGCAATAA
>JAKZTB010000114.1:0-8063 GCA_047517345.1 Alphaproteobacteria bacterium
CTTCTGCTATGCGCACAATCCGTATCTCCGGATCCATCGATACCCCCGGTTCCTTGGAACGCTTCAAGAAACCGGACATATCGCGTGCTACACATTCCGGACTTACCTTGTGCTACTGACACAACGGGTTTGGGAATCAGGAGGACGCAGTGTAATTCTGGCGGCCTTTGGGAGTACGCGCGAAAAGCACGGCGTTGAACGTCTGTACGCCCGGTTCGTCGCGGCGGCGAAAGTGAATTTACGCTATTTGGATTCCGAGCGCGTCGGCGATGCGGGCGCGCGCTTCGCAGACGGGCACGAACGGATTGCGCTGCTGGTACACGATCGAGGCAAGATTCAGCGCCGATTTCAGCGCGCTGCCGAATTCAATCTGTTCGTGGTAGGCGATTTTCGCGGCGCCGAACTCATCATCCTGGCCCGCCTCAGGAGCGAATTCCGTCCCTGTCCGCAATGCTTCCGTCCGTTTGTTCAATGTGCTCATGCCCGCATGCTGCCAGAATTTCTTCACGCGTGCTTGACATTAACTTGCAATTTACTTGCAATTTTCGTCCTTGGAAGAAGTGAGGTGTCCGTCAAAACCGGGGCAACTCACAATACTCAATTGCGTTATCCCGGAGCGAATTCAAATCGGAGAAAGCATTATGTCCTTTTAATTGAATACACCGCAGAACGCGGCACGACGGTGGCTTGCTAGACGACGTAATGCTCGTTGGGGTACTCGGCGGCATACCGGTCCCTTCTGTCGACGATTACGGTCGCGATCCTTGACCCCTTTTTCAATGTCCGGGCCATTTGGATCGCCGCGCACACGTTGGCGCCCGATGACATGCCGCAGTACAGGCCTTCTTCCCGGCATAATCTGTCGGCCATTTGCTTGGCATCGGCATTCTCGATCGTGATCACTTCGTCCATGACGTCGCTTTCAAGGAGGTCTTCGATCAGAAACCGCAACTTTGGACCGCCAAAATTTTCCAGAGCCTTGTGAACGGCGCGCGTGCGCACCCATTCGATGCGGGGATCGTCCCTCGGCACGACGCCGGCCACCTTCAATTCAGGATGCTTTTCCTTCAAGGTTTGGGCCACGCCGAGGAGCGTGCCGCCCGTCCCCACGGACGCGACCCAGCCATCGATTTGGCCGTCCATCTGGTCGAGGATCTCTCTTCCCGTAAATTCCCGGTGGGCCTTCGTGTTGTCGGTGTTGCACAACTGGTTCGCCCACCAAACCGACCGGTCGCTTTGTTGCAAATCGTAGGCCTGTTTCATGCGAATGGCCACGAAGGCGGCGGCGCGTTCGACGCCCTGCAACCGATCGGCATCTTCCATATGTTCGCTCAAATCGATCGGCGTCACCGTGGCGCCATAGAGCCGGCTTATTCGGATCCGATCCGCGGAATCATAGGCGCTGGAAAGCTGGGCCGGCAGAAATATTCTAACCTTGTAGCCCTTCACGTTTCCGACGAAGGATAAGGCCGGCCCGGTATTCCCGGTGGATTGATCGACAATGGTCCCCCCCGGTTTGAGATCGCCGCGTTTCTCGGCTTCCTCGATCATGCAAAGCGCCATGCGGTCCTTGATGCTCCCGCCCGGATTCGTGAACTCGCATTTGACGAATATTTCCACCCCGGCCGCATCCGAAACATGGTTCAGCTTGAGAAGAGGCGTGTTTCCGATGTGGTCGAGAATCGTCGCGTTTTCCGTCATCTTTTCATACGCCTTTCGAGCCAAATCAAAACTGGGGGTCTGCCGAAGAGGACATCAATCGGCGCAACGTGCAGAATCATCGTCCAACCGCGCCACCGTTTCCGGCAGACCCGCCGAGACGTCGCTTGTGGGAAGTGCCGCCCGCTACAGTATCTGACTGAGGAATTCCTTGGTGCGCGGGTCCTTGGCGTCGTCGAAGAAGGTATCGGGGGGCCCGTGTTCGACGATGACGCCGCGGTCGGTGAAGTGGATGTGTTGGGCGACTTCGCGGGCGAAGCCCATCTCGTGGGTGACCAGGATGCAGGTCATGCCCTCTTCGGCCAGGTCCTGGATCGTGGTCAGGACCTCCTTGACGGTTTCCGGATCGAGCGCGGCGGTGACTTCGTCGAACAGCATCACGTCGGGTGTCATGGCGAGCGAGCGGGCGATGGCGACGCGCTGCTGCTGGCCGCCGGAGAGCTCGCCCGGATAGGCGTCCTCCTTGCCTTCCAGACGCACCTTCCTGATCAGCGAACGGGCCCGTTCGGCGACCACTTCCTTGTCCTCCTTGAGAACCGTGACCGGCGCCATCATGATATTTTCGATCGCCGTCTTGTGCGGGAACAAATTGTATTGCTGGAACACCATGCCGACTTTCTTGCGCAGTTCCAGCTTGTCGAGGTCGGGATCGTTGACCTCCTGTCCCTCGACCAGGATCGAGCCGGCCTGGATATCGTTGAGGGCGTTGACGCAGCGGATCAGCGTCGACTTGCCCGACCCCGACGGGCCGATGATGCAGACACATTCGCCCTTCATGACGTCCATGGACACGCCCTTCAGCACCTCCAGGTCGCCGAAGGATTTGTGCACGTCCTTGATGGCGACCATGGGCTGGTCGGGGGTCCATCCGGTGTTGGCGGCGTCTGTCATGGCAAACCTCCTTGTGTCCTGATCGTAAAATTCAGCGTGCTGAATTTCACGTGAATCAGCACACCAACTATTTGAAGCTAGTGTGATTCAGATCCAGAACCTCGCCGCATTGAATGCGGCGAAATTCAGAATCATCACACTACGTCTTGACCGCGAAGGCCTTCTCGATCCGGATCGACCAGCGTGCGATCGGATAGGTGTAAATGAAGTGGATGACGAGCAGGAACGAATAGAAGACGGGGATCAGTTCTGGCCTGTCCCCCTCCGCGTTCAGGGCCTGCGCCGTGTAGGTCACCGATTCCTCGACTCCCATGATCGAGCAGAGCGGCGTCGCCATGGCGAGGATGCAATACCAGTTGATCCACGGCGGGATCATCCGCTTGACGCACTGCGGCAGGATGATCATCCACAGGGTTTGGCGCCGGGTGAAGGCGAGGCTCTCGGCCGATTCCCATTGTCCAGTGGGCAGCGATTGCACGGCACCGCGGACCACTTCCGAAATATTGGCCATCACCGGCAGCGAGAACCCGATCACCGCCTTCATCCAATCCGGGATGGGAATGACCGTAAAGCCGAGATCGATCTCGAAGGGGAACAACAGCATGATCGTGAACAGCAGCACCAGCCAGGGTGAATTGCGGAAAAACTGCGTGACGATCCACGAGCCCTGACGCACCGGCAACAGCAACGATACCTGCATCAGGCCCAAGGCCGCGCCGGCGACGGTGCCGAGCACCATCGCGAAGAAGCTGATGATCAGGTTGAGAGCGAAGCCCGTGAGCGCACCCTCCGGACCCCAGAGGATAAATCCCGCCCATTTGTACATCGCCGCCATCGGGCCGATCAATCCGTCCGGCGCGGCGGCTTGCGCGGCGCCGCAGGAAAAAATGAAGATCGCCGCCACCCAGAATGCGTGGCGCGGCTGCATATTGAGACGATAGGTTCCTTCGCGGCGCTCGATCAACGCCGTCCGGCGAGCCTGCTCGGCCAGCGGCAACAGTACCGGCAAATCCGTTCGGTTCGCGCCAGGGGTGCTCGAGGCGGCGCCGCCAGGCGTCGAATTCATCGGAACCATCAGCCGTACCCCGGAATTTTCATGTTACGTTCCCACCGGTCCATCCCCCACACCAGCAGAGCCACCAGCCCGACATAGAAGAGGAACAAAACGATCATCATCTCCGGCACGTTGACGTTGTCGGACCAGATTTGATTGGCCGTGTACATCATTTCCGGCACGGCGATGCCGTAGGCGAGCGTTGTCGTCTTCAGAAGATTGACGAGGTTGTTGTTGAGCGAAGGCAGGCAGACCCGGAAGGCCAACGGAAAGATCACGTGAATGTACGACTGAAGCCGCGTGTAACCCAAGGCCTCTGCGGCCTCTCGGGTTGATTCCGGAACGGCTTCAATGCCGGAGCGGAAGATCTCGACGTTGAAGGAGCCCGCGAAAAAGCCGAGCGATATGACCGCCCAACCGAAACTCCCGATCCATGCGACCTGGTATCCGCCCGCATCATAGGAGGGCGTCAGCGTGCCGAGCACGAAGTAGAAGAAAAGTATCTGAACGAAGGGCGGCGTGTTGCGGAACAGCTGGATATAACCCGCCATGACATAGCGGACGATCCAGGACTTGGCGCCCTGGGCCCAGGCGCCCGCGATCCCGACGACCAGGCTGAAAATCAGACTGGCGATGATGAGCTGTATGGATACCCCGATGGCTTCGATGAACCGGTCATATTCATACTGTTCGTAGAATATGATGAAGTTCCAGCCCGTATCATCGTAGAATTGCTTGAAGAAGGGCGCGATGGCATCCAACACGGCTTTTCTCCCCCGGGATCCCCGGCGGCGTGTTTTAGTATTGTATGGGCCGCAGAAGTGGGAACCGGCGCCGAGGGCGCCGGTTCCCTAGTTCCCCTAATCGCTTATTTTAAATGCTTACGGGACGGCGTCAGCTTTTTCGCCTGCATCTTCAGGAAGGAAGTCGGCTGGATGCCCCACTTCTTCTCCAACTCGGCAAGGCGGCCCGAGATCAGCCAGCGATATTGCATGCCGGCCATGAAGTTGCCCCAGATGCCGTTCAGTTCCTTAAGCGGTACGGCCAGACCCCAAGGATTGTCGTCCTCGGTCATCATCGGCATTTCATAGTCATCGTATTGGCCCGACGCCAGGTCGGCCATGATCGAGGAATCGTCGTAGACCCAACCGACGCACTTGCCGTCGCGCAGCGCCTGTTTGGCTTCCGCGTTGCCGACGAAGGCGACGATCTTGGCGCCGTAGCGTTTGGAGACGGCCTTGTTGTAGAAGGCGCCCTGCTTGCCGCAGACGGGCTTGCCCTTGAGATCCGACCAATTCTTAAGGATGCCCTTCTTAGCGAGAAGGTTGGTGCCGGACGTGTAGTAGTTGGGCTCGACGATGCCGACCAGTTTGCGCCGGTCGGTGCGGTCCGACATGGTGGCAATCATCAAGTCGATCTTGCCCTGCTGCAGGAACTGCATACGGTTGGATGACTGCACCGGCACCAGCTTCAGCTTGACACCGAGCGCCTTGGCCACGTCGTTGGCCATGTCGATTTCCATGCCGACAAGCTTGCCGCTGGAATCGCGGAATCCCCAGGGCTTGTAGTCGGCCTTTACGCCAACCACCAGTTCGCCCCGCTTAATAACCTTCATGAACCGCTCGTTCGCCGCGCCGGCTGTCGCCGCCGCCGTAATCAGACCCGCCGTAACTGCCGCGCCGAGCGCGGCTCGTGAAATCGCCTTGAGCATCGTTTGTTTCCCCCTGTTATACTGTTGATTCGATTCCAATCTTTCCGCTTAATTCTCTCCAAGATCGGAAATTGCGCGACCGCAGTGTCGTGCAAAACTTCCAAGGCATGCGCACCTTATAAAGGTGATATGTCCTTAAACTATATCGGTATATCCGACTATTTAAGTCGGGATGTTAACGCGTATTTCGAGCGAGTCCAAGATGTTTAGTTGGGCATATTTGCGACCTTGGCTAGAGACGATAGACACGGAATTTCCGCACAAAATTACCGGAATTCATACCTTACTGAGAGACAGCTCCGAGTCTAACCCAGCAGCCTACGATGGCGCTCTCAACGCCATTCAGAACGCATTAATACGCAGCATGGGGCTTGTGCCGATATCGGTCGTCGGGTGGAACGGGGATTTGCAAAATTTGATCGCCCGGCGAATTTTGCCTAACCTTGATCTTCGTCAGGACGTCTTCGACAAAATAGGAGCCTTGAATAGCCATGGAATACAATCGAGTTTCCGCAGATTGTCATCTGGACCTGCCTTGGATGCCGCCGACGCTGTTCACCTCCGAGGCGTCCAACACGATGAAAGACCGTATGCCGTATGTGGAGGATGGCCCGGACGGTCCCCAATGGGTCACCAAGAAAGGTGCCAATTTCGGTTTGCTGAACGGCGTGGGACCGGGCGGCGCGAAACTCGTCCCGGGCCAGAACAAGCGCGTCGACATCATGGCCGAGACCGGCATGTTCGAAGATGGTCAGAAAGGCATTCAACGGGTGTCAGACCCGCATATGCGCCTCAAGGAGATGGAGCGCGACGGCGTCGACGCGGAGGTCATCTTCGGCATCCTCGGCTCCGCCTCCAAGATGCAGGACCCCGAGGCTTCGGTCGAGATGTTCCGGATTTACAATGATTGGCTGAAAGAATTCTGCAGTCACTATCCCGGCCGCCATATCGGTCTCGCCTGCCTTCCTTATGGCGATATCGACGCCGCGGTCGAGGAAATTCATCGCTGCGCCAAGCTGGGTCTGCTCGGCTTGGAATTGTCCTGCTCCTGGGACATGGACCCGATGTGGCATCCGTGCTGGGATCCCCTGTGGGAGGCCGTCAACGAGGTGCAGTTGCCGCTGCACTTCCACACCTTCCCGACGACGGCGCCGCAGGCCCGCGAAATGACGTCGGGCAAGGTGCGGCGCGCGGCCATGTTCACCGGCGTGTCGGCCTTCCAGATGGGCCTGATCCATATCATCGCGGCGATGATTGGCGCGGGCGTGTTCGACCGCTATCCGAATCTCAAGATCTCCCTGGGCGAAAGCGGCGTTGGCTGGCTGCCTTACGCGCTGGATCGCATGGATTTCGAATTCGAGGACCGCTTCCGCGACCTCATGAAGAAGAAACCGTCCGAATACTGGCAACAGCACTGCAAGGCGACGTTCCAGTACGACGTGATCGGGCCGATGCTGGTCAACACGAACAACCTGCTGACGGAAGAAACGTTGATGTGGGGGTCCGACTACCCGCACACCGACGGCATCTGGCCGGAATCGAGCAAGTATATCGATCAACAGTTTACCGGCCTGACGGCAGCGCAAATCAAAAAGATCACCTGCGACAATGCGGTGGATTTTTACGGTTTGCGGAACCGAAATTAGGGGAATTAAAATCGCCGGCGTGTAAATTCGACATTCAAATGCGCCACTAGGTAGCCAGTGGGACATGACGGCGGTTTTGGTAGGTTGAGGTTTGCAAGAACACTCGCCACCAAAGGATTGCCATCATGCCCCATCGTCATCTTAGCGCCGAAGAACGTTTTGCCATCGAACAATTGCTGCTGTACGGCTGCGGTTACCGGGAGATCGGGCGCCGCCTGAAGCGTCATCACAGCACCATCGGGCGCGAGGTCGCGCGCAATGGCGGCCATGGCGTCTATGTCGGCGGGCGCGGCGTGCGGCTGGCCCGCGAACGGCGCACCATGCGGCGCCACCGCCGGCGCTGGGACCATGCTCCCTTGCGCGGCTATGTGCATCGCGGGCTGCGCGCGGATTGGTCGCCGGAGCAGATCGCCGGCCGCCTGCAGCGTGATCATCCCCGGGCGCCGCGCATGCGGATCGCGCATGAGACGATCTATCGTTGGATCTATCGCGACGCGGCCAGCGGTGGCGACCTTCACACGCACCTGCGCCGTCGTCACAGAAAACGGCGCAAACAGGGCCGTTACGGGACCGGTCGCGGCCTGATCCCGGGCCGGGTCAGTATCCACGACAGACCGGCCATCGCCGCCACGAGGCGCCGCCACGGCGATTGGAAAGGCGACATGGTCGAAGGCAAGCGCGGCTCCGGTGGGGTCGTGACCCTTGTCGAGCGCAAGAGCCGTTACCTGACGGTCGCCAAGCTGCCGGCGAAATCGGCCGATCCCATGGCGGCCCGCATCGCCGCGCTCCTGCGCGCCGTGCCGCGGACCTGGCGGCGCACCCTGACGCTCGACAACGGCAAGGAGTTCACCGCCTTCAAGCGCATCGAAAACGACACCGGCATCGCCGTCTACTTCGCCGACCCTTATCAGCCCGTTGAAAAAGGCGCTATTGACCGGGTTTCACTCGACGGCGAAACATAACGCGACGAAGGCGGTTTCGCCATCCTCCGAGACGATGAGGACCATCTGAGCGACCAGAACGGCTCCAGCTGGCGCAATAA
>JAKZTB010000115.1:0-4068 GCA_047517345.1 Alphaproteobacteria bacterium
GGACGAGCCAAGCTCGCCCGCATTTACCACAGGCCCATCAACAGCAACTTTCTTCTCAAAATTATCGGTCATGTTCCGGTCCTCCTTGGACACTTCGATTAAGCCAATTCTGTGTCCAAGGAAATCGGGTCCGACTCATGAATTGGTAAAACAAGCAAACCTATTACTTATTTTTTAAGCGAATAGCGATTGAAATCCGGTCATGAAAATACTTTTCAGCTAGCACTGACTGACATAATATTGGATATATCCGATTGAAATATATTGCTTTCCGAAAAATCGTAAATCATGGTGATTGAAAGCCTTGCGGGGCCGCAGCAAAGACTTTTGGATAACCCGTGTGCTTTATCGCGCGCGCCGGAGTTCGTTGTTCCGCCGATTCCCGGCCCGCCGCGGCTCTTAGTCGTGGTCGACGCCGAAGAAACGTTCGATTGGTCCGCCCCGTTCGATAGGAATGCTACCGATACCAGCGCCATGTCCGAGATCGGCAGGGGGCAGGACTTGTGCGAAGCGGCTGGCATCGCACCGACTTACGCCGTTGATTACCCTGTTGCAAGCGACGCACAGGCGATGGACCGGCTGTCGGGCTATACGCGTGACGGAAAAGCGACGATCGGCGCGCATTTGCACGGTTGGGTTTGTCCGCCCTACGACGAAGAAGTAATTGCCGCCAACTCGTACCAATGAGTCGGACCAAGGCAACCTGCCGTTCTCCCTGGAAAAACAAAAACTGGAGGCGCTGCGCAGCCGAATAGAACAAAGCGCAGGCGTCACGCCGAAGGTGCACAAGGCGGGACGATACGGCTTCGGCTGGGGAACAACTGAAATTCTCAAGCAATTGGGATTTACGGTCGACGTGAGTCCGACGCCGGGCTTCGACCTAACCAGCGATGGCGGGCCAAACCATGAAAGAGTGCCCAATGCCCCGCAATGGCTCGATGTCGACCGCGAATTGTTGGCCATCCCCGGGACAGGCAGCTTCGTGGGTCTCTTACGGACTTACGGGCCGCGGCTCCACAGAATGGTGGAAAGTCCGCTGGGCCTTCGGCTCCATGCCGGAGGAAATTTGTCCCGACTCGGCTGTTTGGAGCGCATTCGGCTTTCACCGGAAGGCTTTACCCTGGCGGAGATGAAGCGATTGACTCGCAGCCTGTTGGGTCGGGGCGAGAAGGTATTTACGCTCACATACCACAGCCCGTCGTTGGCGCTGGGCTGCACACCTTACGTCCGCGATAAGCAAAACCTCGACACCTTTTTGAACAGGATCGAAGATTTTTTCGCCTATTTCTTCGGGCAACTTGGCGGAATTCCCGCAACGCCTATGGAGCTACGCAAAGAGATTCGCGACGTAGAGAAAGCAAGAAAGATATGAAAATTCTCGGCATCTCGCCGCTGGACAAAGACGCAACCGTTTCGTTCGTCGAAGATGGCAGAGTTCTCTTTGCCGCCGGCGAAGAGCGCTACAGCCGTCAAAAGCAACATGCGGGTTTTCCGTACGGCGCGTTAGCTGATGGATTGCGCTATTTAAATTGGTCCGCGCAAGATTTCGATGTCGTGTCATACGCGTTCCTGACCGCCGAACGCGAAGCCGAAATGATGACCGGAAATATAAACGAGGCGCTTAGTGAATCTGGCCCGACAGATTGGCGACGGGCCTTGCGCGATGCTCGCCGGTCATCGGGTGGCGAGGCCGGTGACGCGATACCGGGTTTGGATAATGCCAACGAAAAGATCAAAAAAGGTCTGATAAAGACACTGTGTTATCGGGTCTTAGGCACTTGGCCGGTTGTATCCGATGCTACTAACCGGTATCTGGGGCGAGATTGGAATCGCCGGGGCGTAAAGGATCACAAGCACTGGCAGACCGATTTACTAACCGGGATAGAGTCGTTCGGTATCAAGGCGCCGCTACAACGCCTGGAGCACCACGTATCCCATGCCGCGAACGCCTATTATTGCAGCGGGTTCGATCGGGCTCTCGTCGTATCCCTTGATGGCTACGGAAGCGGTCTTGCCGGGACGGTTAGCGTCGGCGAAGGCGGGACTATCAAGCGGCTGCAGGGCCTGCGGTTTCCGAACTCACTTGGGACGTACTACGAACAGGTAACGTCTTGCCTCGGCTATCGTCCCGACCGCCATGCCGGGAAAATTGTTGGGCTCGCGGCCTATGGCGATCCAGAACGTTTGACACCGTTACTTTTGAACCGGTTTCAGCGGCAAGACGGCGATTTTCGAATCACCGAGAGCTTCAATTATTTTTTCAGCCGGCACCTGAGCGCGAATTTCTCGAAGATCGACATTGCGGCTGCCTACCAGAACGTGCTTGAGCTCGTCGCGCAGGAACTCGTTCGGTACTGGGTCGATAAGACGGGGTGCGACAAGGTCGTCCTCTCCGGCGGCGTGACGGCAAACGTCAAGATGAATCAGCGCATATTCGAGGTGGACGGCGTCGAGAAACTGTTTGTGTATCCGAATATGGGCGATGGCGGTTGCGGGACGGGGGCGGCGCTCCACGCGGATCGTGACGCAGGCGTGTGCCGTCCATTCGAAAGCGCTTATCTGGGACCGGATTTTTCGGAGAACGAAATCGGCGAAGCGCTGCAGAAGGAAGGCTTGCAGTTTACCCAACCGGACAACCTCTCCGCGGAGGCTGCAATGTGCATCCATTCGGGCAAGGTAGTGGCGCGGTTCGATGGGCGAATGGAGTATGGTCCCCGTGCGTTAGGGAACCGGTCGGTGATGTACCATGCACGCGAGCCGCAAATAAACCAATGGCTGAACGACAGGCTCGGTCGCACGGAATTCATGCCCTTTGCGCCGGTCACGCTGTGGGAGGAACGTCGCGAGATGTACGAGAATATAGACGGTATCGAATTTGCCGCGCAATTCATGACCGTCACCACCGACTGCACGAAGGAAATGAAGGAAAATTGCCCCGCGGCGGTCCATGTCGACGGGACCGCGCGGCCGCAATTGATCAAGCGCGAGGTCAATCCGGGCTACTACGATATCGTCAAGGAATATCAGAAGCTGACGTCGATCCCGACGCTTATCAATACAAGCTTCAACATGCACGAGGAGCCGATCGTCTGCAGCCCCGGGGATGCAGCGCGCGCCTTCATCCGTGGCGGCCTCGACTACATGGTTGCGGGACCCTTCTTGGTTGAGAATCCGCAATCGGCTCATTGAAACCAGCGGATCTCTTGGTTTGCGGTGTCAATCGATGTCCAGCTCATTATGCGGTAAAACCCATCTTTCGGCGGCGGCGTCCCGGTAAAATTCTTCAACAGCGGGATGTGAAAGCAATAATTCCGTATATGTCTTCGCCGCATCGTCCAGGGCAATGCCGTATGTTCGAAAGCGTGCCGCGATCGGTGTGTAAAACGCGTCGGCGGCGGTGAACGACTCACCAAAGAGATAAGGGCCTTCGCTACCCCAATTGTGCCGCGCCCAAGCCCACAATTCGCAAACCCTCGAAATTTCGGCGGCGGTTTCCGAGTCCGGTGCGAATGTCGTGTAGCGTCGCCGCAGGTTCATCGGCATCGTACGGCGCAGCGCGGTGAACCCGGCGTGCATTTCAGCCGAAAGGCTTCGTGCGGCCGCCCGCGCCGCGGCGTTTGCCGGCCATATTCCCGTGTCCGGATAAGCTTCGTTCACATATTCTGCGATGGCCAGACTCTCCCAGATTGTTATTTTCGCACCATCTTTCTCGACGATAAGCGTCGGCACTTGCCTTGCTGGAACGTTGGTTTCGCGAAATGATGCGAATTCATCAGTATGGAGCGGCACGATTTCCTGTTCGAACGGGATATCGAACGGTTTCAGCAACAACCAGCCGCGCAGCGACCAGCTCGAATACGCCTTGTTGCCGAGATACAGTTTGTAATGCATGCGGTGACTTTCTTTACGTTCGTTCATTTCGTTCTAACGCGGCGTTGTATCGCGGCGGCGTGCCGAAGTCGACGGCGCCGGAATAGGCGGTGAGGATTGCATGCGCCTTCGAATCGCGGTTTTCTGCGTTCTCGAGTGACACAAGGCGACTAGATCTACTCTTATGCCCAGAAGGCG
>JAKZTB010000116.1:0-6743 GCA_047517345.1 Alphaproteobacteria bacterium
CGCGCGCACAGTTTCCGCACTTACGATTGGGACAAGGCGGCATCGCTCGTGTCGACGATTACCGACCGGTACGGACTCGACGATTCGATTGCGGAAGCCGGGAAGAAGACCGAATAAGCCCACGAAGACCGGCGTGGAAGCCGCGCCGGCCTCCGCGCCTGCCGAACAACCGGATTAACGGGCGACCGGGACGATCAGCGCATCCAGCGCCACCGCGCCCTCGCCCTTCGGGTGAACCACGAACGGATTGACGTCCACGCTCTCCAGCGTATCGGCGTTCGCGGCCGCGAAGATCGAGAGATTGGACAGTACCTTGGCCAGGGCGGGGATGTCGGCGGGCGGCGCGCCGCGCGCGCCTTGCAAGATGGTGTACCCCTTGATCTCGCGGATCATCTCCGCGGCTTCCTTCGTCCCGAAGGGTGCCACGCGGAACGTCACGTCTTTCAGGGCTTCGGCGAAGATGCCGCCGAGCCCGAACATCACCACCGGCCCGAAAGCGGGATCGCGGAATGTGCCGAGGATCGTCTCCACGCCGCCGCCGATCATCTTGGCGACGAGCACGCCGTCGATACGCGCGTCCGGCTCGGCCTTCGTGGCGTTCGCCATGATGTCGCCGAACGCCTTGCGTACCGCACTCTGCGACGACAGGTTCAGCACCACGCCGCCGATTTCCGTCTTGTGCAGGATATCCGGCGAGACGATTTTCATGACCACGGGGAACCCGATCCGCGCCGCCGCCTTCGCCGCATCGGCCGCCGATTTGGTCAGGCTTTCGCGGCCGGCTGGGATGCCGGCCTTCTTCATCAAGCGCTTGGCTTGGTATTCGTTCAGCTGTTTCGCCGGAACCTTCGGCGTCGAAGCCGGAATTTTCGGCCGCACCGGCAGCTTGCGCTGGAAGCCGGCATGCAGCCGCGCCAGGGCCGACAGGGCCCAGATCGTTTCCGCCGGATCCTCGAAGGCCAGGATGCCTTCGTTTTCCAGCTTCTGAATATTGTGCGGACTGCCGAAGATCGATAGCGCCATCGGCCGGTCGGGGAATTTCTTGCGGATCGGCCGGATTGCCTCCATCAGACTGTCTGTGAGATCGTCGGAAAACGCAAAGCTGGTGAAGAACGAAGCGATCGAGTCGTAATTGCCGTCGGTCAGCATCGCGTCGAAGTTCTTCGTCAGCAAGGACCAGTCGTTATAGAACATGGCCGTGGTGTCGACCGGGTTGCGCGTGCCGGCGAAGGGGATCAACTCCTTCAGCATCTTCTGTGTCTTCTGGGGCATCGGGGCCACGTTGAAGTCGACATCCGCCGCCGCATCGGCCATCAGCACGCCGGCGCCGCCGGACACTGTGACGATGCCGAGCCGGTCGCCTTTCGGAAACTGGCCGAAGGAACAGGCATAGCCGATATCGACCAGCTCGCGGGCCGTGCGGGCACGGTAGACGTTGAAGCGCTTGAAGACGGATTCGTAGACTTCGTTCGAACCGGCGAGGGAGGCGGTATGCGACGCGGCCGCATGCGCCCCGATGTCCGAATTGCCGACCTTCATCATCACGATCGGCTTGCCCTTCGAATGGGCGAACTCGAACGCGTCATAGAGTTTGTCGACGTCTCGGCAGCCTTCCATATAGCCGAGGATCACGTCGGTGCCGTCGTCCTCGGCCATGAAGCGGACGCAGTCGGCGAATTCGACATCGCATTCGTTGCCCGTCGTGGCCCAATAGCTGAAACCCAATCCGCGTTCGCGCAGCAGCACGAAGAAATGCGCGCCGAAGGCGCCGCTCTGGCTGACGACGCCGATTCTGCCGTCTTTCGGACGGCCGTGCAGGATGGAGGAGGAGAAAGTAGACCACGCGCAATCGCGGCCGCTGAAGATGCCGAGGCAGTTGGGGCCGAGAATCCGCATGCCGGATTCGTCCGCGATCTCCGACAGGCGCTGTTGGGCCACGTCGCCCTCGCTGCTCATTTCGGCAAATCCGGAAGTAAAGGCGACGATCGACTTGACACCTTTTGCGGCGCATTGCTCAGCGATGTCGATTGCGATTTTCGCGGGCACGGCCATAATGGCCTGGTCGATGCCGCCCTTGATGGCGTCGACCGTTGGGTAGGCCTGGAGGCCTTGTACGGTCTCGCGGTTGGGGTTCACCGGATAGATTTTGCCCTTGAATCCGAAATCCTTGAGCAGCTGGACCGGCCGGCCGCCGATACGGCCCGGCTGTTCCGACGCGCCGAGAACGGCGATCGATTTCGGACGGAATAGCGGTCTCAAGCTCTTGTATAAATCGGTAGGCATCTTCGGTGCGCTCCCCCCTCGTGCGGTGCAAAATTTCGAGACTTCGAATCGAACGGCGCGGCATTGTCTTCATCCGCGCCCGTCCTGACAATAGCCGGAGGCAATTCGTCGCGGTTTGCCCGTGCATTGACAATGCCGGAACCGCGCAACAAAGTTCCGTCGCGTCATGAAATTGGCGCAATCATTTCGGGGAAGCGGCACTCTCAATGGCGTTCGACGAGCTTCGCGAAGAATACAAAACGCGCCGTGCCAAGGCGCTTGCCATGGGCGGCGAAGCGAAGCTCGAACGCCGCCGCAGCGCCGGCGTCTTGAACGCGCGCGAACGCATCGACTATCTGCTCGATGCCGGCAGCTTCATCGAATCCGGCCTTTTCGCGACATCGCTTTATCCCGGGGACAAGGACAGGACGCCCGCGGACGGCAAGATCACCGGATACGGCCGGATCGATGGCCGGGAGGCCGCCATCGTGGTGAACGACTTTACCGTGAAGGGTGCCTCTTCCGCGGCTACGAACATGAAGAAGATTTCGCAGATGCAGCGCACCTCGACGGAGCGCGGCATCCCGATGGTCTATCTCGGCGAGTCCTCCGGCGCCCGCATCCCGGACAACATGGGTGCGATCGGGATGGGCACGCTGCTGGCGGGCAATGCGGCGCAATATGCGCGGCTGCGCGAAAGCCCGTGGGCCTCGGCGATCCTCGGTATGAGCTACGGCTCCGCGACCTGGTATGGCTGCATGGCCGACTTCAACGTGATGCGCAAGGGTTCGGTTATGGCGGTTTCCAGCGAGCGGCTGGTCTCCATGGCCATTGGCGAGAAAGTCGACCCGGAAGAACTCGGTGGCTGGCGGCTGCATTCCGAAGTGACCGGCCTGATCGACATGGCGGTCGATACGGACGAGGAGGCGATCGACGCGATAAAGACGTTTCTCTCCTACATGCCGAGCCACAATGCCGAGAAACCACCGATGAAATCGGCACCGAAAGGATCCGACGATGGCGCGCGCAACGTGGGCTCGCTGGTGCCGGAAAACCGGACCCAGGTCTACGACATGCGCAAGGTGGTCCGCGCCGTCGTCGACAAGGACAGCTATTTCGAACTCAAGCCGCGCTTCGGCCGCACGGCCGTCACGGCGCTCGCCCGGGTCGACGGGCAGGTCGTGGGCTTCGTCGCCAACAACCCGCTGTCCAAGGCCGGCGCGATGGACGCGATGGCCTGCGACAAGATCATCAGCTTCATGGTGCTGTGCGACTCCTACAACATCCCGCTGGCCTTTTTCGTCGACAATCCGGGCTTCGTGATCGGCCTGGAGGCGGAGCGTCAGAAGGCGCCCGGCAAGATCATCAACTTCATGAACGCGCTGCAGCTCGTCACGGTGCCGAAACTGACCGTGATGCTGCGCAAGAATTACGGTCAGGCCTATATCAACATGGCCGGCGGGCAGAACGCGGCGGACGTCGCGGCCTGGCTGACGGCCGAAGTCAGCTTCATGGACCCGACCTTTGCCGTGAACGTGGTGCACGGATCGGAGGGCTCGCGGCTGGAGGACAGCGATCCGGAACGCTTCCGGCGCGAGTTCGAAACCTTTCAGAAAGACAATTCCGTCTGGGATCTTGCGGCGACCTACGCCGTCCAGCAAGTTATCCCGCCGGAGGAGACCCGGGCCTGGCTGATCCGCATGCTGGAAGTCCATCGCAATCGCCGGACCGGCGGTCTTGGGCAGCACCGCTTGCACAACTGGCCGACAAGCTATTGATTGTATCCACTAGCCAACACGAGGAGAGACATATGGCGCGCGAGGAAGTTGAGTCGGAGGTCACTGGGACGGTCTGGAAAATCGAGACGAAAGTCGGTGACAAGGTATCCGAAGGCGATGTTCTGTTGATCATCGAGTCGATGAAGATGGAGATCCCGGTCCTCGCGACGGAAGATGGCGCGATAGTCGAGTTTTCCGTCGAAGAAACCGAACCGGTTTCCGAAGGCCAGGTTGTCGTCATACTAGAAACCTAGCGCGCGACTGTCGGCACCTTAAGCGAGGGCCTGCGATATGGCCTGGAAGAAATCCGTAGAAGAGATCAAGCGCCGGCGCGATTGGGCGGCGGCGCAGGGCGGCGCGCAGAATGTGGCGCGGCAGCACGATGCCGGGCGCCTCACGGTCCGCGAACGCATCGCCGGCCTCGTCGACGAAGGGTCCTTTCAGGAAGTCGGCGGCCTGACCGCCTCGGTCACTTACGAGAACGGCGTCGCGGTGGAAGCCACGCCGGCACCCTACGTTTGCGGGCTGGCCGATATCGACGGGCGGCCCGTCGCCGTCGGCGGCGAGGATTTCACGGTGCGCGGCGGTACCACGGCGAGCCTCGACAAACGCAAGGGCGGCCAAGGCGGGTTTAGCGAAGACCTCGCCTACGAATACAAGATCCCGCTGGTCAATCTGATCGATGGCGCGGGCGGTTCGGTGACGTCCGCCAAGCGGCGCGGCCACGCGGTCTTTCCCGGCGTCGACAGTTTCGACCGCTCGGTTGAATTGCTGGCCGAAGTGCCGGTCGTCTCCGCCGTGCTGGGCTCCGCGGCGGGCGGGCCGGCGGGGCGCGCGATCCTGTCGCATTGGTCGGTGATGGTCGATGGCACCAGTCAGGTGTTCGCCGCCGGGCCACCGGTCGTCGCCCGGTCGCTCGGTCAGCAGATCGCCAAGGAAGACCTCGGCGGCACGCCGGTCGCGGTGGCATCCGCCGGGACGATCGACAACGCAGCAGCGACCGAGGAAGAATGTTTCGCGATGATCCGGCGGTTCCTCGGCTACATGCCGCAGAACGTGTACGAACTGCCGCCGCGGCGGGATATCGGCGATCCGGCGGATCGAATCGAAGAGAAACTGCTGAGCGTCGTTCCCGCGGAACGGCGGCGCGCCTATAGCATGCGCGCGATCATCGACTTGTTGTTCGACCGCGAATCCGCGTTCGAGATTCAACCGGACTACGGCAAGGCGCTGATAACGTCGTTGGCGCGGCTCGACGGCCAAGTCGTCGGCGTGATCGCGAACAACCCGATGGTCTATGGCGGCGCAATGGATGTCGGCGAGTCGAACAAGCAATGTCATTTCATCGAGTTGTGCGACACCTTTCACATTCCGCTGATCTTTCTGGTCGACGTGCCCGGTTTCATGGTCGGCGAACAGGCGGAGCGCGCCGGGGTGTTGCGCGCCGGCATGCGCGCCGTCTATGTCGCATCGCAGGCGAGAGTCCCGGTCGTCACCGTCGTCATTCGAAAATGCTATGGCATGGCGGGGATGGCGACCTGTCATCAGGCCGGTCTCAATCTGCGGATCGCATGGCCCTCCGCGGAGTGGGGATCGTTGCCGGTCGAAGGCGGCGTTGCCGTCGCCTATCGCCGGGAGATCGAAAACGCGCCCGACCCGAAACAGCGCGAGGCGGAATTGGAGGAAGAGTTGCGCGAATACGGCTCACCCTTCCGTACGGCGGAGGCATTCGGCGTCGAGGACATCATCGATCCGCGCGAAACGCGTGCCTACCTGTGCCGCTTTATCAACGCCGCCCAAGGCCGGTTAAAAACGGATATAGGCTTGAAATCGCGCACCGGCGTCCGCCCCTGACCCAGGCCGCTGACGGACAGGGATTTTCCGATTTCCTACAGATTTAGAATATTTTAATGCCGAAATTGTAACTTTTTCGCGAATTAGGATCGCGAGGTGGTTGTGAGCGGAACCGGCGTTCAATCCAAAGGACTTCAAGTCCTGGACCGTAAAGTGTTTGCGGTAGGCGACAAGATATTCCGTGAAGGTGAGCCTGGCAGTCGCGCTTACATCGTTCAGCGCGGCAACGTCGATATCGTAAAGAATATCAACGGCGAGGACGTCGTCGTCGGCAATGTCGGGCCTGGCAGTATTTTCGGCGAGATGGCGCTGATCGACAACGAGCCGCGTATGGCGTCGGCGATCGTGACCGACTATTGCGTTTGTATTATCATCACTAGCGCACTATTCCAGAAGAAACTGAACAGCCTCGACCCGTTCCTTGGTGGGGTTCTGCGCATTTTGGTCGAGAACATTCGTTCGATTCAGGAAGCCAAACAGGATAGCCAAGCGCTTGAAGCGATGTTCGAATGCATAGAATTCGAGCCGGCGGATGGCGCAGAACCGTTTGAAACCAACGGCGAAGAGCAGTCCGATAACGCTTTCGAGATAGCTTAACCCGCCGAGATTCAAGCGTTAGCGGCCTTAATCATTTCCTTTGAGATGATCCGTTGATGAATCTGCGACGTGCCTTCGAATATGCGGAACAGGCGCACGTCCCGGTACATTCGCGTGTAGCGCACCCGGTTCCTTGGACACAAGTTTGTCTCACGCGGCGGGCCTGATTGAGATCGCGGCGTGCCACGCCTGACGAGCTTGAGCGGGGCTCAGGTAGCCGTTCTTTTCGACGATCCACTGGGCATTGTAGAG
>JAKZTB010000117.1:0-7903 GCA_047517345.1 Alphaproteobacteria bacterium
CTCTACAATGCCCAGTGGATCGTCGAAAAGAACGGCTACCTGAGCCCCGCTCAAGCTCGTCAGGCGTGGCACGCCGCGATCTCAATCAGGCCCGCCGCGTGAGACAAACTTGTGTCCAAGGAACCGGGTGCGCTACATAAACTCGCCGCCGGAACATTCGCGGCGTTTCCGCAGGTTCGTCCAGCAGGGAGAGGTTTAGATGGAGCAGTATCCGGCGGTGCAGTTCATGGTCTTCTACGGCCGTAAGCTGTCGATCCTGGTCGGCTTGGCGCTGCCGGTCCTGGCCGGGTTGGGCATCGTCTTCGCCGGCTGGCATTGGGTCTGGGGTGTCGCGGCGCTCGCGGCGGGGATTGTCGTTTGGTTCGCCTTCCGCACCTTCGCGGAGCTGACCCAGATCATCGCGGACATGCTGCTGCCGCAGTAGGGGGAGGCCAGGCGTGGGCGGCGATATTGTCATCATCGGCGGCGGCCTCGCGGGGCTGACCGCGGCCAACCGGGCGGCGGAGCTCGGGCTCGATCCGATCGTGCTGGAGCAGGGCGGCGACCCGCGATATTTCTGCAATTCGCGGTTCGCCGGCGGCATCCTGCATGTCGCCTTCAAGGATCTGACCGCCGCGCCGGAGGAGATCGCGGCCGCCGTCGAACGGCTGACCGGCGGCGGCGAGGCGACGGCCAACGGACCCGTCATGGCGCAGGACAGCGGCCGCGCGCTCGCCTGGCTGCGCGGCGAAGGCGCGCGCTTCATCAAGGGCGGGTCCTTGGAATTCATGCGCTGGATCCTCGCCCCGCCGCGGCCGCGCGGTGCCGGGCTCGACTGGAAGGGCCGCGGGCCCGACGTGCTGCTGCGCAAGCTGACCGCCAACCTGGCCGCGCGTGGCAAGACGGTGCTCCTGAACACTCGCGCGCGGGAGCTCATCGTCGAGGCGGGCCACATCGTGGGCGTCGTCGTCGAGAGCAATGGCGTGCGCGAGCGGATCGCGGCGTCCGCTGCCGTCATCGCCGATGGCGGCTTCCAGGTCAATATGGAATTGATGCGCCGCTTCGTTTCGCCGGCGCCGGAGCGGCTGCTGCAGCGGGGTGCCGCGACAGGGCGGGGCGACGGGCTGATGATGGCGGAGGCCGCCGGCGCGCGGCTGGTCGGCATGGACCGCTTCTACGGCCATTTGCTGGGCCGCGAGGCCTTCGAGAACGACAGGCTGTGGCCCTATCCCATCGTCGACCCGATCGCGGCGCACGCGATCGTCGTGAACGAGGCGGGGCGGCGGTTTCTCGACGAGGGCAAGGGCGGCGTCTACATGGCGAACGAGGTGGCCAGGCTGGACGACCCGCTGACGGCGACCGTCGTGTTCGACGACGCGGTGTGGACCGGCCTCGCCGCGGACAACCGCTACCCGCCCTGCATGAACCCGGTCTTCGTCAAGGCCGGCGGGACCGTGCTGGAGGCGGGCGACCTCGCGGGCCTGGCGCAGCAGGCCGGGGTCTCGGCGGACGGCTTGGCGGAAACCGTGGCGGCGCACAATGCCGCGATCGAAGGGGCGGGGGCGTTCTCGCCGGCGCGCCGCACCGACAAGTTCAGACCGAAGCCCATCGCAACGCGGCCGTTCCGCGCGATTCCCCTCTGCGCCGGCATCACCTACACGATGGGCGGGGTGGCGATCGACCGGGACAGCCGCGTGCTGCATCGCGAGGGCGGGGTCCTTCCCGGCCTGTTCGCGGCCGGTTCCGCGTCCGGCGGCATGGAAGGCGGCCCCGCGGCGGCCTATCTCGGCGGCTTGTCGAAGGCCGTGATCACCGGCCTGCGCGCCGCCGAGGCCGCGGCCGGCGAACGGCAGGCGGTGGCGTTGTA
The DNA here is from genome assembly GCA_047517345.1 of Alphaproteobacteria bacterium. Lineage (GTDB taxonomy): Bacteria > Pseudomonadota > Alphaproteobacteria > UBA8366. The sequence goes on from JAKZTB010000117.1 coordinate 1,847, forward strand.
GGGCATAGGCCGCAAGTCGCGCAGTATTAAAGACTGTCCAGAAATTCGCGGGCGTTCGCGAAAATGGCCGGCGCGGGGTTCGAGTCGTCGAGCCGCGCTTTGACCAGCGCTATATTCAAAGGGCGCATCCGATTACAGGCCTGAATGAATTCCTTGTCCTTCGGGTCAAGGCGACGGAGTTTCGCTACAATCAGGTCTTCAAGGCAGGGCGCGATGGCCTTGATTTCCTTCGCGCCGTCCTTGACGATATTCACCGTCGCGCGGCCCTGCCATCCCGGCGGAAATTCCGCCGTATTCTCATCGACACCATCGATGTAAAAGCCGTGTGCTTGATGGAAAAGAGACCCCTCTCCGAAATATACATTGATTTCTTCAGACGCCGGATCCCCGGAATGGCTGGCCTCCCATTCGGCGAAGTTACCTGGATAGGCGTCTATTTCGCCCGACGTCCTCATGATGGCCGGTGCGTCGGGATGGTCCAATAGGATCGATTGGCTTCCGATGATAAATACGGAATCGGTTTCGAAATGACGGCTGATGACGCGAACGGCGCGGTGCAGATCGTCGACCGTCCGTTCTCTGGAAAGCGTAAATTCACGAGGCACGCAGGGCTATCCCTTGGCGGGCCTTGCGCCATATCCGTCTGCGGAGTTGCGGATCTTCGACACCGGCTAACAGGGCGAGCGGGGAACTGATGCGCAAGCGATCCATCCTGTCCGACCGCTCGGTGAGGATCCGTCGAACCTCGACCGGGTCGCGTGCAAGCAATTCCTGCCACTCGTCGAGATTCTTATCGGTCGCGCCCTCGGCCCGCGCGCGCGAAACCATAGTCCTCGCCTGGTCGACAATCCCTGGATTAGATGCGATGCGCCGCGCCAGCAGGCGATGGATCATCAATTTGGCGCGGTCGTTGACCCGTTCGGCGTTGACCCTGCGGCGGGCCTTCGAAAGGCGGTGTTCGCCGCGCAAACGCGCCGCCAAGGTGAGAATCTGGTCGCGGGACTCCGGCGGAACCAACACTTCGACCCTCACCAGGCCGGCCGCGGCGCCGGTTTGTCTATAGCGTTGAATTCGTTCGCGAACACTCATGGCGCCTAGCGTATCCGGGATACGTTGAATTTAGCGTATCCCGGATACGAAATCAAGGATGTTGAATTGGGCGATGGCGGCCAATATTGGCGCCGTGGACGGCTCGACAGCGCGGGCGTGCGGCGATATTGCTTGTGGTGCCCCCGAATCCCGCCAAGGAACTTCCATGACCTCCAAAAACCGCATTACCGGTCGCTCGGCTTTCCTCGCGCTCCTCAAGGACGAGGGCATCACCCATCTGTTCGGCAATCCGGGCACGACGGAACTGCCGATCATGCATGCGCTGACCGATCATCCGGACCTCAAATTCGTCCTCGCGCTGCAGGAATCGCTGGTCGTCGCGATGGCGGATGGCTATTCGCGCGCGTCGGGAGAACTGGTCGCCTGCAACGTGCATGTTGCACCGGGCTTGGGGAACGCGCTGGGCTCGCTGTTCAACGCCAAGTTCACGGGCACGCCGATGATCCTGACGGCGGGCCAGCAGGAGCAGGGGCACGGGCTGACCGAACCGCTGCTGTACGATTCCCTGGTGCCGATGGCCGCACCCCTGGTCAAATGGGCGGTCGAGGTCAACCGGTTGGAGGACCTGCCGCGCATCATCCACCGTGCGGCCAAGGTCGCCACGACGGCACCCACCGGGCCCGTGTTTATTTCCCTACCGGGCGATATCCTGAACGAGGAGGCGGGCATCGAGCTCGGCCACGCCACACGCGTCGACACCGCGATGCGACCGACCGACGAGGCGCTCGCCAAAATCGCCGCGCGGCTGCTGGAGGCGCAAAACCCTGCAATCGTCGCCGGGCCGGAGATCGTCACCACGGACGCGTTCCAGGAGATCGCCCAGTTCACGGACGCGCTGGGCGCGCCAGCTTACCAGCAGACGATCCCCTATAGCGCGCATTTCCCCTCCGAGCACCGCGCCTTCATGGGCGCGCTGTCGCGCGACCAGAAGCAAGTGCGCGGCGTGCTCGAGCCCTACGATCTGCTGGTCTTCGTCGGCGCGGACGTGCTGCGCATGTCGGTCTGGGACCCGGTCGACGCGATGCCGCAGGACATGGCGATCATGCACATCGGGCTGGACGATTGGGAAATCGGCAAGAACTATCCGACGGAAACGGCGGTGCGCGCCGACGTGAAGGAGACCCTGCGCGCCCTCATCCCGGTCCTGAACGAAGCGGGCGGTGCGGCGCATCGCGACCGGGCCGAGGCGCGCCTTAAGGCTATCGCGCCGCAGAATTGGACCTCCAAAAACGCTGTGCTGCGCGAGAAGATCGCGGGCCTGTCCGATACCGCGCCGATCGCCGGCGACTGGCTGATGATGCAGATCGTCGATGCGCTGCCGGACAATGCGATGGTGGTCAATGAAGGGCTGACGACGGCGAACCGGCTGCTCGACCTGCTGCCCTTTCGCGACAGCTACAGCTACCACGGGCTGGCCAGCGGCGGCAGAGGCTGGGCCATCGCCGCGTCGGTCGGCATCTCGCTGGCGCAACCGGAGCGGCCGCTGGTGTCGGTGATCGGCGACGGCAGCGCGATGTATTCGGTGCAGGCGCTGTGGACTGCGGCCCACCTGAAGCTGCCGATCACCTATGTCATCGCCAACAACAAGGGCTACCGCATCATCAAGCAGCGGCTGCTAAGCTTTCATGGCAACGACAATTTCATCGGCATGGATTTCGAGGATCCGGAAATCGATTTCGTCGGATTGGCGCATTCGCTCGGCATGACGGCGGAGCGGGTCGAGGATCCCGCCGCGATCCGGCCCGCCCTCGACAAGGCGATCGCCAGCGGCGGTCCCGTGCTGCTCGACGTCATGGTCGACCGGTCGGTCGGGTAGGAGGCAACGATCGACCCAATCGAGTCAGGAATGATCGGAGGCGTTTGCGGCGGGCGGTGCGTGTCGGAACCGCCCGCTGCCGCACCCTAAATCGAGCCGCGTTCCCTCAGCGCCGCGACATCCTTCTCGGACATGCCGAGCCAGTCGCCGAGCACCGCTTCGTTGTGCTCGCCCAGCAGGGGCGCCGGGGCGACCGGCACGTTGCTGCCGGACATCTTGGCCGGCCAGCCCGCCATCTTGAAGTCGCCGCGGGTCGGGTGCTCGATGCGCTGGAATATGCCGCGCGCCTCGAAGTCCGGATTGTCTTGCAGCTCCTGGGTATCGTAGACCGCGCCGGTCGGCACGCCGGCTTCGCCCAGTGCGGCCATCGCTTCCTGCTTCGTCCGCGCCGCCGCCCAGGGTTTGACGATGGCGTCGACCTCCTCGCGCCTTCCGGCCCGCTTCTTCGGCGAGTCGTAGCGTTCGTCGTCGATCAGGTCTTCGCGGTCCATGACCTTGAGCAGGCGGTGCCAATGCGAATTGTTGGCGCGCGTCACATAGACGTAAACGTAGTCGTTGAGCCCGCCCGGCTTGCATTTGTAGAGGCCCATCGGCGCGTTGCCGCCGGTGATCGTGCCGGCGCCGGAGCGGTGCGCCGGCTTGCCGCTCGCCGCCATGGTCGAGTAGGCGATGCGGGAATATTGCAGCATCGCGTCCTGCATCGCGAGCTGGATGTGCTGGCCCTCTCCGGTTTCCTTGCGCTGGTACAGCGCGCCCAGGATGCTGATCGCGGCCAGCATGCCGGTACCCGTGTCGCCTATGGTCGGGCCCGGCTTCAAGGGCATGCCGTCCGGCTCGCCGGTGATGCTCATGATGCCGCCCGCGGCCTGCGCGATCATGTCGAAGCTGAGGAACTTCTCGTACGGGCTGCCGACGGCGAAGCCCTTGATCTGAGTGTAGATGATGTTCGGGTTGATCTCCTTGATCACCTCGTAACCGAGACCGAGCCGTTCGATGGCGCCGGGCGCGAAGTTTTCTATCATTACGTCCGCCTCGGCGGCCATTTTCTTGACCAGATCGAGCCCTTCCTCGGTCTTGAGGTTGACGGTCACGCTCTTCTTGTTGGCGTTGAAAACCAGGAAATAATGGGCGTCCGTCTTGCCGTCCTCCGACGCCGCGAGCCGTCCGGGGTCGCCGCGGCTGGGGTTCTCCACCTTGACCACGTCGGCGCCGAGCCAGGCCATGGCCTCGGTGCAGGAAGGCCCCGCTTCGAATTGGGTGAGATCAAGTACGCGCACGCCGCTCAGCGCCGCTCTGCCGTTTTCAGCCACTGCACAATCCTCCTAGATCCCGCACGGATGCGGGGTTTTACGGTTTTCGTTCCGCCAACAAACTGGTCCAATCGCCTGCGTTCGACACATGCGAGGGCCCGTTTCGGCCAATGACCTATTTCGAAACGCGGGATTGCGGCCTATTTTACAGAACAATGCGGCAGAACCAAATTCCGGTCCCATGAGCAAGCGCCTCCTCATCGTCGCCCACGCACCGTCGCCGAATACGGAGCGGCTGCGCGACGCCATCGCGGCCGGCGTCGCGGCGGCGGAAAGCGACACGGTCGAGGCGATGGTCCAGTCCCCGTTCGAGACGGGACCGGTGGACGTGCTCGCGGCGCACGCAATCATCCTCTTCACGACGGAAAACCTCGGCTATATGAGCGGCGCGCTGAAGGATTTCTTCGACCGCACCTACTATCAGGTGCTGGAGGAGAAACAAGGCCTCTCCTACCTGCTGATCGTCCGCGCTGGGCACGACGGCACCGGTACGCGGCGTGGCGTCGAGACTATCGTCACCGGGCTGCGTTGGAAGGCGGTGCAGGAGCCGTTGATCTGCCGCGGCGACTTCGACGAGGCTTTCGTCGGCCAGTGCGAGGAGGCAGGCATGCTGATGGCGGCGGGGCTGGATGCGGGGATATTTTAGGGCGGTTCTCGGATTTATTGCGAGTGCAGGTTAAAGGCCCGCGAATTCGAAGATTTCATCGCTGAACATTCCGCGCGCGTCGTCATGCTGCGGTTTGACCGCCTGTACGAAAGCGTCATGTTCCTCCGCGGTAAGTTCCACGATCTCGCAGCCTTCGTCCTCGATCGCCTTTCTCGCATCGATGGCTTCTTGTTCGGAAAGGCCGCGCTGCATCGCGACCGCGTCCCTGGCGGCGTCGTACAGTGCCGCTTTCACCTCTTCCGGCCGGGCGTCGACGGTATCGCAGTGGGCGGAGATCGGTCGCGAGATATAGAAGTGGTTCGACAGCGTGTGGTAGCGGTGGTGCCGGTGAGCGCCATAGGTGACCGTATTCGCCAGCGGGTTTTCCTGGGCGTCCAGGTTGCCGTCGACGATGCCCGCGATCGCCTCCGACATATCCATTTTCTGCGGCTCGGCTCCCAGCAGCTGGAACGTCCGGGCCTGCACGTCGCTGGGCAGGACGCGGATTTTCATCCCTGCCAGGTCGATCGGCGTGCGAACCGGCCGGATGCGGTTCGAAATTTGCCGGAACCCGTTTTCGAAATAACCCAGAATTCGATAGTTGACCCGCGCCTCAATGTGTTTCGTCAGATGACGACCCAAGGCGCCGTCGATAGCGGCTCTGGCCTGAAGGTTGTCCGAAAACAGGAACGGTAGGTCGACAAAACACAGTTCCGGCACCCGGTCGGTCAGGTAGCTGCTGGACTGATAGCCGAGGGTCAGCAACCCGTATTCGACCAGCCACAGGATATCCTCGCCGCGATAGCCGAGATCCATGATGTTCCGGACATATTTGACTTCGACGGCGTCACCGAACCGCGATTGCATGCGGTCGCCGATGAATTTCAGGCCCTTGCTGAACGCGGTATCCGGCGGACCGTATCCGCCCATGCGTATCTGAATCGGCTCTTTCAGTTTCTGCTCCACGACTTCATGACCCAGCTTCGCGGCGGCGGTTTCCCCATCGCTATTCGGCGGCCAAGGCTTCGGGACGGTCTAATACCAACGGCGCAAAATTCTGACTCGCAAGGGATTCCCTTTTTGGGCTGGATGTGATTCAAGGCTGGCGAAGGAGATTCGCCATGTCAGTATGCATTGCTCTTCGGGACGACTACGACAGCATTGAGCTCCGGTGT
>JAKZTB010000118.1:0-7026 GCA_047517345.1 Alphaproteobacteria bacterium
GGTCTATCTGTGCAACCCGTCCAACCCGCAGGGCACCGTCGCCGACCACGAGTATCTGGCGCGGCTCATCGTCCAGGCGCGGCGTTACGATTTCATCGTCGGTTTCGACGAATGCTATACGGAAATCTACCGCGGCGATCCGCCGACCGGCGCGCTGGAAGTCTGTGCCAAGCTCGGTGGCGCGCTCGACAACGTCGCGGTCTTCCACTCCCTGTCGAAACGGTCGAACGGCGCCGGCCTGCGCTCCGGCTTCGTCGTCGGGCCGGCCGATTTCATGGACGCCTTCGCCATGTTGCGCAGCACCGGCGGCGCGGTCATCCCGCTGCCGATCCTGGCGGCAAGCACCGCGCTGTGGCGCGACGACGCGCACGCGGCGGAAACCCGCGAGCATTACCGCGCCCTGTTCGACATGGCCGAGCGCATCCTCGGTAACCGCACCGGGTTCTACAAACCGCCCGCCGGGTTCTTTTTATGGCTCGATGTCGGCGACGGAGAAGCCGCCGCCCGCGACCTGTGGCGCGACCATGCGGTAAAGACAATCCCCGGCGCTTTTTTCGCATATCCCGACACGGCGACCGGCGAGAACCCGGGGAAACCCTATATCAGAGTGGCGCTCGTGCACGGCCTGGACGATGCAGAGGAAGGATTGACGCGCATTGCCCGTTATTTGGGCGCGTGACGAACGGAAGGAGCTGAACATGGCGACACGCAAGAAGACGGCATTTTTGCCCGCCGGCGCGGAACAGTTCTTGCGCGAAAAATCGTTGGAAGCGTTGGGTCTCGCGTTGATCGCCGTCGCCATAGCGCTGCTGACGGCGCTCGCCACCTACCATCCCACCGACCCCTCCCTGAATACCGCGACGGGATCCCCGGCGCAGAACCTGCTCGGCTACGCCGGCGCCCATATCAGCGATATCGTGTTGCAAACGCTCGGTCTTAGCGGCGCGTTGCTGGCGCCGGTCGCGGTCGGCTGGGGCTGGCGGCTTTGGAAGGAACACAAGCTTCGGAAACCCTGGCTGCGTCTCGCATTGCTGCCCATCGGTATTTTGACGGCAGCGATCGCACTGGCGGCGCTGCGGACACCGGAATCATGGCCGCTCGGTTCCGGCCTCGGGGGATACGTCGGTGGCTGGGCCCTGCACGGTGTGGTCGCTGTCGGGCAGAATGCGGCCGTTACGGTCGACATCACGATCGTCTGTCTCGTCTCGGGGCTGCTCGCGGCTATGGTATTGCTGTACGTCATCGGCTTCAGCGGCAGCGAATGGCGCAGCGGCGCGCGGCGGACTGTCGGTCTGGTCGGGACGGCCCGCGGCGCGGGACAGTATGTGGAGCGGGCTCGCGAGTCAGTCCGGGGTTTCCTAAGCGCAACCGGTAGAAAACTCTCGACACCGACGGAGCGAATCGAACCGGTGCTGGAACCCAACCTGCAGCCGCGGCCGGTCAAGGCGGATCTCGTTCAGCCGAAAAAGCCAACGGCCACGCCCGGCAAGAAAGCGTCGGAACGTCAGCGCAGCCTGAAGCTCAACCGGCCGAAAGGCGAAAGACTGTTGCCGCCGCTCGACCTGCTCGACAATCCGCCGGCAATCGTCGGCGGCGCGAACGTCTTAAACGAGGAATCGCTGCAGCAGAATGCGCGGCTGCTGATCGGCGTATTGGAAGATTTCGGCGTTCGCGGCGAGATCATGAAGGTCCGGCCCGGGCCCGTTGTCACGTTGTACGAGCTGGAACCCGCGCCCGGCACCAAGACAAGCCGCGTCATCGGACTGTCCGACGATATCGCCAGGTCGATGAGCGCGATTTCCGTCCGCATCGCCACCGTACCGGGCCGCAGCGTGATCGGAATCGAGCTGCCGAATGCGCGGCGCGAAACGGTCTATTTACGCGAACTTCTGGCGTCGAGCGACTTCGAGGAGTCGCGCGCGAAACTCCCCCTGGTGGCGGGCAAGGACATCGGCGGTCTGCCCGTCATAATCGACCTCGCCCGCATGCCGCACCTTCTGATCGCCGGCACCACCGGATCGGGCAAGTCCGTCGCGCTCAACGCGATGATCCTGTCGCTGCTCTACCGGCTGTCGCCGGAAGACTGCAAGTTCATCATGATCGATCCGAAGATGCTCGAATTGTCGATCTACGACGATATCCCGCATCTCATCGCGCCCGTGGTGACCGAGCCGAAACGGGCGATCGTCGCCCTGAAATGGACCGTCCAGGAAATGGAATCGCGCTACCGGTCGATGTCCAAACTCGGCGTGCGCAATATCGAGGGCTACAACAAGCGCGTCGCGGAGGCGCGCAAGTCGGGCGAAGTTTTGACGCGCAAGGTCCAGACCGGTTTCGATCCGGAAACCGGCAAGCCGATCATCGAGGAACAGCCGCTCGATCTTTCTTCATTGCCGTTGATCGTCGTCGTCGTCGACGAAATGGCCGACCTGATGATGGTCGCCGGCAAGGATGTCGAAGGTTCGATCCAGCGCCTTGCGCAGATGGCGCGCGCCGCCGGCATCCATCTGATCATGGCGACCCAACGCCCGTCGGTCGACGTCGTCACGGGCACCATCAAGGCGAACTTCCCGACCCGGATCAGCTTCCAGGTCACCTCCAAGGTCGACAGCCGGACGATCCTCGGCGAGCAGGGCGCCGAACAACTGCTTGGCCAAGGCGATATGCTGTATATGGCCGGCGGCGGGAGGGTCACGCGCGTCCATGGCCCCTTCGTCCACGACATGGAAGTCGAATCTGTCGTCCGCTTCCTTAAATCGCAGGGCGAGCCTGCCTATATAGAGGCGATAACCGACGAAACCATGGGCGGTGGCATTGGCGGATACGACGAACCGGAAAAAACCGGCGACGAGCTGTACGACCGCGCCGTCGCGCTGGTGGCGCGCGAAGGGAAGGCGTCGACGAGCTTTATTCAACGGCACCTGCAAATCGGCTATAACCGCGCCGCCCGTATTATCGAGACGATGGAGAAGGAAGGCGTTGTCAGCCAGGCCAATCATGTCGGCAAGCGAGAGGTTCTGGTCGGGGACCACAGCAGCGCTGCTTAGGGCCCGGTCCTGCGCGGCCGCGCTGCTGCTGCTGATCGCGGCATTCCCGGCATCGGCGCAGAATCTTATTGCCCTGAGCGATGCCGACCGCGCCGACCTGTCGCGCATCGAGACCTATCTGAACGATCTGGGCACGATGCAAAGCCGCTTCGTCCAGGCCAACCCGGACGGCAGCCATTCCGAAGGGACGATGTATCTGCAGCGCCCGGGCAAGCTGCGCTTCGAGTACGACCCGCCGGATCCCTACCTGATTATCACGCATGGCAAATGGTTCATCTATGTCGACAAGGAGCTCGAGGAAGCGACCTATCTGCCGGTCGACAAGACCCCGGCCTATTTCATCGTGAAGAAGGATATCCGGTTCAGCGGAAAGATTCGCATTGCGTCCTTCCAAAGCGCCAACAAGGTTTTTCGCGTCGAGCTCGAACAGGTCGAGGAGCCGGATGCGGGCCGGGTCATGATGATTTTCACCGATGCGCCGCTGCAATTGCGAAAATGGCAGGTCATTGACGCGCAAGGAAACCTGACCGACACCACCCTCATCAACCCGATCTTCGATGTGCCCCTGAACGAGGCATTGTTCGAGTATGACGGGCCGGCGCCGTCGAGCGGGAACTAGGGGCGGGCGGCGTCAATGTCGGCGCCAAATTTGTTGCAGCGCCGATGCGGCATTCAAGGGCACTTGAGAAAAAATGACCTAGGGAGAGTCCATCATGGCCAAAGCAACCTGGAACGGGGTCACCATCACCGAGAGCGACGATATCGCGGTTGTTGAAGGCAATGCCTATATTCCGTTGAGCGCTGTCAAGCCAGGATGTCTTACAGAGGACAGGGAGACGCGCGCCACCTATTGCCACTGGAAAGGGATCGCCACCTATTTCGACGTCACCGTCGGCGGCGAGACCAATGCGAGTGCCGCTTGGCAGTATGTCGAGCCCTATTCCCAGGCCGCCGTCATCCGCGGCCGCGTCGCCTTCTGGAACGGTGTCGAAGTCACAGGCGCGCCCCAAGGCGGCGGGTTGGTCGAGGGCGCGCCCGACCTCGACAGCAAAACCGGCTGGAAAGCGCTTTGTTGGGTTATCAAGTTCTCGAAAGAGCCGGTGCTTTCCGCCGCCGAGATCGAGAAGGTAACCGGTATCGCGGAACACGACCTGGCTGAGGCCTGGCAGATCTACGACGTGCAGCGCTATGCCCGCCACTACAAACGCCGCCTCGCCGGCGGCGATGGCGCGCCGCTCAAACTCGAAAAGATCGATTAGGGAATGTAGGGTTTAGTTTCGTAATCATACACCCGCACCTATGAAGCGGCACAGGCACGGAAATGTAAGATTACGGGACCCGACCCTGATTTCCGCCGATTACGCTAGGAGGTCGTCGTGACTGGCATTGTCTCTCGCATATTCTCGCGTATCACATCTGCCCTTGAAGCTAACGCTGCTCAACGTCCTACTCATTTCCCCGCCATTAAATCCGCACAAGAATTGGAAACGGGCAAAGAAACTCCGCAAAGTGATGAGGTGGCCGAAAAGAAAGACGCCTCCGAGCCTGAGTGATATCGGCGCGTTTATCTTGCATCAGAAGTTTTAGGGTCAGGTTGTCTAATCGCCGCTGTCAATCGCTACTGGCCGATATCGAGCTGCTGTCGTAATGCAAACCCTGACGCAGTACCCGCCAACGCCGCCAAACAGCGCGGTTTTCGTGCTACGAGGCTTGCGAAATTCCGACACTTTAGAGCGGCGGTTCGTGAGATTTCCAATAAGTATCCTTGACCGCGACCTTGTTGCCGCGCATCTGCATCAGATCGCAGCCGTGCAGTCGGACTTCCTCACCGCTGTCCAAGGTCGCGACGACGATGAATTGCAGCACGACGCGGTCGCCGCAGATCCATTTGCGCTGATGCTCCCAACGCATGTTTCTTTTGCTTGAGAACCGCTTCTCGAACAGTTTGCGGATCTGATCCTTGCCTTCGTATTTCGTGCCCCAGGGCTCGGTGCCCCGAGAGATCATGAAAACCGCGTCGTCGGTGAAGGTGTCGACAATGGCGTCTACATCGCGCAAATGATAGGCTTCGTTGATGTAGTCCAGATCCGCAAGCGTGAGTTCAGCGCCTTGGGCGGTCATGATTTGCTCCTCTTCTTGGGTTGGCACAGGGATCAGGTTGCCATTTCCCACCCCTCGCAACAAGAAGCGCGCCGGGCCGATTCAGATTACTGACTCCGATTATCATAAGTCGTTTAATCAATTCTCAGTCTAGGATTCGACGTGCTACAGTGGCTAGACTTGGGCTATGTCAACACAAGCTACAGGGTCAGGTCTTGCAATCATGCATTCGTGCCTATGAAGCGGCACCGGCGCCGAAATGTCGGATTGCAAGACCTGACCCCTCCTCCGCGCGCACGGCAGCGCTCTTGCGGCGCGACTTGACCCCTAGAGAAACAGGGTCAAATCTTGAAGTGTGAATTTTTAAAAATATTGCCTATCCTAATTCAAGAAAGCAAAGGCGAATTCACGATCCAAGACTTGACCCCTAAACCCGCACGGCAGCGCTCTTGCGGCGCGGCGACATAAGGCGCCGCCCCCGATTTCTCGACGAGCGACAATCTGGCATGGCAGTAGTGCTGTTTTCAAAATTCAAGGCCTGACCAATTTTTTGCCGCGCGGACGTTATGCGGCCGTATAGCGGCAAATCTCTTCGATCACACGGTTCATCGTCGCCTTGACCGCCGAAAAGCCTTCCGTCGGTTTGAAAGTCTCGGTGTCGATGAACAGCCGCTTGTTGATTTCAACGAAGAGGCTCTCGATGCCCCCCGCGGGATCGCCGTGCCGCCGCGTGAGATAGCCGCCGTAGTAGGGGAAGTTGATGCTGACCGAATGGCCCAGCTCTTCGAGCGTCTTGGTAACGAGGTGCAGAAAATCCGGCGTGCAGGTCGTCCCATGACAATCGCCGAGATTGAAGTCGGCCCGCGCTTCGCCCGGATCGGCATGGGTCGGTGCGCCGACCGCGGACATGCAATGGCACGAGACCTGAACCGCGCGGCCGTGCGCCGCCTTCATTTGGCTTAGAATGCGCGCCAGTTCCCGATGGTAGGGCTCGTGGTATGTGTCGAGCCGCGCCTGGACCTCTGCGACGGTCAGCTTTCGCTCCTGCATGTCCTCGCCGTAGCGCGATAGGCGCTTTATCAGGCCAAGGCCGCGTTCGGTGAAATCGCTCTGCTCGATCGGGCCCGGCCACGAACCCTCGATCTGACGCTCGTCGATATCCGCGGCACTGCGATTGGTGTCGACGTAGGTGTTGGGAAAGCAGGCGTAGAGCATGGTCGCGCCGAATTCCGGGGCCTTGCCGCACAGTTCCTCGACATACATCGAAACGTTGTCGTGCAGGACCGAAAACGGGATCGGCGAGCGGAAATCGTGCGGATATTCGCGCCCGCTCCGCGAGACGTCGACGAGCACCGGGACCGATGCGGCCACCGGATCGTAGCGCAGAAAGACCCCCGGACACGCCGCGACCGACCCTGCCATGAATTCACCCCGTTCGATTTTTATTGACGCTATCGGCGACAGTACCGTCGCGCCCAACTACTCGACAAGCGGACATTGCCGACTGAACGCAGGTCCGCGTGCAGTGAGGAATTGCTCTTTCGCAGGCCTGATTGAACGCCATCGGTAGGCGACACGCACTCGTCAAACGGCGTTTGCGGTTACCGCAACTGGCGGTGCGGCCTTAAGCGTCTGATAGACGACGCAATAGCGTTCAGTGAGCTTCAGCAAGGTCGCCAACTCGTCGTCCGTCAGATCGCCGTCGATATCGAAGGCCAAACGGATATCGCGGAAGCCGACCGGCGCTTGCTTCTCGACGCCGAGCGTACCCTTGAAGTCGAGGTCGCCCTCCGCCGTGATCCTGGCGTCCCGAACCTTCAGATCGAGCGCCGTCGCGACCGCATTGAGGGTGACGCCGGCACACGCCACCAACGCCTCA
>JAKZTB010000119.1:0-5040 GCA_047517345.1 Alphaproteobacteria bacterium
GGTTCTACCCGTTCAACGCCTTCCGCTCATTGCTCGGCATCGCAGGCGACACCTCTGCTCCAACCTATGCCGAGCTTTACTCGGGAGAGTGGCGGCACCCTACATGTAGCGGTCATGGGCGTTAACCGGATAGGCAAGGAAAGAGGAACGAACGAATGGCTGCCAAGGAAGTCAAATTTTCAACGGAAGCCCGCGACAAGATGTTGCGCGGCATCGATATTCTGAACGACGCCGTCAAGGTGACGCTCGGCCCTAAGGGGCGCAATGTTTTGCTCGACAAGGCCTTCGGCGCCCCGCGCATCACCAAGGACGGTGTGACGGTCGCGAAGGAAATTGAACTGAGCGACAAATTCGAGAACATGGGCGCGCAGATGGTGCGCGAAGTCGCTGCGAAGACGAACGACATCGCCGGCGACGGTACCACGACGGCGACCATCCTGGCGCAGGCGATCGTGCGTGAGGGATCGCGCGCGGTTGCGGCCGGCATGAACCCGATGGATTTGCGCCGCGGTGTCGAAGCTGCCGTCGACGCGGTGGTTAAGGACTTGGCGAAGCGTTCGAAGAAGATCACCACGAACAGCGAAATAGCCCAAGTCGGCTCGATTTCGGCCAACGGCGACACCGAGGTGGGCGATATGCTTGCCAAGGCGATGGATACGGTCGGCAACGCCGGCGTCATCACCGTCGAGGAAGCCAAGTCGCTTGATACCGAACTTGAGGTCGTCGAGGGCATGCAGTTCGACCGCGGCTATCTTTCGCCGTATTTCGTGACCAATGCGGAGAAGATGAAAGTCGAACTCGAAGATCCGTACATCCTGATCCACGAGACCAAGCTGTCCGGTCTGCAGTCGATGCCGCCGCTGCTTGAGGCGGTCGTGCAGTCCGGCAAACCGCTCCTGATCATCTCCGAAGATGTCGAGGGCGAGGCGCTGGCCACGCTCGTCGTCAACCGCCTGCGCGGCGGCCTCAAGGTCGCGGCCGTCAAGGCCCCGGACTTCGGCGATCGCCGTAAGGCCATGCTGGCCGACATCGCCGTTCTAACTGGCGGACAGGTCGTTTCCGAAGATCTCGGCATCAAGCTCGAGAACGTTACGTTGGATATGTTGGGCCGCGCCAAGCGGGTCGACATCGACAAGGACAACACCACTGTCGTCGATGGCAGCGACAAGAAGAAAGACATCCAAGCGCGCTGCGAGCAGATCAGAGCGCAGGTCGAGGAGACGACGTCCGACTACGACCGTGAAAAACTTCAGGAACGGCTTGCCAAGCTTGCCGGTGGCGTTGCGGTTATCCGCGTCGGCGGTGCGACCGAGGTCGAGGTCAAGGAGCGCAAGGACCGTGTCGAGGACGCCATGAATTCGACCCGCGCGGCCGTCGAAGAAAGCGTCGTCGCCGGTGGCGGCGTGGCGCTTCTGCGTTCGATCAAAGCGCTCGACAAGGTCACGCCGGGCAACGAAGACCAGCGTGTTGGTATCAACATCGTGCGGAAGGCGCTGCAGGTTCCGGCCCGTCAAATTGCCGAAAATGCCGGTAAAGACGGTGCGGTCGTTGCCGGTAAGCTTCTTGAGAACAAGGATGCTAACTGGGGCTTCGATGCGCAGAAGGGCAAGTATTGCGACATGATCAAGAATGGCATCATCGATCCCACCAAGGTCGTGCGCGCGGCGCTTCAGGACGCGGCGTCGGTTGCCGCCCTTCTGATCACCACGGAAGCCATGGTTGCCGACAAGCCGGAGAAGAATGCGGCCGGCGGTATGCCGGGCGGCGCCCCCGACATGGGTGGCATGGACTTCTAAGTTCAGTCCAAAAATGTATTCGGGAAAGGCCGTTCCTTCGGGGGCGGCCTTTTTCGTTGTTTCGAGACGTCCGTCGGCGCAATCTCGCCGTGGCGAAATACGAAAGGAATAGCGCGGTGGCGGAACGAGATATGGCAATCGCGGCCGGCGGGAAGTCGGTGTACGGCGCCAGACTGGGCATACTGATGCTGGAAACCCGGTTTCCGCGGATACCCGGCGACGTGGGCAATGCGCAGACTTGGCCGTTTCCGGTGCTCTATAAAGTCGTACCCGGCGCGTCGTCGGAGCGCGTCGTGCGGCATAGGGGCGAAGGCTTACTCGAGGCGTTCAAGGAAGCGGCGGGCGAGCTGGTCTCCCTCGGCGCCGACGGGATTACGACGACCTGTGGCTTCCTGTCGCTGTTCCAGGTGGAACTCGCTGCCCATGCCGGCGTCCCGGTCGCGACGTCGAGCCTCATGCAGACACCGTTTGTCCAACGCCTGCTGCCACCCGGTAAACGGGCCGGCATCATCACCATCAGCTCGGAATCCTTAACGCAAGAGCATCTTGAAAAAGCCGGCGTCGATCCGTCGACACCCGTTGTCGGTACGGAAGGCGGTTCGGAGTTCACGCGTGCGATCGTCGGTGACGAACTTGAACTCGATCCCGCGGCGGCGGAACAGGATATCCTGGACGCTGGTGACGCCTTGATCAGGGAATTCGACGATATCGGTGCGATCGTACTGGAATGTACGAATATGGGGCCTTTTTCGAATGCGCTCGCGGCACATGTCAATCTTCCGGTCTACGATATCGTGAGTTTTATTACGTGGTTTCACGCCGGGTTGGCGCCGCGCCGGTTCCCGCAATTCGATCGTCCGTGACGTAACCTTCAAAACCGTTACCTGCGCAACAATCTGATTCCAATCAATTTTGTCGTGCGGATGCCGATCGCGATGTGGCGAACGATCGAACGGTTGTTAGAAATGCGTAAAACTCTGTGGATAAACGGTTGACAGTTTGTGGAGGATTTACCGTTTAATCCCCTGAAAAACAACAATTTTATCAAGTTTTTATTGCTTGCAGCCGAACAATTTCGGAATATGTTCTTGCGGTTTTGAAGTCTTCGGACGGAGAGGCCGCCCGAGCCGGGAAGCCTTCGGGAAGAACGGATCGGAGGTCGGCCCACCTTCGGGAGGGTTAGGCCGGGGAAACGGGAAGCCTTCGGGTAGAACGGATCCTGAGGATCGGGAAGCCTTCGGGTGGAGAGGTCCTTAGAGCGGAATGTTCTTCGGAACATTTGCTCGGAAGGCGTCAGGCGTGTCCTTCGGGGCACGGGCGATGGACCCCGCGTCCGCGCACCTGGCGCTCTTTCCGTTTTGGGGCCTGCGACAAGTTAAGCCTTCAAAATTTTAGAATTTCTGTCTGAAAATTGCGGCGGCCCGGTGCAATTCATGGCTTTCGCCTTTCCTCGCACCGGGCCTCACACTGTGTCAGTGCGATGTGGACCCCGCATCCATGCACTTGAGCGCCCGCTTTGTAGCAACCTGCGCCGTTCGTCGTCAACTAGATTTAGTCGACCTTCTAACCAAATTCTCAATATATGGTGTAATTCGCCGCTATCTCAGCATTTGCTTCAGCGTCTGACGATCTGGCGCAACGCGTTTTTTTGAATTTTCCCGAGGGCGGTACGCGGGATCGAGTCGAAAAACATTACATGATGGGGATGCTGGTAGGGCGCCAGACGGCCGTTGAACAAGGCCCTAAGCTCGCGCGAATTCATCTTATGACCTTCTTTCAAAACAACGCAGGCAACCAATGATTCGCCGAGATACGGATCCGGGCGGCCGACAATGGCGGCTTCCTCGATCGCTTCGCATTCTGCAAGTATCCGTTCACCGTCCGCCGGATAAACGTTAGACGAGTCGACGATGACGATATCCTTGATGCGGTCGTCGACGTAGAAGTAGCCGTCGTCGTCCTGGTGACCCACGTCGCCCGTCAGAAACCAGCCGTCGCGGAAGGTTTCTCGCGTGGTACTACGGTTTCGCCAGTATTCGCTGAAGAGGCATTTACCGCGCAACACGATTTCGCCACGTTCTCCAGGCCGAACGTCTTGAAAATTTTTTTTGCCGACGACCCTGGCTTCGACATGCGCGGCGGGCAATCCGATAGAACCGGCTTTACGCCGCGCATCTTGTAGCGACGTGGCGATGACCGGCGGGAGTGCCTCGGTCATCCCGTAGATTTGCTGAACCTGAACGCCGCGCGCGAACCAAGGCGCCATTGAATCGAGCGGAACCCGTGAGGAACCGCAGGCAAGCGACCGGAGTCTGGAAATGTCGGTATTGTCCCAATCTGGATGCGATGAAAGCGCGCGCGAGACCACCGGCCGGGCGACGAGAAGCGTGACCCTAAACCTTTCGATATCGCGTAAAGCGAGGGCAGGGTTCAATTCCCGATGAATTGTAACCGTCGCACCCATCTGAATGGCCGGCACCGACTGTATGCTCAATCCGCCGATGTGATACATGGGAATAAGGGTCAGGATTTCGTCCTGGCTGGTCATCTCGAACATTCGTATCGAATTCATCGCGCTGTAATAAAGCGCCTCTTGGCTGAGCAAGGCTCCCTTGGGATTTCCGGTTGTTCCGGAGGTGTACGCCATCAAGACAGGGATCGACATCGGAAACCGCCGGCCGCATTCGATCGGTTCGGCGCTCGAAAGCAACGTGTCTAAAGACTGGGTTTCCGGGTTAGTTTCCGTAGAGGCGCCAAATTCGATGAGTTCCAGGTCAGGCCAATTCGCGAGACAGATCTGTGCCTGATCACGGTATTTTCTGTCGACAAAAAGGCAACTCGGTTCGGCGCTTTCTAGAAATATCCCCTGCTGTTCCGTCGTCATTCGCGCATTCAACGGCACGAATATCGCGCCAATTCTGGCGCAAGCGAACAGTAATTCCAATATTTCGGGGCAGTTGTCGCCGAGAAAAGAGACACGATCTCCTGCGCCGATTCCCAACGATCCGACCAGCGCACCGCTAAGGCGCGCAACACGATTTTCAAACGTCGAATAAGTCGTCTCGCGCCCCTCGAAACGAATCGCAACCTTCGCCGGTGACCTTATTGTGTAGCGCACCCGGTTCCTTGGACACAAGTTTGTCTCACGCGGCGGGCCTGATTGAGATCGCGGCGTGCCACGCCTGACGAGCTTGAGCGGGGCTCAGGTAGCCGTTCTTTTCGACGATCCACTGGGCATTGTAGA
>JAKZTB010000120.1:0-19300 GCA_047517345.1 Alphaproteobacteria bacterium
GATTGCTCCATCAGGCGCCGACGTTTGTCCCCGAAATAGGACCAGCGATCAAACAATTCCCCAGTCCGTCGGTCGCGTAAAGTAAACATGCACAATTATAACCCAGCCGACTCTCATGAGGAATCGACTTTTTACCGCCCCTTCAACTTTTGACAATAGCTCCGGGCGATACCTCTGCTCCAACCTATGCCGAGCTTTACTCGGGAGAGTGGCGGCACCCTACATGTAGCGGTCATGGGCGTTAACCGGATAGGCAAGGAACGTTCGAAGCGAAGACCAGAGAACAAGTTCCACGCCAGGAACACCTAGAAGATTGGTTTTGTTGCTCTTTATTGCATTGATATTTTTTGTCATCTACGGATCTCTGTATCCTTTCGACTTCGACCTGAGTGTCGTAACGGCGCAGGAGCGCAAAAAGTTTCTAGCATCGTGGTGGCAAGCCAGTGGGCGGGGCGATGTCCTTGGCAACGTTGTGCTCTTTGTACCTTTCGGGGCCTTGGGAATGCTGACGATGTCGCGTGGGCGATCGGTAGCGCTGCACTTCATACTCATTTCTTTGATCGGATTCGTCGTCGCCGCCGGCGTGCAGGTCGCGCAACTTGCCATTCCGGCGCGCAACGCGGTTCTCGGGGACGTCCTTTGGAACATGCTCGGCCTAATATTTGGCGCTTTGCCGCTGGCTTCGAGCGCACTCCGTCAAGCGATTTTGAGTCGCGCGATCGACGCCAGCGCGATACTACCGATTGCTCTTATTGCCTGCTGGTACGCTAGCGAGTTAGCGCCTTATGTGCCCAGTATTGATTTACAGTCCTTCAAGGACGCCTTGAAACCGTTACTCATTCGTCCGCATTTTAGTGGTCCGGAATTTTTCAGCGATTATGTCGCGTGGCTGGCGGTCGCATTCTTGGTGGAGCAGGCAAGATTGCGCATGAAACATTGGCATGTACTGCTCGCTGCGATGGCGCTGATGTTCTTCGCGAAGGTCATAATCGTAAAGAACGTCGTGTCGGCGTCGGATGTGCTGGCTGCGATGGCGGCTTTAGCGACCTGGGTCCTGTTCCTGCGTTCCTTCTCGCACAAGGCGCTCGTGATCGCTGCGCTTCTCGCACCCTTGATCGTACATTCAGAACTCAAGCCTTACACCGTCTACGACGTCGCTAGTAAGTTCCAATGGATTCCGTTCGTGGGATTGGGGAATGGCTCCGCGGTCTTCGTCGCGCAGGAACTGGCCGATAAGCGCTTCCAATTCGGCACGCTGGTGCTTCTGTTGATCGAGGTCAGGGTTCGCCAGTCTTCGGCTGTCTTGATATGCATCGGTTTTGTTGCGGCCATCGAGGTTATGCAGATATGGATCGGCGATAGGTCTCCAGGCATCACGGACCCGATCATTGTCTTACTGGTTGGTTTGGCGATCACCAAATTGCGGAAATCATCGGCGCCGGATCATACGCGCTAGCTGTCTATCGGATTTGCCTGACTTGAGCATTTTATCGTCTTGTGCATCTCGGCTTGCGCGGCTTTAAGTTCGCGCGACGGCTTGGCGTTAGGCTTGGGAGACAGGAAGTCGTAGAGGCGTTAATTATCCAAGCGCAAGACGGCGAACAGCACCTCGATGCCACGCGCTTCAAGCTTGGTCACCGCCTCACCACTGGCGTAGCCGGCGTCGCGGAGGATCGTCTCGGGTTGTCCGAGCGTATCGCACAGCGCGGCGATGGCCGCTTCAAACGTCGGCGTCTGCGCGACATTGGTCGCCACGACCAGTTGGCTGCCATCGGCACCAACCACAGTTTATGCATTATACAACGAACGTTGATATTATTGGCGTGTCGGAACTCATGGCGCTTGGAACTTGCGCATCAACTTTCTGTCTGGATCATTGAGATTGCCCTGCCGGCCGGTTGGTGGCCTATCGTCAGGCGGTTTGGGCTCGTGGCCGCGCCAGTTACATCGAGGGCCACCACGCTTTCGTGGAATAACGCCTTGCAGATCGTGCAGGCGATCAGCACGACCTTGAAGAAGCCGATCGATTGGAAAACGTGCCCGAATTAGACATCGCGCACCGCCGAGAGCAATACGAAACCGAGAATGAGAAGTGGACAGAGCATGCGACCTCCGCGATTTCGATTATTCTGCGGAGTTCGAAGCGAGCCGGCGGCCCGGTTCTTGCGGTGGTCGTTAACGTCCTTTGAAGACAGGCTCGCGCTTTTCGAGGAACGCCTTCATGGCCTCGGCCGAATCCTCGTAGTGCGACAGCTCCGTCGTCATGTTCTGCTCGAAGCGGTAGCCGTCGCGCAGGCTCATTTCCTCGATGGTGTTGAGCGCGTGCTTGGCGAGACCGATGGCAACCGGGCTCTTCGCCGCGATCTCGCGCGCGAAGCCCATCGCCGATTCCATAAGCTCTTCCGGCGGAACGACCGCCTCGACGATTCCAAGCCGGTATAGCTCGGCCGCCGGCACGCGGTATCCGGTGAACATCATGCGGCGGGTCAGGGAGTGGCCGAACAGGCGCATCGTGTGCCGGCCGCCGCCAAGCAGCCCGACATTGATCTCCGGCAACCCGAGTACCGCTGTTTCCGACGCGACAAGAATGTCGCACGAGGCGGCCACGGCCAGACCGGCGCCCAGCGCCGCGCCATTCAACGCACCGATCACCGGCTTGCGGCATTCCATCACGGAATGGAAACATTCGCGCGCCGTCCGGTTATGGCCCCAGGCGACACCGGGACCCGTGCCACGGCCGGCCCGCGCCTTGATATCCGCACCGGCGGAGAAAATCTTGCCCGCCCCGGTCAGTACCGCAACCCGCACGTCGTCCCTGTCGCTGAGGCCGTCGAAGGTCTGCATCATCTCGTGATGAAACTGCGCGCTCTGCGCGTTCACCGGCGGGTGGTCCATGGTGACGAGGGCGATGTGGTCGCTGACCTCGCATTTGATCATTTCGGTTTCCATTGGATGTTTTCCCTTCCGCCGCTAAAGATTGAGTACGCGTTTGGCGATGATATTGCGTTGAATTTCGTTCGAACCGCCGTAGATCGAGGCCGGCCGCGACCCGAGGAACTGGTTCATGACGTCGATATGCGCGTTGCCGAGTTGCAGGTCCTCACGATAGGCGCCGTAATCGCCGGCCAGATCGACCATTTCCTCGGTGATGCGCTGATAGGTCTCGGTCGCCCAGATCTTCAGGAACGACACGTCGGAGCCCAGATCGCCGCCCGTCTTGACGATCGCCGCGTAGCGCTCGAACGAGGCGCCGAGATCGTGCACGTCGAGACGGTGCTGGTTGTAGCGGTCGACGAACGCCGCGTCATCGAAGCCGCCGACCTTCTCCGCCAGCAGCTTCAAGCGGTTGAGCGCGTAGCCCGGCATGCGCGGGTTGCCGATGAAGATCCGCTCGAAGCCGAGCAACGCCTTCGCCATCGTCCAACCCTTGTTCGGCTCGCCGACCAGGTTTTCCTTGGGCACGCGGACATCGTCGAGGAATACCTCGCAGAACTCCGCTTCGCCCTTGATGTTGCGGATCGGCCGGATCGTGATTCCCGGCGTCTTCAGGTCGCAGAGCAGGAAGCTGATCCCCTCCTGCGGCTTCGCCGCGTCCTTGTCGGTACGCACCAGCATGTAAATCCAGGTCGCCGAATGGGCCAGCGACGTCCAGATCTTCTGCCCGTTGACGACATATGCGTCGCCGTCCAGCACCGCGGACGTGCGAAGACTGGCGAGATCGGACCCGGCGTTCGGCTCCGAATAGCCCTGACACCAGATGTGCTGGCCGTTCATGATGTTCGGCAGATGAATTTCCTTTTGCGCCTCGCTCCCGTATTTCATCAGCAAGGGCCCCACCATGACGATGCCCTGATCCGGCATGCGGGCGACGCCATGGCGCTCGAATTCCTCGGCATAGATGATGTATTTGTCCGGCGACAGCCCCATGCCGCCCTGTTCCTGCGGCCAGAGCGGGCAGAGCCAACCCTTCTCGGACAGCTTCCCGTACCATTCGGCGCATTCGTGGGACAGAATCCGGCGCGACAGGAAGCGGTATTCCTCGGGATAGTTCGCCTCGACCCAGCGACGGATTTCCATGCGGAACGCGTCGTCGCCGAGGGCGTTCATATCGAGTCGGTCCGTCATCTCTCTTTCCCTTTCCTCTACGCCGTCGCGAGCGGTGCATTTTCGGCAAACCGGCCACGATGCGCGGCCGCATTGCCCAGCCAGGACGACAGCACGAGCGCGCGTTTGAGAAACAGGCCGATATCGCACTCCTCCGTGTAGCCGATGCCGCCATGCAGCTGGATGCCCTGTTTCGTGATCAGCATCCCCGCGTCGCTGCAGCGCGCCTTGGCCGCGCTGACCGCGCCGGCGCGGCGCACCGGGTCGGTGGTTTCATCGAAGATCGCCGCGGTCTGCGCCACCGTATTGCGCGACAATTCCTGCTGCACGAACAGATCGACCAAACGATGTTGCAGCGCCTGGAACTTGCCGATCGGCTGACCGAACTGTTCGCGCTGCTTAACATAGGTGAGCGTGATGTCGAGCGCCTCGCTCATGACGCCGACGAGCTCGGCCGACGCGCAGAGCCGCGCCTCGTCGACCGCCTTGGTGACGATCGCCGCGGCGTCATCGGACGCGACGGCCGTTCCGGCAGCACCGTCGAGCGTGATCGTCCCGTAATCGACACCGTCCACGGTCGCATCGAGCTGCAGCGCGAGCCCTTGCGCATCGCGCTCGACCCAATACAGCCCGAAGCCCGCCGCGCCCTTAGCCGAAACGATGAAGGCGTCCGCGCCGGCGGCCGCGGGGATGAACCGTTTCGCGCCCGTGAGCCGTGCGCCGTCGCCATCCGGTGCCGCCAACGTTTCGATCGCTTCGGGATCGTATTGGTTGCGGGTTTCCTGCCAGGCGAGGGCCGGAATGATCTCGCCGGCGATCAGCGCCGGCAGTTTCTCCGCCCGCAACGCGGCATTGTCACCGTCGCGCAATACCGCCCCCGCCAGCACCGTAGCGGGCACGACCGGTTCCGAGACGAGACCGCGGCCCAACTCCTCCAGCACGACGCACGCCTCGCCGAAGCCGAGCCCGACACCGCCCATGTCTTCCGGTTGGAGCAATCCGAACCAGCCGTTTTCCGCCATTCGGCGCCACACGGCGCGGTCGAAGCCGAGCGCTTCCTGGCGCACGGCGCGCGCGCGGTCGAGATCGCTTTCCCGCGACACGAAGCTGCGCACGCTGTCCCGCAGCATCGCCTCGTGTCGTCCAAATTCAAGCTGTCGTCGGGCACGTTCGCTCCTGCAAATGTAAAGCCGGTTATTCCGAAGCCTGTCCTGATCCGTAGCGCTGCCGCAATTCCGCGATGACGCCATCCATCGGCTCGACATCCGCCATCTTCATGTCCATATCGAACAGGTTGGCGCGGTGCGCCGTCGCGCTGCGGTCGCCGACCGCTTCCTCGGCCACGATGACGCGGAAATTGTGCGAAAACGCGTCGTTCGCCGCCGCCCGGACGCAGCCGCTCGTCGAAATGCCGCAGATCACCAGCGTGTCGATATGGTCGTAGCGCAGAAAGGATTCCAGCGGCGTCTCGAAGAAGCAGGACGCCTTGTTCTTGTAGACGATGACGTCCTGTTCGCGCGGCGCATAGGCGTCCGGCCATTCGTCGGCGCGCGGATCGCGGCTGTAGATCGCGTCGTCGGCGATGCCGAGCTTGTCGTTCCACATGCCGCGGCGGACCGGGTGGCTGCGATCGTCGCGCCGGCTGTAATAGATCGGCAGGCCAAGCTCACGGAACGCTGATACGAGCCGGGTGATGTTCTCGACCAATTCCGAATCGCCGTCGCCGCATTGCGGATAGGCCGGATCGACGAACATGTAGGTGGTGTCGATATTGAGCAGCGCCGCGCGCCGGCCGAAGCCGACCCTTTCGCCGAACTTGCCCTTGGCGTAGGTCGCCAGCTCGTCGGCCGGCAGATAATCCGCCCACTTGTCCAACTTGCTCATGACGCATGCCCCCCCTGTTGCCGAACGGCATGAAAGCCGCCGGTCAGGGCGGCGTCAAGGTTTCGCGAAATGTGATGGCCCGAGATTTACACGCGACAGCAAGTCTTCGCGGCGTCGGGTGTAGGTCGCCTCGATCAGCCCGTCCAATACTTCGAGCGCCGCCGTCTGGATGCGGTCGCCGAGCAGGAACTTCTGACTACGTGGGAACTTCTCTACCGTGGGAACGAGCCACAGCATGAACTGATAGGTCTGTTCCAGAACCGGACCGGTCCGGCGCGAATGATCGTCAGGTCTCTTTGCCATTGGAGCCTCCAAATGGATTCAACGGTACCAGGGGGCTACGCCCCCTGGACCCCCAGAAGGTAAAAGGAATAAAAGGAAAAGGGTAAGCTTTCGCTACTGCGAAAGCGTCCTCGAAACACGAAACCCGCTGTAGTTGACCCGGCTCGTAGTGCCGCTCCTGAAGCGGATCGCGGAACGCACGAACCGAGGTCTGCTGTCCCAGGACCCGCCCCGCAGGACGCGGTCGGAACAGTCCTTACCGCTCGTCCAAGCGCTACCGTCTGTAAGCGCACCTTTGTAGCTTTCGTGCCAGCAATCCTCCACCCACTCCCAAACATTGCCCAGAACGTCATGAAGTCCAAACGCGTTCGCCTGGAAGCTGCCACCCGGCGCTGTATTCACAAACCGATCCGTGCAGTTGGACGTCGTCCAGCCGGAATTCTTGACCTTTGCCGTTAAATCAGCGGCGTTTGCGTAGTCACACCCATCGTCGGCATCACCCCAATATCGTTTCGTTGTTGTCCCAGCACGCGCCACATACTCCCATTGCGCCTCAGACAAGATTCGATAGGAATATTTTGTCTTCTCAGAAAGCCACTTCACATACGCTTTTGCGTCATTCCAATTGACACACACCACCGGGTCCCTGTCTGTTTGGCTGAATACAGGGTCCCGCCAGCCGCGGTCAGGCCGATCCTTCCACTCATTCTTTTCGTCGGTCCAACATGAATTTCCAATATCGTGGCCTGCCGCCTTCATGAACGCCGCAAACTCGCCCCGCGTCACCTCGTACTTGCCAACGGCGAACGGTTCAGCGATCTTCACCCCGTGCTGTGGGCCCTCGTTCGCTAGGCGGCCCGTCTCGTCTTCAGGCGAACCCATGACGAACCCGCCCGCCGGGATCACAACC
The DNA here is from genome assembly GCA_047517345.1 of Alphaproteobacteria bacterium. Classification (GTDB taxonomy): domain Bacteria; phylum Pseudomonadota; class Alphaproteobacteria; order UBA8366. The sequence continues at coordinate 7,181 of JAKZTB010000120.1, forward strand.
ATCTCCGGGCACTCTGGGCAATCGCGGAACGTTTCGCCACCACGCCTGCTGTCCACGACCGGTTTCGGTTCAGGCCGAACCGCTGGTTTCTCCTGAGGGGGGACCGGCTCTGGTTCAGGTCGAACGGCGGGCTTCACTGGCTGGGGGACCGGCTCTGGTTCAGGCCGAACTTCGGGTTTCTCCGAACCGGGGGCCAGCTCATCAGCCGAAGCCACCTGCGCGGGAGGCGCCTCGCAAGGTTTTACGAATGCCGACACGCTGCGGCCCGCGCCGCACGCTCCGGCCAGCATCGCTGCTGAAAGTGCTGGTTTAACACCTGTGAAATCTGTGCGGTTCAATTTTGCGCCACCGAAAACCGCGCCCTTTAATTTGGCGCGGGCAAACTTGGTATCGGTCAGGATCGTGTCCTGCAGATTTGCGTAGCGCAAATCCGCGTCCTCAAAATTAGCGTCGGAGAGGTCCACACCACGGAAATCGCCCTTGACGAGAATAGCGTTCCGGCCATCGGCGTGGCGTAGTTTGACGCGCTGAAGATCGAGAAGTTTCAGTTTGTCGATTGCGCCTTCTTTTTCCAGATCCTCGTCGCTAGCCGTGACTGCCGCATCCTTGAATTTGAGATGCCAGTCTTTGGTGGTGCGCCTGAGCTCGTAAGTGGCGAAGACGCTGACGCCAAACGACGCGGCCAGGACCAAAATCGGCAATACCAAGCCAGCAACGCGGCCCGTCGGCCGCGCTTGGCCCCGCAAGGTCGCATGGGCGCGGCGATAGAACAGCACACCGAAGCCGAACGCCAGGGTGAGCAGTACGACATGCGGCGCGATCCCGAGCTCGTCCGTGACAAGCAAATAGCGCAGCTAGAACCATCCAATGGTCAACGGCACCAGGAACCAGGCAGCGACCAGAGACAACCCGACCTGCGGCCAGGTGAAGGGCGGCGCGCCTTGCCGCAGCTTGGGAAGGTAGAGGCTGATCAACCCGCTCAGCAGCCAGGGAAAAGGTTTCTGATCGAGCCTGGCGCCATCGGGAAAGATCGCCGGCAGCCGGGACAGCCCGTCCCACATGCGCTGCAAATAGAGCTGCAGATAGACGTACAGCGCCAGGAGGATCGCCGGCGCGAACAGGAAGAAACCGGTGACCGGCACGTTGGTGTCGATGACCGGCAACGACATCGCGCCGCGGTTGGCGATCAGCGACCCGTCTGCGGTCTGGGCGATGGTCAGCCAACAAAACACGCAGCTCGCGACGACCGCCAGGAAGTTGACCCGCGCGTGCCGCGAGACCTCGGCGACATGCTCCAGCGCCGGAAATTCGCGCTGCTCCGGCGGCAGTTCGGCGCGGGTCAAGTCGGCCCCGGCTAGGCTGGAGGGCAGCAGCCCTTGCACATGAGTGAGTTGGGCGTCGCGCAGGTTGGCCTGGCGAAATATTGTGCCGGTGACATCCATGGCGCCGAAATTGACTTCCGAAAGGTCCGCGTCCGTTAGGTCCCTATCCCGGAAGTCGAATATCGAAAGGTCGGGCACGACACCGAGGTTGTCGCCGCGCCACGCGTTCCACGCCGCGACGCCTTCCTCCAGCTTGTCGGCGTGGTCCTGGTTGGCCATCCTCTCCCCGCCAGCAAATCAGAAACGGTCTCGATAACTCGTCTCGCAAGCGCGCGCCTAATCGGCATCCACGCGCTGCAAAACCGATAATACACAATGCGTTCGGCATGCCGCCATGAATTGTATACGGCAACGATGCCGTGCGCGGCGTCCTTCAACTGGACGAACAGATCGGAAAAACCGCGGGGAAGGATCAGAGAGTTCCGGCAAGCGCCAAATTGTTCACCACGACCGCCGTGTTGAAGGCGACCATGGCGCCGACGCAGGCGAAGACCATGCGCGCCGGCCGCAGGAGGACGATGCAGGCGACAAGCAGTTGCAGGCCGATCTTCGGCACGACCCACCACGCTCTCAGCGATTCCTGCGCGTAGGCCATCAGCGGGTTCACCTCGACGGCCCCGGCAAGCAGTCCGGCGTTGGTCGAGACCGCGTCCAGGATTCCGACCAGGATCACCGCGAAGGCGACGATGGGCGCCCAGGGGGCGGTCGAATTGTGCGAAACCGAATGTGCCGGCACGGCTGACCTCACGCGTCACAGTTTGACGTTTTTCATATAGTGGTTTTGTAAAACGAAACGAGTGTTTATCGTTCACCCATTTGGGGCATTCGCTAAAATTTATCTGGCATTAAACATAATGACGGTACCAACCATTACGGTGGCCAACCGCCGTTCCATCGGGGAGTTCCCAAACATGCCGCGTCATTTCGCCTTAATTTGCGCAATTACCTTGATCGCCTTATCTATTTCACCCGATTCAAGCGCCTATACGCAGCTATCCGTCGTCCAGTGCTACGACAAGGAACGCGGTGTCGTGCAACACCGCAAAGAGGAGAACTGCAAGGGCGAAGCGCTTTCCGACGCGGAAGCGAATAGGGTCAAGGCCAGACTCCACCGCGAACGGATCAAGCGCGCGATGAAACCCAAGTCCGAGCGGCATCAGGGGCCGCGCGGTCACGGCACCGGCTTCTTCGTCACCGACGACGGCTTGGTCGTCACCAACAACCACGTCATCGAGGCGTGCAAAAGCGTAATCTGGATCGATACCACCGACGGCCAGGAAGGTACCGCCAAAGTCGTCGGCACCGACAAAGCAAACGATCTGGCGCTGCTCAAGACGACCTTGAAGGCGCCCGCGACCGCCGTCTTCCACAATCCGGTGGAAATCGGCGCCGGAAGCGAGATTTCGGTCATCGGCTACGGGACGCACAAGCTGCCGCCGTTGCGGCCGAAACTGACGCCGGGAACCTTCGGGGCGCCGAACCGGAGCAACACGCGGCTGCAGATGAAAGTTGCCGTCCGGCCCGGCAATAGCGGCGGCCCGGTCCTGGACGCGAGCGGTCATGTCATCGGGGTCGTCTATGCACAGCTCAACACGCCCTTGGTATTCAAGAAGCGCGGCGAACTGATCCTCGACCGCGGCTTCGCGATTTCCAATCCCGTCGCGTTTCGTTTCCTAGAACGCCACAAGGTCGACTATTTGCGCACGGCGACAAGCAACCCGCGGCCGCGCGCGACCGTCTTCAAGGAAGCGAAACCCTTCATCGCCCGGGTCAGCTGCCCGCGCAAACGCTAGTGTGATGGTTTTGAAGTTCGTCGCACCAAATGCGACGAAAATCAGAAGCTGAATCACACAAGATTCATAAAATTGGTGTGCTGATTCACGCGAATTCAATCAATTGAATTCGCGATCAGGACACTAGCCTGCCACGAAAGGCTCATCCGTCGACATCTTGTCCGAGAGCAGCTCCGGCCCGTCCGCGCGCAGCACCACCATGTCCTGAATATGCCAGTGGCCGATATGCGGCTCGAGCGCCAGAACCATCCCTTCCTCGAGCACGATATCGCTGCCCTTGCGCAGGATCGGTTCCTGCTGATGCCACCACGAGCCGACGCCGTGGCCGACCAATAGGGAGTCGAACTTCCACCCGTCCGACGTGAAGGCTTCCACCGCGAAGTCGTAGATATCGCCGACCCGGGCGCCGGGACGGCATTTGTCGATCGTGGCGCGGTAGATATCGCGGATCGAGCGGTACTCGTCGCGCTGCTGTTGGCTGGGTTCGCCGAAGATCAGATTGCGCGATTGATGCCCCGGATAACCGTCGAGATAGGCGACATAGTCCGTCCGCATCACGTCGCCCGCCTGGAAGACCACATCGCTCTCGCCGGCATAGGGGATCGTGTTGCTGCTGGAATTCAGAATTCCGTGCGCCCAGTTGAATCCGCGCTCCAGGCACCCCGCGATGATGCGGCTGTGCGCCAATCGCTCCGTATCGCCCGGCCTCAAGCTAGGGAAGACCTCGAGATACACGTCGTCCAGCAGGTCGGCGGCCTGCTTGAATCGGGCGACTTCCGCCGGGGTCTTGATCCAGCGCACCCGGTCCATGATCGCGGTACAATCGACCATCGCCATCTTCGGCGCCCCTTCGGCCAGGATCGCCCAGTCCCGGGCGCTGATATAGTCGCGCTCGAATCCGACCCGCGCTTCGGAAAGCCCTTCGGCCTTCAGGACCTCGGCAAGCCGGCTGTACGGGGACTCGACATAGCCCTCGTAGATCACCTGCCGCTCGATCCAGGAATCCCGTGCCGCCAACCCCGCAGCGGTCCCGTTGACGATATGCACCGGCTCGCCCTCGCGCGGCCATAGAACCATCACGCCGCGATCCGAATCCGGCAGATCCAAAAGCCGCGCCAGGGTGCCCGGATAGGCGAAACCGCTCAAATATGTGAAATTCCGTCCCGACCGCGCGACCACGGCGTCGAGCCCGTTCTCGTCGAGCAACCGGTTCAGCCGCTCGACGTTGATGAAGATTTCCGGTTTTGAATCAGGCATTTCGCCCCCTTTCCTACGATATGCGCACTTTCTTGCCTTGCCGCGATTGCGCCATCACCCATGCCGGGAATACGCCCAGCAGCGCGACGACAGCAAGCACCATGAAGGCGTCGTGATACCCCATCGTGCTGGCCTGCGCGTAGATCATATCGCCGAGATAATGGAATACGCCAGGCGCGCGCGCTGTTTCCGGCACGCCTGCCTCGGCAAACAGCCGCATCAGCGCATCGGTCATCTCCTGACCGGTCTCGCGCGCGCCGGTCTGGGTCGAGGCGAAGGCGTCGCCGTGAAACGGGATCCGCAGCTCAAGGAACACGACGACGCCGTTGGTGCCCAGCGCGGCGCCGAGCTTGCGGATGAAGTTTATCGAACTCGCTCCCTGATGGACCAGCTCGGTCGGAAAAGACTTCAACGCCACCGTGTTCGTCACCGGCCGTGTGAACGCGGTCCCCGCCCGCATCAGCAGGGTCAGGCCGACGATGGTCCAGAACGGCGTATTTACGTCCGCCTGCGCCATCAGCGCATAAGCTGCGGCGAAGAACAGCAAACCGACATAGATCATGTATTGCGGCGCGACAAGGTCCGACAGGCGGCCCGCAAGCGGAAACAGGATCAAGAGCGACAAGCCCGCCGGGATCATCATCAGACCGGCATCGAGGGCGCTGTAATGCTGAATCTGCTGCACGAACAGCGGCAGCATGAAAGTCGAAGATAGGAAGGCGCAGCCGGTAAAGAAGGCGATAAGCGCCGCTGCGGCGAACTGCACGTTGGTAAACAGCGCGAGATTGACCAGCGGGCTCTTGCCGTACAATTGGCGCAGCACGAACCCGGTCCCGCCGAAAATGCCGGCGGCGAAGAGGCCGATGATATCGTTCGACGTCCAGCCGAGACGCTGGCCGTAACTGAAACCCAACAAGAACCCGACGAGCGACGCGCACAGGAAACCGAAACCCAGGAAATCGAATTTCGGGATCGTCTTGGGAATATTGCGCGACGGCAGGAAGACGTTGCAGAACATCAGCGCCAAAAAGGCGGTGGGCAGGGAGAGCAAAAACACGGCGCGCCAGCTGAATTCGGCAATCGCAAAGCCGCCCATCGTCGGCCCTAAAGCCGGGCCCATCACCATGCCCAGGCTGTAGATCCCCATCGAGAAACCCTTGCTGCCGGCGGGGAACACCCGGAAGGTAATGGCCATGCCGAGAGGCTGGATCACACCGGAGGACACGCCCTGAAGCACGCGGCCCAGGACAAGGTTCCCGGGACTGTCTGCGAGTCCGCTCATCGCCCCGCCGAGCAGAAAGAAAATCAGGGCGATGGTGCAGGTGCGCCGCTCGCCGATGACTTCGATCAGCCAGGCGCTCAACAGCATGCCGGCGGTCTGCGCGGCAAAATACCCGGTCGACAGCAATTGCGCCTGGTCGCGGCCGATCCCGAAGGCGCCCATGATTTCCGGAAAGGCGACATTGACCGTGGAGCCGGCCAGCGCCACGGTCATCGTCGCAACCATGCAGGTGCACGTCGCGAACCATTTATAAGCCGGCCCGTAGCGGTCGAAGAGCGTTTCTATCGTATCGGCGTGCGCGATGGGATTCTCGAAATGTCGCTGGGGCGGGCTCTCTGGTAGTCCAGTCTATACCATGCGACGCCACGCTGCAGGCGGCAGCCGGTCGAACTTCCTTGCCCGCGTTCGGGTCAGGCCGCCTTCGGGCCTTCGGTTTCCCGGTCGTAGCCGGGCACGACCAGGGCGTCGGCGAAGGCCGCGATATCGTCCGCCGCGGCAAGCGCCTCCACCGCCGCGGAAACACGCTCGGCATCGACCTCAAGCGGCGCCAGCAAGGCTTGCGCCTTACCCTCGACCTCGATCGTCGACATCGGCCGGACCGGCGTGCCGAGACTGTCGAGCACCGTCGCGCGACGCGTGCCGCCGCTCCGCAGGGTCAGATCGACGCCGGTCGCCATCTTCGCCGGCACCAGGCGGTCGAGTTCCGCGTCGGGCACCGCCTGGACTTGGTCGACGATGGTCAGGATACGCCGGTCCTCGTGATATTCGGTGCCGTAAGCGTCGTAGCGGCGCGGCCCATAGGCCAGCGTCGCGCCGACGATGTAGGGCATCGAGTACTGCGCCGCCATCACCGAATCCGGCCGCCGCATCATATGGCTGCCGATCGCCGTGTTCGGCGCGCGTACGGTGATGCCTTCGATATCCTCTACGGGGATCGAGAAACCGTCCGTCGCCTGCTCCAACGCATCGATCAGTGAATGGAATTTTCTGCAGCAGGAATAGGGTTTCATGCTGATGTCGTGAATCTCGAGCGGCGCGTCCTTGGCCTTGGTCAGCAAGGACGGGTCGGGATCGACACCGAACAGCTTGAAGAAGCCGTAATTGCCCTCCAGCGCCTGCACCGGGGCCGCCAGGCCGAGCCGCGCCAGCTGCGCGGCGATGACCCCATTATGCGCCGGAATACCCGCATGCATGCGCTTGACCATGGTGCCCTTCGGTTCGAAGGCGAACTGGCAGGCGCCGCTCGCCATCGACAGCGCGATGCCCCAGGCCTGCGCGATCCCCATGGCGTCGAGCCCATACAGCTTGCTGGCCGCGGCGGCGGCCCCGAACACGCCGAAGGTCGCCGTCGGGTGGAAGCCGCGCTCGATGACGCCGAGCGAATTCGCCGCCATGCCAACCCGCGCCATGACCTCGTAACCGGCGACGATGGCGCTCAACAGCTGTTCGCCGCTCGCACCCGTTTCTGTCCCAGCGGCAAGCGCCGCGGTGATGACGACGGCGCCCGGATGGCTCATGGATTTATCGTGCGTGTCGTCCAGCTCGTAGCCGTGCGCCGCGGTGCCGTTGACCATCGCGGCGCTATTGGCCCCGGCGCGCTTGCCGCTGCCGATCAAAAGGACCTTGCCGTCGGCGCCGTGAGCACCGGCCCATTCGGTCAGGGTCCGGCCCCAGGGTTGCACCGATCCGCACAAGGTTACCGCCGCGTAATCGAGCAGAAGCCGTTGCAGCTGCTCGTGATCTTCCTGCGACAACGTATACGCCTGGAGTCCGACGATCTCTTCGGCCAGAGCGAGCGAAATTCCTACGTGTTCCGACATGCTTCCGATCCCCTGCAATTGCGAAACCTGCGCCAATAAGTCACGCATATTTCCCGGCCGCCCGCAACTTCGGGCCGACTACACGGCGACGCCCAACTGCCGCGCCATGTCGGGGAAGCTGTCCGCGACGATATCGTGGATCGGGTTTGGTTCCGGGTCGGGCGGGCCTTCCGGTCCCCATTCGTCCGGGCGCTTCACGAAAGCGGTCTTGAAGCCGCATGCCTTCGCCGCATCGAGGTCGAAATTGTGGCAGGCCACCATGCAAATTTCGCTCGGATCGAGCTGCAGGAACTTCGCCACCGCGTTGTAGGCCTCCGGCAGGATTTTGTACTTGCCGATCGCCTCGCAGGAGAACACCGCGTCCCAGTTGAGCCCGTTGCGCTTCGCCGTGTCCATGATGATCCGGAAGCTGAGAATGGTGAAGGACGCGCACATGAATTTCTCGCGCAGCTTCGGCAAGGTGCCCGGAAAATCGGGCCAGCATTGCAGATTGTGCACCGTGTCGTAACTGATCGCGTGCCGCTCGTCCTCGGTGAAGGCGTCGAGACCGTGCTCCTCGATCAGGCTTTCCAGCGCCATGCGGTGCGAGTCGTCGAAGTTATAGGCCGGCGGTTCCGTCTCGCCCAGATTGACCATCTTGCCGAGCGAACGGCGCCGGAATTCGTTGGTGATGTGGGCCCAGTCCTTTTCGATCCCATGCTTGGCGCCGGTCTCCGCCAATGCGCCTTTAACGCCGGAATGCCAGTCCAGAATGGTCCCGCCGGTATCGAATGTCAGGGCCTTTACACCTGCCACACTCATCGTCGCCTCCCTTGAAGTTCCGCCGGCTATAATTTCACGCGTCACTGCCAGCCGCAATCAACGGTTTCGTGAAGGATCGGCGAACTCCTATGCGCTCCTCTCAGCCGCCCCGCACAACGATACTTGCCATGCAGCGAATGAAACGTCGATGCAGACAGCAGCGGAGACAAGAGAGCGATCCCCGGTGGCCCGTTCGGCCGAACCGGCGAACGCGCGCGCAGAAGAACACCTCCGCGTCGCGCTCACCGGGTCGCATGGCGACGTCAGTATCTTTTTCACATCGCCGATAAGCGCAGCCTTTCTTTGTATATCGGCGATCTCGATCGTTTGGTCATTCTCGCTGGAGCGGCGAATGGCCGCGAAAGAAGCGGAACGGCCCGCCGAGTAGGCGAGAGGGTCTTCCGAAAACGGGTTGGATTGACGGCGGAAACCCGTTGGGGGCAGAGTACATCCAGGAAAATCGAGATCGGGACGCCGCGATGAAGACGAAACTGCTTGGCAATGAATTCGCCATCGAATTCCAAGACGTCGATCTTGGCGCGCTCGACGATGCCGCGCTCGGCGACGTCCGGGACCTGTGGATGCGCCACAAGGTGGCGGTGTTTCGCGGCCAGCAACTGTCCGACGACGCGCTTGTCGGCTTCACCCGGCGGCTGGGACCGCTGCATGTTCACGTCCGCGAAGAATATCACCACAAGCGCCACCCCGAGATCATGATCGTCTCGAACCTGAAGGAAGGCGGCCTCGATCTGGGATCGCTCGGCAATGCCGATCTGCGCTGGCATACCGATCAGAGCTATACGCCGCGGCCGGTCCATGGAACGTTACTTTACGGCGTGGAACTGCCGGAGGACGGCGGCGCGACCTGGTTCTGCGACCTGGCCGCCGCCTATGCGGCGATGCCCACCGCGTTGCGCGCCGAGATCGAGGGCGAAACCGCCTGCTATTCGGGACTGAAACCGGAGTCGAGCAAGCGCGTACCGTATAGCCCGGGTCAGGTCGCGCGCATCCCCGACCAGCGTCATCCGCTGGTGCGGACCCATCCCTATCTGAAGTACAAGACGCTCTATATCAGCCCGAACCACATTACGCAGATCGGCGAGAGGGATTTGGCTGAAACGGAACAGGTTCTCGACCGTCTCGTCAGCTGGGCCGAGCAACCCCGTTTCACCTACCGCCACGAATGGCGGGTCAATGATGTGGTGCTGTGGGACAACGCCTCGGTTATGCACCGCCGCGACGGCTTCCCCTCCGAGCAGCGCCGGTTCCTGAAAAGGACCGGCTTTCATTTTCCCGAGGCACTCGGCGTCCCGTATTAGGCCGGCTTACGGCCTTGCACGAAACCAGCACGCAAGCTAGAGCCCGGGTCAAGACGTTGGAACGGCTTTCGGATGGAAATACATCCGTGGAATTAGCGCTCCAGGAGAACGAGGATCGCTTCCGTGACCTGGCCGAAGGCTCCATCGAAGGCATTATGATCCATCGCGACTTCAAGCCGCTGTTTGTCAACGGCACCTATGCGAAAATTTTTGGATTCGATCACCCCGAAGAAGTGATGGCTTTGAACGACTTGCTGGAACTCGCCGACCCGCAAGACGCGGCGCGATAACGCGGCCCACCCGGTGGGTGGTAAGTGGAGACTACATCGGGTTCGGCCTTTCCCCCTATCGGTGCTCGGTCTCGCTCAAATTGTGATATCGTTTGTGTGGTCTGGATCAAGAGTTCGCTGAATATCTTGCGAATGGGCCCCAGTGCTGCACCTGGGCCGTTTGCTGGATTTAGAAATTGGGTAATGACTTCTCTTCTCGTTTCTAACGCTCGCACGGCCTTGGTTGCGAGCTGCGTGGCCGCGATTTTTTTAGCGTGGGTGATGCGGGGCGTCGTGCCCGACAGATGGTTGGTCGCATGGGTGGCCATCATATTCGCCGTCAAAGCCGCTCGATACATCTTCGTTCGTGGCCACCAGACTGATCCCGGTTCGGAATCTTTTACGGTCGCATGGTATACGGCGGGGATATTCATCTCCGCAGTCGTTTGGGGAACGGTCGGAGTTCTCTTCTTTCCATCCGAGGCCGTCTATCACCAAGTTTTTCTAGCCTTCGTCCTCGGCGGTATGGCGGCCGACGCCGTAGCTAGCTATGCCGCCTGGCTGCCGGCGTTCTACGCTTTCGCTGTTCCCGTCCTCACCCCTATCGCAATACGATTCTTTTGGGAAGGGAACGAGATGTCCGTCGTCATGGGCGGGCTGCTGTTCGTGTATGGCGTCGCGCTCGCTGTGCTGGCCCACAATGTTAATCGTGTTATGAAAAAATCGTTGCTCCTACAGTCGGCCCTAGTCGAAAGCGAGGAGCGGCTTTGCACCATCTTCGATAATGTTCCGGCCGCCATTTTTCTCAAGGACGCCGAAGGCCGGTACAAGTTCATCAACGCCCGATACGCGGAGTGGTTCGAAATCGATCCTGCCACTGTCGACGGAAGGACGGTCCACGACATGTTCCCGGCGAAACGGGCGGACCGTTACCGCGCGGGCGACAACCGAATTCTCAAGACGCTTTCTACCGTATCCGAAGAGGTCGAAATACCGCTTCCCTCGGGCGAAACCAGGACGTTCGCCTTGACGAAGTTTCCAATCATGAATGGCAGAGAATTGACCGACATTGGTGGCGTGATGATCGATATCACCGAGCGCAGAACAGCTGAGATCGCGATGCGGGAGAAAATGGGTATCCTCGAAGCGACGATGAAGACGATTCCCGATGGATTGCAAGTGCTCGACCGTGACATGAACCTCGTGGCTTGGAACGATCAACTCTTCACGGTACTCGACCTGGACAAGAAAAAAATCTTGGAAGCAGACGATCCAGGTAAGGCGTTTCGATACGCGTTGGCGGACCGCGGTGCTTACGGATCTGGGGATCGCAACGAACTGGTTGCCTCACGCGAGAATATAACCCGCATGCGCGATGGCGTTCAGTTCGAACGCGAACTCGATAACGGTAGTTGGATTGAATGCCGTGGTTTGCCTATCGAAGAGGACGAAGGATGGGTTGCTGTTTTTCGCGATGTCTCGGAGCGGCGAAAGCTTGAGAGGATGAAAAACGAGTTTGTCACGACCGTAAGCCATGAACTGCGCACGCCTCTAACGTCGATATACGGTTCTCTCGGATTGGTGCGAGATAGCACGATCGGAAACCTACCGGGAGAGGCCCAACACCTCATAGAAATCGCGCACAAGAACTGCGCGCGGTTGGTCGATTTGGTGAACGACATTCTAGACGTGGGAAAAACCGAAGCCGGAAAACTCGAATACAGTATGGCTCCGGTATCTATTCGAGAACTCATCGACGACGCCATGGAAGCGAACGAGGCATATGGCGCGCAATTTGGCGTCACCTTCGAGGTTTCAGGCGACATTCCCAATCTTACGGTTACAGCCGATTACCGTAAGTTGCTCCAGGTAATGGCTAACCTGCTATCGAACGCTTCGAAACACTCTCCGGATGGCAGTCGTGTCGCAATAAGCGTCACACAGAACGCCAGTGCCGCGATTGTCGCCGTGCGCGACCGGGGAAACGGGATTCCGGAAGAGTATCACGACGTGATATTCGACAAGTTTTCGAAGATCGCCTCTCCCGATTCACAGTCCGTGCGCGGCACGGGGTTGGGTCTTAGAGTCCGTCCGGAGACTTTATGTAGGATTACAGAGTTTTCGGAGCATGAGTCGAATGGACGCGAGCTTGATGAAGGCGAGCGCGTTGCGGTTGAGGTTCTCCCTGTCCTTGGCC
>JAKZTB010000121.1:0-27338 GCA_047517345.1 Alphaproteobacteria bacterium
TTCTCCTGCTCGACCCTGCCGTCGTGACAAAATCCTGCCTTGGAGCGGCCCATTGTCACGAATAGCCGTTTTCGGCCGTTCGTCTCGACACAAAAAACGCACTAAATCAATGACTTATATTTTCTATACCAGACCCACACCCCCTGAACCAGCTCCAAGGATCGGCAGAGCAATGGCGTTACCGCGTGCGTGTAGGATGTCGCAATCAGGAATTCCCAATCGACCGGTATCTCCAGCAAAGAGCTGAATCGGGAGATTTTACGGTCATCGAAGGGAACCTGTGTGCAAAGGAGAAGCAGGTTCAGCTCGTTCCGCAACCCTCGCTTGTCCATCATGGGGCGCGATGGCAAGTCTGATAGATTTTACGAATCGGAATCTGGAGTTTCCGCCTATACGTTTTCTGACGCATGAACAATCCCTCCGCGTCTGTCTCTGTTAGGCGCGAATGATTGCATGCGTCCACGGGGAAGACTGCCGTAAATTCATACAGATTGCATCCAGCCATTGCGTAAGTTTACCGGTGCGTACTCAACGAATCCATGCTCGGCAAATCTCATAAACAAGCGGTTTGAGTTTTTTCCGCCGAATCGCGCCAGCGACCGCATGAATCGGCTCCGGTTCTTTCGTCATCGCTTGGAATCAAAAGATCAGACGGCCCCACAAATCGGTTCGGCTAATCTTGATCGGATCGAACGCACAGACGGTCTCCGGTCCTGCAGCGCTTTAGCATTTCGCCTAGGTCGGCGCGCGCAACCGCGACGCAGCCTTCGGTCGGGCCGTAATCGGCGCGCGCGACATGCAGGAATATCGCGCTGCCGGCGCCGGGAACCGGCGGATCGTCGTTGTGGCCCAGCACCACGATCAGATCGTAGAGTCCGTCTTCGCGCCAGAGCGCTTCGGCGCTGGCCGGATAAGGCAGCGTGACCGGCCTGTTGTAACAATTATCATCGGGCGCGTCGCACCAGCCGTCCGATGGCGTTAGGGCGCTCATCGGCAGGCCGGTCTCGGGAGGTTTGACCCGATCGGGGCGGTACAGGACCCGGCGCAGCGGATAGCACCCGACCGGCGTGGCGCCGTCGCCTTCCGTCTTGGCGCCGCTTACGCCGGCGCGCCCGAGCGCACAGCGCACCGTCTTGTCAGGATAGGAGAGTGTTCCGTTTGGTGTGACGACGATATCCACGCGGCCACCCTATCATGCCGAAGGATTACATTTAGGATTTACCGTTCGACGCACGCTTCATGCGCTCGTACCGCTCCAGCGTGTCGAGCATTCTTTGCGGCATGAGCGCGGGCGGGACGGTTGCCGTGGTGTCTGGTTTGCGGCGGCCGTCTTTGCCGGCGACGGGTGTCGATGCCGCGTTCTTCCCGGCGAGCGCGGAAAGCTTGTCCGCGAGCAAGGGGCTGATCGACGGCAGTGGCGCCTGTTGAATCGGATGGACGCGGTTGCCCAGCCCTTGGACGGGCCCGGCCTGCGGCACGGCCGCGCGCGCCTGGAGCAGGACGGCGACCGGGTCGTTGTTTCTGTCCGGCGTCGGCACGTAAGGCATCGTGCCGATCCCGCCGAACGGCAGCTTCGCCGTCTGCTGCAGTACCGGCGAGACCGTGGCCGGCAGGAAGGCCGTCGGGCGCGCTTGAACGGGCCGCGGCGGCAGCAGGCTGATGGGCAAGGCCCCGGCACCGAGCGTCGCCGGATCGGCATCGGTTGCGGCGATTGCCGGTGCGGCCGCGGCGACCTGTTTCTCGCCCTCGGGTACGGTGTCGTCCGCGTCGCCGAAGAAGGCGGTGAACATGGTCTCGCCGATGTCTTCGCCCGTGGCGGCCTCGACAAAGGCGTTCGCCGTCGCCACGGCAAAACCGATCGGACCGCCGTACAAGGTGCCGCCGGCGAGACGCGCGGCCGGCGAGATTTCGTCGCCGGTAATCGCGCGGTAAAGGGTGGAGATGATCGGGATATGCTGCAGTGGGTTTACGATGTCGAGGATGTCGCCGAAGGTCAGTCCGTCGCTGCCGAAGAAAGTGCTGTTGCTTTCGTTTTCGTCCGGAACATCCTGATTGGAGAGATCGCCGATGTCCTCGGGGCGGTGGTGATACAGGATTTCATCCGGAATTGCGGAGCCGTCGGCGTTGACCGGTTCCGGTTTGGGCGCGCGCGGTTGAACCGGTTTGCTTGCTGCTGCAACCGTATCGGACACCGAAATTTCTGCCTGCGGGACTCCTCCGCAGGGACAGGTGCAAAGCGGATGCCAGGGGAAAGTTTCGGTTTTCCGGGTAGTTACGGTATCCGGCATCCGGCAAAACCCGCAATCGGGAAAGATTTGCCGTGCTTTCGAACTAACTTTGCCGTGCCGCCGCGTCGATTTTCGCCGCCCGGTGAGCAGACCGCGCGCTAAAACAAATGCCCGCTACGGACGGCTTTGGTCTGCAGATATTGTTCGTTATGGCCGTTCGCCGGAAAGGCGTGCGGCACGCGGTCGACGATTTCGATGCCATGCCCTTGCAGCGCGGCGACCTTGGCGGGGTTGTTCGTCATCAGCCGAATCCGGCTATAGCCGAGCCGGCGCAGCATCGTCGCCGCCGGCGTATAGACCCTTTCGTCGGCGTCGAACCCAAGCTGTTCGTTCGCGTCGATGGTGTCGAATCCTTCGTCCTGCAGCTTGTAGGCCCGCAGTTTGTTGACCAGGCCGATGCCGCGGCCTTCCTGGGCCAGATAAAGCAGGACGCCGCCGCCCGCTTCGGCGATCGCCGCGACGCCGCCGCGCAGCTGGTCGCCGCAATCGCATCGCAGACTGCCGAACAGGTCGCCGGTGAAGCATTCCGAATGCAGCCGGGTCAGGGTTGCCGCCTCCGGATCGGGATCGCCGATCACGATGGCGACGTGGGCCTTGCCGCCGTCGGCCGGCCGGAACGCGATCATCCGCGTGTTTTCCGCGCCCTCCAGGGGAACGGAACTGGCAACGGTGTAATCCATCAACGCGCCGGCGGCGCCGCGATATTGCGCGATATTGGCGATGTCCAGGGCCAGCAGATTGTATTGCTGCGCGAACGCGGTCACATCGTCTTGGATCGGTGAGGTCAGGGCCGCGGGCAGTAGCCGCGCGAGTTTCACGACCTCCACCGCTGCTTGCTGCAGGGGGCTCGCGGGTTTCGCGATCGGTTCCGGTAGTTGGGAACCGTCGAACGTCTCGCCGATAATCGTCGCGACCGCATCCCGATCCAGGCCGGCTTTGGTATCGATCGCCACCACCGTCGCATCGACCGGGTCGAGCCCGAGCGCGTCGGCCCGCGACGCGGTCACCAGGCAGGCGACGCCGGCGTCGGTCAACATCGTCAGCGCCCGTGGATCGACGCTTGATTCCGCCGCGGTCACGAGCAGGGCCGCCGGACCGTCGCGCAAGACGATCGCCATGCCGCGCCGCAGATCGCCGATGACGCGGCCGACCGCCGTGAGGCTGGCGTCCTGTGCGTTCGGCTGTGGAGCGATGGGCGTTTCCGACATGGTGTCCACTAGGTTTTTCCGGGGGCCTTCATATATCAGCGCGCGTTGGTATTAAGCAGCCATATTAGGTCTTTGCTGAAGGAAAGGGTCAAGGCAAACAGTGCGATGGCCCCGATAACGCCGGCGTGCCGCGGATCGACGACGGGAAGAAGGCATACCACGAGCGCCGCCACCAACCCGCCGCAAACGACGCTTCGAATGCGGCTCTTCGGCAACGGCGTCGTAAGGACGGGCCAAATCAGGCCAGCCCCAAGCAGCACATAACGCATCAGACCGGCGACGACAATCCAGTATCCGGTTTTTTCCGAAACCGACAGAATCAAGGTCAAAACAAGGATCAGCGCGGCGTCGGTCTCTTGATCGAATAGCGCGCCGAACGGGCTTTCGATGTTCCTTGCGCGCGCGACCAAGCCGTCGACACCATCCAGGATCAGGGCGGTACACGCAAATCCAGCGACCCACCATGAACCGACCGCGACCGGTGCGCTGGCAATTGCGCCGATAAGCAACGCGACCAAACCGAGACGAAGGCACGTAATGCCGTTTGCCGGTCCAAATGCGCGGTCCGCGCCGACGCGCTTGGCGAATACCAATAGCACGGACCCGAGAACCGCAAATCCGATCGGTGCGACAATTGCCGCCGAACCTGTCGGCAAGGCGGCATATGCAATTAACGCGACCAGCAACCCCGTGGCGAACACGACGACGCGAGCATCGTCGATAGGGCGAAAAGACGAATGTTTCGCCCGAATTCGCGCATCTCGCGCCACAAATTGTGCTCTATCGGTCAAAACACACCATATGTGCGTTCAGTTAAATCCATCCTTGATATATGGTATGGCCACGCAAAACTGTAACGAAAATATACGGACCGCGCGGCAAATGCGGTCGGAGTGCGGCTATGGGCGCAGCGCCCGGACAGATCGACGAAAACGATGCCTGGCGCGCGGTCCTGACGCTTTTAGGCCGCCAACGAACCCAGCCGTGCGCGCAGGGTTGGGCGCTTGTACGGGGTTCGCACGGTTTGGATGCGGTCGGCATCGAAACACCTTCCGCCGAGGGCGCGCTGGCAGATGTCGACTGCGATGGCAGGGTCCATGTATGCCCGTCCCTGCCGAACACCGTTGCGGCTATTTTTCAACTCTATCTGCCGTTCTGCGCGGGTGCTGCCGAGATCGCCGTCGCCCATCTGGGACAAAGCCTGGACGGCAAGATCGCGACCGTAAACGGGGCGTCGCACTACGTCACGGGATCGCAGGATATATTGCACAATCACCGCATGCGCGCCTTGTTTGACGCAGTCATCGTCGGCTCGGCAACGGTTCAGCATGACGATCCGCAACTTACCGTACGCCACTGCGCTGGGGACAATCCGGTCCGCGTCGTGATCGATACCGAGCGGCGTCTGACCGATAAGTACAAGTTGTTCCAGGATGAGGCCGCGCGAACGATCCTGATTTGCGCCGAAGACCGGGTCGGGGATCGCACGAAACACGGTGCCGCCGAGGTTCTGGGTGTACCGCGGATCGCCAGCGGGCTGTCGCCGCGGACGCTTCGTGGCGTCCTCGCGACGCGGGGGTGGCAACGGCTGTTTGTCGAAGGGGGCGGTATTACCGTGTCGCGCTTTCTCGAAGCGAAGTGCCTCGACCGGCTTCAGGTTACGGTATCGCCGATGATCATCGGCTCGGGGCGCGCCGCGATCACCTTGCCGGAAGTCGCAAGCTTGGCGGACGGGCTGCGGCCGGAAACCCGCCGCTTCGATTTCGGCGACGACGTCATGTTCGAGTGCCGTTTCGATGGATGAGCGCGCGTTCTGGATCACTGCGCCGGGGATGGGCGAAATTCGATCGGCCTCCGGACCGCCGGCCGGACCCGGGGAGGTATGCGTTCGAACACGCGCCAGCGGGATCAGCCGCGGCACGGAAGCGCTCGTTTTCCAAGGACGCGTTCCGAAAAGCCAGCATGACGAGATGCGCTGTCCGTTTCAGGACGGCGAATTTTCGGGTGCCGTAAAATACGGTTATGCGTCGGTCGGCGACATCGATGGCGGCGGCCGGATCTTTTGTCTTTACCCACACCAAGACCGCTATGTTGTCCCGGCGGACGCGGTTATTCCGGTGCCCAAAGACGTTTCCGACCGGCGCGCCGTCCTGGCGGCCAACATGGAAACGGCGGTCAACGCGCTGTGGGATGCCGGCCCTCGCGTCGGCGATCGGATCGCTGTCGTCGGGGGCGGCGTTGTCGGATGCCTGTTCGCCGCTTTGGCCGCGCGAATTCCGGGCGTTCGGGTTGCGCTCGTCGATATCAACGAAGCGCGCGCGAAAACCGCATCCCTGCTCGGTGTAGAGTTCACGACACCGGGACGCGCGATTGGCGACGCGGATATTGTCGCGCATGCGAGTGGGACGCCGGCGGGCTTGGCGACGTCGCTCGGTCTCGCCGGGTTCGAAGCGCTGGTGCTGGAGATGAGCTGGTATGGCGACACGCCGGTCCCGGCACCGCTGGGCGAAGCGTTTCATACGAAGCGGCTCACGCTGAAGTCGAGCCAGGTCGGCGCGGTGGCGACAAGCCGGCGCGCCCGCCGCAGCCGCCGCGATCGGCTGACGCTTGCTTTGGAACTGTTGCGCGACCCGGTTTTCGACTGTCTGATCACCGGCGAAACGCCCTTCGACGACCTGCCCGAGACCATGGCGCGTTTGGCGGCCGACCCCGGCGACACGCTGTGCCACCTGGTTTTGTATCCCTAAAGGAGGCGCCAGACCGGTGTTCAGCGTAACCGTGAGCAACAGCATGATGATCGCGCATTCGCTCGATGGCGAGGTGTTCGGCCCGGCGCAGCGATTGCACGGGGCGACTTACGTCGTCGAGGTCACGATGCGCCGGCCCGCGCTCGACACGGACGGTATCGTCGCGGACATCGGCCGCGCGTCCGCGCTGTTGGACGACGTGCTGGCGCCCTTTGCGTACAGAAACCTCGACGACTTGCCGCAATTCGAAGGCCGGAATACGACGACGGAAGTGCTCGCCGAGACCGTTCACCAAGCCTACGCCGCCGGCATTAGAGAGGGGCGATTGGGCGGCGATACGGCGAATGCGATCGAATCGCTGCGGGTGCGGTTGCGCGAAAAACCCGACGCCTGGGCGTCTTACGACGCTGCGGTGAATGCGTGAATCGCCGCCTCCCGTCCATTTCGTCGTACCGGGCTCGATAGCGCAACGCACCGGCGGCTACGGCTACGACCGACGGATCGTCGAAGAGCTGCGCCGCGCCGGCAGGCCGGTCCGGGTGGTCGAGCTCGACGGCGAATTTCCGCTTTGCGACGATATCGCCGAAGAGGCCGCGGTCGCCGCGCTGGCCGATGCGCCGGACGGAACGACGATGGCGATAGACGGCTTGGCGCTGCCCGCTTTCTCGGGCGCGCTGCCGGGCCTTGCCGGTCGGGTCGGTATCGTCGCGTTGGTGCACCATCCCTTGGCGCTGGAATCCGGCCTGTCCGTCGAAACCAAAGCGTATCTTGCACGCATCGAAGGCGAGCTGCTGCCGCAGGCGGATCGCATCGTGACGACAAGCGCTGCGACGGCGGCTGCGCTGACCGATTATGGACTCTCGACGGGTTCGATATCCGTTGTCGTGCCGGGCACCGAACCGGTGCCCGCCGCTGTCGGGTCCGATGGCGATACGGTGCAATTGCTGTGCGTCGGCGCCTTGATTCCGCGCAAAGGGCATCGGATTTTGATCGATGCGTTGGCCGATTGCGCTGAACTGCGCTGGCGATTGCGGTGCTACGGATCGCTGGACCGCGATCCCGAAACGGTCGCCAGGATCGAACAACGGATAGAACGGTACGGCCTTACGGGCCGGGTCGTGCTGGCCGGTGAAGCCGATGAGACCGAACTCGCATCCGCTTATGCGGCGGCTGACGTCTTTGTCCTCGCCTCGAAGCTGGAGGGCTACGGCATGGCGTTTGCCGAAGCGCTGGCGCGTGGCCTCCCTATCGTCGCCAGCGGCGAGGGCGCGGTCAGCGATACGGTACCGCAGACGGCCGGCATTGTCCTACCGGTGGGTGACCGGGCGGCGCTCGCCGACGCGTTGGCGCGCGTTGTCGAGGACGCCGGCCTGCGCGGCCGGCTGGCGGAAGGCGCGCGCGCGGCGGGGCTACGGCTGCCGGATTGGCCGGCGGCGGGCAAAGCCTTTGCCGAAGCGTTGGATCGTGTCGCGGCGGTCGCCCGATGAGCGATGAATTCGCACCCGAATGGCTTGCTTTACGCGAACCATACGATGCCGCGGCGCGATCGCGCGCGCTGTCGTCGGCGTTCCTGGACGCGTTGCCGGACCGGCCGCGTATCGTCGATTTGGGCACCGGCACCGGTGCCAATGCACGGTATCTGAACGGAATCGGCAATGAGGGTATCGACTGGCGTCTGGTCGATCGCGACGCCGATTTGCTGGAACGCCTCAACGGTTTGCAGGCGGAGGCGGTTTGCATCGATTTCGCGCCGACACCGGATCTGCTCGACCTGTCGCAATGTCACGGCGTCACCGCTTCGGCTCTGTTCGATCTGGTTTCGGCGGACTGGTTCGCCAAGTTCGTTACGCGTGCCGACGGGTTGCCGTTGCTGATCGCGCTCACCGCGGACGGTCGTTACGCGTGGCAGCCGCCGGACGAAGCGGACCGTATTCTGATGGAACGATACGCGGCCGACATGCGCGGTGACAAAGGGTTCGGCCCGGCAATGGGTTTCGATGCGCCGCGCCAGATGACGACCTGTCTCCAGCAGGCGGGCTACCGGGTTACCAGTGCGCCGACGTCTTGGCGGCTGGTCCCCGACGATACGGAAATTTTGCAGGCCATGGCCGGATTTGTCGGGGCCGTTGCCGGCGACGGTCTGGCCGCCGAAACCTGGCGGATCCGCCGCCGTCTCGCCCTGGCGGAAGGAGCGCTTCGTTTGACGGTGGGTCATGTCGATATATTGGCCCTTCCATAACGGAACGAAAGAACCCATTTGAATCGCTATTATATTGACTTGCCCAATGCCCGACGCAATTGTTTCGGGGGGCGGCGACAATTAGAGGGCGATAACCTGACATGACTGCGACGGGGATCGAGCGGCCGACGGTTGGTGGGAGCTTAACCGGAAAGAAAATCCTGATCGTCGACGACGACGATACGTTGCGGGATTCGCTTTCCGAACAGCTGCAACTGCATGAAGAATTTGCCACCGCGCTGTCGGAAACCGCCCACGATGCGCTGGAGTTGGTGAAGAAGGACTATTTCGACGCAATACTTCTCGATGTCGGTTTGCCGGATATGGATGGGCGCGAGACCTGCCGGTTGATGCGGCGCGCCGGCGTAAAGGTTCCGATCATCATGCTGACCGGCGCGGATACGGATGCGGATACCATCCTCGGCCTCGATGCGGGCGCCAACGACTACATCACCAAACCGTTCCGTCTCGGCGTGCTGCTGGCCCGGTTGCGCGCGCAATTGCGCCAGCATGAGCAAAGCGAAGATGCCGTGTTCACGATTGGGCCGTACACCTTCCAACCCAGCGGCAAATTGCTGATCGACGAATCCGACGAGCGCAAGATCCGGCTCACCGAGAAGGAAACCTCGATCTTGAAATATCTTTACCGGTCGGGAGCCAAGGCGGTCGACCGGGACACTTTGTTGGGCGAGGTCTGGGGCTACAACGCCGGCGTTACGACGCACACGCTGGAAACGCATGTCTACCGGTTGCGCCAGAAAATCGAAAGCGACCCCTCGAACGCCGAAATCCTGGTGACGGAGCCTGGCGGGTACCGGCTTGTTCCCTGACGATTAGGTGATTTAAGCGCATCGTTCTCGAAACGTGCTCTAGCGACAGAATAGAAAAAAGACGAGCGAGTCGGGTATACTGAAGCCCGATTGGAGGGAACAGCTTGTTTCGAATTCCGTTCGCATTTCTGGTATTGACGCTCGCGACGTTCCCAGTCTTGGCGGATGTGGCGCAGGGGCTTGAAGCCTTTCGGCGCGGCGATTACGCGGCCGCGAGGGCGGTTTGGGAGCCGCTTGCCAAGTCGGGCGACGCGGCGGCGCAATTCAATCTCGGCATTTTGTTTCGCCGCGGCCTCGGCGTACCGGCCGACAATCGCCTGGCGATCGGCTGGTTCGAGCGGGCCGCCGTACGGGGGCACCCGATCGCGCAGTTCAATCTCGGCCTGATCTACGAGCAGGGCATCGGCGTTCCGCCGAACCGGCCGGCGGCCCTGCGCTGGTATCGGCGCGCGGCGAAAGGGGACAAGGCGGATCAGACCTTCAAGCCCGCGCGGGCGCGGGCGCAGTTCCGCCTCGCAAACCTCCTGCTGCACGGCAATTCTGTAAACCGTTCGGCCGGCATGTACTGGATGCAGCAATCGGGCGAGAACGGTTATATCGAAGCGCAATTCCAGCTTGGCCTCGCCTTCGCGGCGGGCCGGTACCTGCCGCGCGATCCGGCTGTGGCGGCCCGCTGGTTTCAGCAGGCGGCGGCTCAGGGCCATGCGGCCTCGCAAGTCAATCTCGGGTCGATGTACGAAAGCGGCAACGGGTTGCCGCGCGACGACGCGCTGGCCGCGGAGTGGTATGAGAAGGCGGCCGAGCAGGATGTTACCGTCGCGCAGATCAATCTCGGTTTGCTGTATGAGCGCGGCCGCGGCGTGGCGCGCGACGATCGCGCCGCCTTGAAGTGGTATCTGCGCGCGGCCGATTTGGGTGCGCGAGGCGCGCATTACAATCTCGGTGTTCTGTACGAAAACAGCGCCGAACTGGCGGATGACCGGGAAGCTTATTTCTGGTACGCCGTCGCAGGCAGGTCCCGGCACAGAAGATCGGTGCTGCGATTGGTGGCGTTGCGCGCGAAAATCGGTGAGACCGAAGCGGCCGAAATCGAACGCCGCGCCGCTAAATGGCGGCCGAAGAAGACGCGCAAGACCGAAAAACCCGGTCAAAATAGCGGTTCTAGGGGCCTGTCCGATCGCGGCCAACGGATTGAACGGGGAGAAAGAGAAAATGGCGGATGATTTGAAAGTCGGCGTGGTCGGCGGCAGCGGCCGGATGGGCCAAATGGTCGTCGCGCAAGTGACGGAAACACCCGGCTGTGCGGTTGTCGGGGCGGTCGATCAGTCGGGCAATGCCGTGATCGGCAAGGATATCGGCGCGGTCGCCGGTGTCGACGCGCTCGGCGTGGAAATCGGCGACGATGCGGCCGCCATGATCGCCGGCGTGGAAGTCGTCATCGACTTCACCGTGCCGCACGCGACGGTCGAATATGCGCGTCTCGCCGCACAGGCCGGGGCTGCGATGGTCATCGGAACGACGGGGCTCGACAAGGAACAGGCCGGCATCATCAAAGCCGCGGCGCGGCACGTGCCGGTGGTCTGGGCGCCGAACATGAGCGTCGGCGTGACCCTGCTCCTGGCGCTGTCGGAACAGGTCGCCGGAGTTCTGGGTCCAGACGATTACGATATCGAAATCGTCGAAATGCATCACAAGCACAAGATCGATGCGCCATCGGGCACCGCGCTGGGCCTCGGGCATGCCGTCGCAGCCGGGCGCGGCGTCGAACTCGATACCGTCTACAAGGCGGCGCGGGACGGTCATACCGGCGCGCGTCCGACCGGCGAAATCGGGTTTGCCGTGCTGCGCGGCGGCGATGTCGTCGGCGAACATTCGGTGGTTTTTGCGGGCGAAGGCGAGCAGGTCGTGTTGACCCACAAGGCCGGCAGCCGGAAAGTGTTCGCTGCCGGTGCGGTGCGCGCGGCGCTGTGGACGCAGGGCCGCGCCGCGGGGCTTTATTCGATGCGCAATGTGCTGGGCTTTGCGGAATAGCCCGACTAACGGGACAGTTTCGCGAGGATATCCGCGCCCCAGGGCGAGCAGCGCGGCGCTGTTTTGCCGGCCGGATCGTCGGGCGCCGCGCAGACTGAAACGGTGCCGTTCACCGTATTGATGCGCCACGCGAATGCGGCGCTTTCGCCGAGGGTAAGGGCGTAACTACCCGGTCTTAGCGGCCGCACGTCTTGCGCGACCAATCCGAAGGGCAGTGCCAAACTGAGGCCGGCGGCGAGACCGGCCAGGAAGACATAGGTTTTCTTCATCGTTTTCTCCTCGTGAACGGGCCCGGCGCAAAAAAACGCGGCGTTCCCCGGTGAATTCAATTGGCAACGATACGAGGCCGCAGCGGGTCAGCCCGTTGGCGTGCGATACCGTTCGATCGCGGCGCGCAACGCCGTTGCGAGCTCGATTTTTTCGTCCGGCCCCAAGAATCCGCCGATTGTGACGGCTCGGCCGTGGCTGGAAAGGACCAGCTGGCCCTTGTGCGGCGGTGCCACACCGATGTCGACCCGCAGCCAGTTGGGCTCGATCTCCGAGCTTCGGACGTCGCCTTTCGGACCGTACCGGTGGATTTCCAGGCCGCCGTCGGTCAGGCGGATATGTTCATAGCGCCGGCCACTGCGATAGTTGAGCCGGAACGCGACATAGAGGAGGAGCAGTTCTAGTCCGCAGAAACCCATAACCGGCCAGGCGCCCGCAATCATGAACGCGGTGCCGATGGCGAACCCGAGAGCCGCCGCCGCGACCATGACGATGGTAAACCCCGTGGGGCTGAGGCTCCGGTGCGGGCGCAGCTCGGCATCGAAATAAACGGTTTCCGGCTGGTCTTTTGGCGTGGATTCCGCGTTCATCGTCGATTTAAGATAGAAGCGCCGCATCGCCATGTCCACTGATGGCGACATATTACCAAACGGGCTCTTAACCATGAAAAAAGTCGACATCGAAACCTTCTTCAGCCGACTCCAGGCGGCTGACCCGGAACCGAAGGGCGAGCTCGATTACAAAAATTCCTACACTCTTCTGGTCGCCGTCGTGCTGTCGGCGCAGGCGACCGATGTCGGCGTCAACAAGGCGACCGGGCCGCTGTTCGACGTCGCCGATACGCCCGAGAAGATGCTAGCCCTGGGCGAAGCGACAGTGCGCAACTACATCAAGACGATCGGCCTGTTCAACAACAAGGCGAAAAACGTCATCAAACTCAGCCGGCAGCTGATCGCCGACCATCGCGGCGAGGTGCCGAGCGACCGCGAGGCGCTGGTGAAACTCGCCGGTGTCGGCCGCAAGACGGCGAATGTCGTCCTCAACATCGCCTTCGGCGTGCCGACCATCGCCGTCGACACGCATATTTACCGTGTCGGCAACCGCACAGGGCTGGCGCCCGGTAAGAATGTCGATATCGTCGAAAAGAAGCTCGAGAAGTCCGTGCCGGATGCTTACAAAAGGCACGCTCACCATTGGCTCATCCTGCACGGACGCTATGTGTGCAAGGCGCGCAAGCCGGACTGTCCCGTCTGTCTCGTCTGCGACATTTGCCGGTTCAAGGGCAAGACGCTCGCGAGCTGACCCCGCGAATTATTGCCGGCGCGCCAGCATCCCGCGGAAACACCGGCGGGCCGGTTGCGTCGCCTTGCGGCGTTTGCGGAGGTCGATATGGGCGACCGACAGCGCGCCGTTCTCCTTGTAGAGATAGACATCCAGCACACAGCCGTCGGCGCGGTACTGCCACACTTCCGCGGTCCCGTCGCGCCGGACGAAGTTCGCCGGTCCGAGCAGTGCTGCGACCCGGTGGCCGTCGAATCCGAACAGCTGTTTCGGATCGTCGTTGATCGAGGGTTTTGCCGGCGGCGCTATTGCCGCGATTTGCGGTTTGGGTTTTTCAGCCGGCTTGGGCGGCGCCGGCGCTTCGAGCGGCTCGGCGACGACGGTCGTTTGCACGGGCGCCGGTTCCTCGCGCGGCGATTCAGGCGCCGGTTCTTCGCTTGGCGATTCAGGCGCTGGCGCTGGCGTACAGCCGACGAGCACGCATAGCAGCGCTAAGCCGACGAAATGTCGCACGCTTCAGTCGTTATCCGTCGCTGGAGGAGCCAGGCGAGATGTCCGTGACTTCCGCATCGGTGATCACTTGAACGTCGCCTTCGATGCGGCCGCCACGCTCGACTTCGATCTCCGCATAGCGGATCTTGCCTTTTACGCTGCCTTTGCTGTGGATAATCAGCTGGTTCCGCGCCGTCAGCGCACCTTCGAACTGGCCGCTGATCTCGGCGACGTTGATTTCGATTTCGCCCTTGAAGACGCCGGTTTCGGTAATCTCGATCGTACGGCTGTCGCTCAAGGCGGCGTCGACCCGGCCTTCGACGACCAGCGTATCGCAGGCGGAAATCTCGCCGGTCAGACCGATTTCGCGGCCGACGATGAGTTTCTTGCCTTGCGCATCGCCGATCGATTCGGTGCGCCGGGCACCGGGAATGTCGAGCACGCGGCGCGCCGCCTCGGGGCGATTGTCAGGCGCCGGTTTGTTGTCTTCCGCCATGGGATCTCCTCGTTCGGGCGATGACCTCATACCAACGATCGTTAGTATTTACGACGTTAACCGGTACTGATTATCACGCACCGGGCCGGAAACTAAGCGTTAATTGACGGCGGTCCACTCGTTTCCTGGGCGAATTCTCTGCGCCGCGGCAGGCCTTGAAAGATATGCACCATGAATGCCGTCGCCAGCACCGGCGTCACGAAGTTGACGATCGGGATCGTCATGAAGAATACGAGGATCACGCCGGCCAGCAGCACGCGGCCGCGATGGGCGCGGCGCAATCGGCTTGCGCTGCGCGGATCGAGGCGCCGCAGCGCTACCAATTCGTAGTATTCGCGGCTCACCAGATAGCCGTTCAGCAGGTAGTAGAGGATCAGATTGAACGGCGGGATCAGGAACAGGATCAGATAGATCGGCAGAAACAGCAGATTCAACGCTGCCACGATCAAGGCGAACTTGGTCGTGATCGCCAACACTTCCGACAAGGGCTGCGGCCGGGGGGCGGGCTCGCTTGGATAGTGGCGCGTTTCGACCGTGCTCACGACCTCTTCGAGAAAGAACCCGACGATGATCGTGATGACGGCGGGAAACAGCAGAAACGTCGCGATCAATATGGACGAGAAAAACAGCAGGCTGCCGACCCAGCTTGCGATACCGTCGAACCAGTCGATCAGCCAGCCGATCCCCCAGATCTCCGTCCAGCCGACCGCGTTCATCGCCCACCAAAGCGCAATCCAGAGGATGGCGAAAACGACAAGCGATCCCCCGATGCCGAACAAAAGCACGCGGCGCAGCCGCGGATCCGGCAGCTGTGCGACCGCCTTCGAGAAACTGTTGATTATGCCCATCGGTCTCTTTTTTGGCGTGCGGTTCCGTTGGGGGTCATGTAGCGCTTGCATCGCATTCGTGCAAGACGCCGGGTGATGTCGCCGCGCAGCGAATTGATTTTCCGGAACGCCGGGTTTGCCTGTCTAATGGCGCCGGAGTGTGACCGGAATTGCGGGCAGGGAAAGGGGCGGCCTCGGGTCGAGGCGGTGCGGAGGGGCGGTTGTCCGCCGCCGCTTCGTGGCTATACTCGCGGCCGCGCACCAGAACATTCTTGAGGACACCGGACATGACCGACTTCGATCTTCTCGGCATCGGCAACGCACTCGTCGATGTCGTGACACAGGCCGACGACGTCTTCCTTGCCGAACACTGTCTCGACAAGGGGGCCATGATGCTGGTCGATCCCGAACGGTCGGGTTTTCTCTATTCCAAGATGGGCCCGGCGACGGAGAGCTCCGGCGGGTCTTGCGGCAACACGATGGCGGGTTTCGCGTCGTTCGGAGGGCGCGGCGCCTATATCGGCAAGGTATGCGACGACGATTTCGGCAAAATCTTCCGGCACGACTTGAACGCGATCGGCGTCACCTTCCAAACCGCGCCGGCGGAGAGCGGCCCCTCGACCGGGCGCTGCCTCGTCATCGTCACGCCGGATGCGCAGCGGACGATGTGCACCACTCTCGGCGCGGCGACATCGCTCACGATCGCCGACATCGACGTCGCGCAGGTCCAGGCCTCGGCGGCCATTTACATGGAAGGCTATTTGTTCGATCCGCCGGAAGCGAAGGCGGCCTTCGTGCGCGCGGCCAAGGTGGCGCACGCGGCGGGTCGCAAGGTTTCGATTACCCTGTCCGACAGCTTCTGCGTCGACCGGCATCGCGCCGCCTTCGCGCAATTGGTCGATTCCCATATCGATATCCTGTTCGCCAACGAGGAAGAAATCATTTCGCTTTACGAGGTCGGCAGTTTCGACGAGGCGCTGCAGGCGGTGCGCGGACGCTGCGACGTCGCCTGCCTGACGCGCAGCGAAAAGGGCTCGGTGATCGTCTCCGGCGACGACGTATATGAGGTCGTTGCGGCACCGGTCGAACGGGTCGTCGACACGACCGGCGCGGGCGACCAGTTCGCCGCCGGCTTCCTGTACGGTTACACGCAGGGGCGCGGCGTCGCCGAATGCGGCCAGATCGGCAGCATCGCGGCGGCCGAAATCATCACGCATTACGGCGCCCGGCCGGAGGTCGCGCTGAGCAGTTTGCTGCCGGTAGATTGAGGTTAGGGCGTGTTCTTGCCGTTCATACTCGATCCCCTCTCCTTGGGGAGAGGGCAAGGGGGCGCCTCGATTGAGCTAAACGGGCGTAAAATTTAGCGATGCGCTCCTGGCTCGACGCGGCGGGGGTTTACGGCGACCGGCGGGTCGCGTCGCTCTTTTTCTTCGGGTTCTCGAGCGGGCTGCCGCTGGCGCTAACCGGGGCGACGCTCGCCGCCTGGTTCACCGAAACCGGCGCTTCGCTGACGGAAATCGGCCTCGTCAGCCTCGTCGGCCTCGCCTATGCGCTGAAATTCCTCTGGTCGCCGCTGGTCGACCGGCTGCCCGTGCCGCTGCTGACCCGCAGGCTGGGCCGGCGCCGCGGCTGGTTGCTGTTCGCGCAGCTCGCCCTGGTCTGCGCCCTGCTCGGCCTGGCGGCGTCGGACCCGGCGGCGCTGCGCGGCTGGACCATTTTCTGGGCCGCGCTGGTCGCCTTCGCGTCGGCGACGCAGGACATCGCCGTCGACGCCTATCGCACGGAAATCCTCGAGGACGACCAGTTGGGCGCCGGGGCCGCGACCCTAGTTTTCGGCTACCGGGTCGCCATGGTCACGTCGGGCGGCGGCGCCCTGATCCTTGCCGGCACGCTGGGGTGGGGCTGGGCCTATGGCAGCATGGCGGCGTTGATGGGCGTCGGTATCGCCGCCGTGCTGATCAATCCGGAACCGGCCGCGGCACGTAGGACTCGACCGCCGCCTGCCGCCGACCGCTGGCGGCAGGGCTGGGCCTGGTTCCAGGATGCCGTCGTCGGGCCGTTCGCGGAATTCATGTCGCGGCCCGGATGGCTCGCCGTGCTGCTGTTCGTCGCGCTGTACAAATATGGCGACGCGCTGCTCGGCGTGATGGCGACGCCGTTCTACCTCAAGATCGGGTTCTCGCTGGCCGAGATCGGCGTCGTCAGCAAGGGGTTCGGGCTGGCGATGACCCTCGCCGGCGCGGCTTTGGGGGGCGTATTGGTGGCGCGTTACGGCATCGTCCGCGCGCTGCTTTTTGCCGGCCTCCTGCAAGCCGCATCCAATCTGGTTTTCGTGTTCCAGGCCTGGGTCGGCTATTCGCTGCCGGCCCTGGTCGCGACCATCGGGGTCGAGAACCTGACCGGGGGCATGGGCACGACCGCCTTCGTCGCCTACCTGTCGAGCTTGTGCAACCGGGCCTACACGGCGACCCAATATGCGCTATTGTCGTCGATGATGGCGGCAACAAGGACGTTCTTCGCGTCGGGCGGCGGCTGGGTGGCGGAACAGGTCGACTGGATCGGTTTCTTTCTGATTTCGACGGCGGCGGCGGCCCCGGGCCTGTTGTTGCTGTGGTGGATGATGAAACGCTACCCGGCCCAGGAGAGGGAGATGTGACATGCCGCACCGCATGACCGCATTGGAAACCGACATCACTCTGCTGGACGTCGACGCCATCGTGAACGCCGCCAACGAAAGCCTGCGCGGCGGCGGCGGCGTCGACGGCGCAATCCACCGCGCGGCCGGGCCTGACCTGCTGGCGGAATGCCGCACCCTGGGCGGCTGCCCGACCGGCGAGGCCAAGATGACCGCCGGTTACGACCTGACCGCCCGGCACGTGATCCACACCGTCGGTCCGATCTGGAACGGCGGCGCTGCGGGCGAAGATGATTTGCTGCGCAGTTGCTACCTGTGCTCGATGGTGCTCGCCGCCGATGCGGGGTTGCGGACGATCGCTTTTCCCGCGATCTCGACGGGCGTCTACCGGTTCCCGGTACCGCGCGCGACCCGGATCGCCGTTGCGACCGTCGCCGAGTGTCTCGCTGCCAGTCCGGAGTTCGAACGGGTGACCTTCTGCACCTTCGGCGCCGAGGTTACGGGTGCCTATACGGAGGCGCTCGCGGATTATCGCTGAGCAACATCACATTCAATCGGGGGATTACTTAACGGTACGTGGCTAAGGTGCCATGTGCACTTGTCTTCAGATCGAATTTCGCCGAAGCAGTGTCGTCGAAATCAAAAACGACGTCGTCTAAAGCGTAGCTAGCCCGACGCAACCAATCGTCATCGATTAGGACTTTAGAGTGTTTGTCTAATGTCAACGGGTTCGTGATGTCGTTGGTGCGCTGCTGGAACTGTTGACTTACCTTGCAGTCGTTGTGCGCGATGAGATTGCGAATCTTCGTTGCTAGCAGCACTATCTCGAACGATTTCTGCGACCTGAACAAATCAAGGCCAACACAGTCTTTCAGGAACTTCTGCAAATAGGATAATGGTTTATAGGAAAGGTCATGAAGCTTTCGTTCCGCCAAATGGAAGGCGATCTGCTCGAATGTGCGAAGTTCAAGCACCACAGCGGCAGCGATAGGACTCTCTGATTTGAGAAGGTTAGGTTGAGCTTCGAATATCAAGCGTAGAATTTGGAGCATATAAAGTTGAAATGACTCTACGGCGCGTGTGAGCAAAATCTCGTTCACCAGCTGGCGATGAGCCGAATAGTCATAACGGAGGACTTCTCCTTGCTTCGCCGACAGCCTCGCCCTAGCTTCCTCATTCTCGGAAAGGTCGGCTACGTTTGGGAGGGCCTTTATGATCCCGAAGAAGAATGAAATAAAAGCCCGCAGCTCAACGATACGACCCATATATCCGAGACCCGCGCTTGTGACATTCTCGGGCGCGTTTCGATAGCCGAGAACTCTAGCTTCTGATTGATCGCTCGACATAGAACCCTTTTCCATACAGCGGATTATCAATTCAAAATTAGGGCTCTCTACGGTCGTTTCCCTGCGCTTCATAATAGGAACGGAGAACAGCGTTCATGCGGGTCTGATAGCCGCGGCCTTGGGCCTTGAACCAAGCCACGACGTCGCGATCGAAGCGTACTGTCAGGCGTTCTTTGGGACCGTCCGGATACACGACCCTTGCGCGCTTCCAGAAATCCGGTCCCAAGTAATCACCCTCTGACGCATCGTCCCGAGTCGGGTCATCCATTGCATCCAGATCATCCAAAGATGCGTTTGTTATATTCTTCTTGCTCATGTCTTCTTGCCTTCCACGCCGAAATGATCCGGCGGTTTTCGCGTCGCTATGTATAGACCACGACCATGTAGTAGCTGTCCCAGTGACCGATGGCGATCCATCTGTCTTCGCAATATTCGTCGCGGTAATCGGGGCGTTCTAAAACGGGATTGCGAAACATCTTCGCGGCGCGAACAAAATCGACACCGTGTATTTGAAGATTGCTGCTGCGCTTCCGCTCATCCCATTCAAACAGCATCTATTAAATGTATGTACAAATGTACACATAATCAACAGAATTGTCAATCTTTGGGCCTGCCCGCGCCCTTTGCTGCGCTCGCGGCGTACCGCTACCCGATCGCGTCATGCGCCGCCATGGCCGCGGCGGTCAGCAGGTCCTGCGCGGTGGCGCCGATCTGGACGATCTGCACCGGCTTTTCCACGCCCAACATCATTGGCCCGAGCACCGATCCGCCGCCGATCTGCTGCAGCAGTTTCGCGGCGATGCTGGCGCTGTGCAGCGCCGGCATGACCAGCACGTTGGCCGGACCCGTGAGACGGCAGAACGGATAGAGGCGGTCCCGCAGTTCGGGATTCAGCGCGGTGTCGGCCGCCATCTCGCCGTCATACTCGAAATCCACGCCGCGTTCATCGAGGATATTGACGGCTTCGCGCACGCGTTCCGTGTTCGGCGCCATCGGCTGGCCGAAGTTCGAATAGGACAGCAGCGCGACGCGCGGCACATGGCCGAACAGCCGGGCGTAGTCGGCGCTTTGCGTCGCGATGTCGGCCAGCGTCTCGGCGTCCGGAACCTCGTGTACCCTTGTGTCGGCGATGAAAAGCGTGTGCTCGCGGGCGATGACGATTTGCAGCCCGATAATGCGCGAACCGGGCGCGGGATCGAAGACCCGCGTGATGTCCTCATAGGCAACCGCGAAGCTGCGCGTCGCCCCGGTCACCATCGCGTCGGCGTCGCTGCAGGCCACCATGCAGGCGGCGAAGACGTTGCGGTTCTGATTGACCATGCGCTGGCAGTCGCGATAGAGCAGCCCCTGGCGTTGCAGGCGGCTGTACAGAAAGTCGGTGTATTTCTTGTTGTTCGAAGACAGCCGCGCGTTGTGCACCTCCAGGCCACTCGTGTCCTCGATGCCCAGCGCCTTCATTTTGTCCGCCACTTCCTCGTCGCGGCCGATCAGGACCGGCGTCCCGTAGCCCCGGTCGCGATAGGCCATGCCGGCGCGGATCACCCGGTCTTCTTCGCCCTCGGCGAAGACGGTGCGGCGCGGGTTGGCGCGCAGCCTCTCGAAGATGAAATTCATCGTCGGCGCCATCGGATCGAGCCGCGCGGTCAGCTCGCTGCGGTAGGATTCCATATCGACGATCGGCCGCCGCGCGACGCCGCTGTCCATCGCCGCCTGGGCGACGGCGGCCGGCACTGCGGTGATCAGCCTGGGGTCGAACGGTACAGGGATCAGATAGTCGGGTCCGTAACTTAGCCGCCGGCCGCCATAAGCCGCATCGACTTCGTCGGGCACGTCCTCGCGGGCCAGTTCGGCCAGCGCGTGGGCCGCGGCGATCTTCATCGCATCGTTGATTTCCGAGGCGCGCACGTCGAGTGCGCCGCGGAAGATATAGGGAAACCCCAAGACATTGTTGATCTGGTTCGGGTAGTCGGAGCGGCCGGTGGCGATGATCGCGTCCGGGCGCGCGGCCTGGGCCACCTCGGGCGAGATCTCCGGATCCGGGTTGGCCATCGCGAAGATCAGCGGCTTGTCGGCCATCGACGTCACCATCTCCGGCGTCACTGCATCCTTGGCCGACAGGCCGAAAAACACGTCCGCGCCGTTCAGCGCATCGGCGAGGGTACGGTGATCGGTCTCGATCGCATGCGCCGACTTCCACTGATTCATGCCGTCCTGGCGTCCCTGATAGACCACGCCGCGGCTGTCGCAGATGATGACGTTGTCGTGCGGCATGCCCATGGCTTTGATCAGTTCCACGCAGGCGATGGACGCCGCGCCGGCGCCGTTTACGACCAGGCGGGTATCTTTCAGCGCGCGGCCGGTCAGGTGCAGGCCGTTGATGAGTCCGGCAGTCACGATAATCGCGGTGCCGTGCTGATCGTCATGGAAGACCGGAATGTCGAGCAGTTCCCTGAGACGCTGCTCGATAATGAAACATTCCGGCGCCTTGATGTCTTCGAGATTGATGCCGCCATAGGACTTGCCGAGGAAGCGGACGCAATTGATGAACTCGTCGACGTCTTCGGTATCGACTTCGAGGTCGATGCCGTCGACATCCGCGAACCGCTTGAACAACGCCGCCTTGCCTTCCATGACCGGCTTCGAGGCGAGCGCGCCGATATTGCCGAGCCCGAGGACTGCCGTGCCGTTCGAGATGATGCCGACAAGATTGCCCCGGTTGGTGTAGTCATAGGCCAAGTCCGGATCGCTCTCGATCCGCAGGCACGGGAACGCCACGCCCGGCGAGTAGGCGAGCGACAAATCGTATTGCGTCGTCAGCGGTTTCGTCGGGCTGATTTCCAATTTGCCGGGCCGGCCCCGGGCGTGGAACCGGAGGGCGGCCTCTTCGTTGATTCTTTTGTCAGCCATGGCTCTGCCTCGCCCGTTTCAGCTATTGCGTCATCCTAAACGCGAAACTGGGTTGCAATGCAAGGCTTTAAGTGAGACCGGCGCGTTAGCGGATCAATCTCGCGCCAGCGGCGGGGTTCGCGAATGCCAGTCGGTCCGCTGCTGATAGGCCGCGCCGACTTGCAGCAACAGCGGTTCCTGCCACCAGGCCGCTTCCAGCTGCAGGCCGATCGGCAGGCCGTCCGACGAGAAGCCGCAAGGCACCGACAGCCCGGGCAACTGGCCGAACGCGCCGGCATAGGTATTGCGCGTCGCATGCTTGGTCGCTTCAAGCAGCGATTTGTCCTCCTCGATCGGCGGCACCAGGATCGGCAGCGTCGGCGACAGCAGAATATCGATGTCGTCGAACAGGGTCTTGAGCGTGCCTTTCCAGCCTTCCTGCGCGCGCAGCGCGTTGGAATAATCGACCGCGGTGAACTTCAATCCCTCCATCATCCGGTCGTAGACCGGCTTCTCGAACATCTCGGGATTATCCCGCAGCCGTTCGGCGTTGACCGCGCAGACGTCCGAGAAGACCAGTGTCGTCGCCCAGCGCTGCATTTCGGTAGCGCCGGGTACGTCGATCTCGACCAGCACGGCGCCAGCCTCCGCCAGCACGGCGGCGGCACCGCGGACGGCGGATTCGATGTCCGGAGGACAGTCCTCGAAATACATATTGCGGGGAATTCCGATTCTCACGCCTTCGATCGTCTCGCCCAGGCGCGGCAGGAAATTCTCCAACGGCCGGTCCTGCGACAGCGGGTCGCGCGCATCGTGTCCGGCGATGACGGCGAAGATCCGGGCGACGTCGGTCACGCTGCGCGCCATCGGGCCGATCGTGTCCAGGGTCGGGCTGACCGGCGTCGCGCCGTGATTGGGCACCCTTCCATGACTCGGCCGCAACCCGCTGACCCCGTTGATCGATGCCGGCAGCCGCACCGAACCGCCAGTGTCGGAGCCGAGCGCGCCGATGCACATCCCCGCTGCGAGGGCCGCACCGGAGCCGCCGCTCGATCCGCCGGGCACCCGGCTCGGGTCCCAAGGGTTGCGGCACTGGCCGGAGACGGGATTGTAGGAGCGGATGCCAAAGGCAAATTCGTGCAGTGTCGATTTGCCGACGACGACCGCCCCGGCATCCAGCAGGCGCTGCGTCACCGCCGCGTTCTCGTTCGGCACAAGGTCGGCGAAGAAGAGGGAACCCGACGTGGTGCGCACGCCGGCGGTCGCGATGTTGTCCTTGATCGCCATGGGCATGCCGTGCAGCAGACCAAGCCAACGCCCCTCGCGCGCCGCCGCGTCGGCGGCTTCGGCCTGCCGCAGCGCGTCGTCCGCCGTCACCGTGATCATCGCGTTGACCGTGCCGTCGTATCTTTCGATCGCGTCGAGGCAGGCGCGGGTCGCCGCGACCGCATTCCCTTTTGCGATTTCATTCATCGAATGGCTCCGCTCGTTCGTGCGCGTATTGTACAGTCATGTTATGACTTGCGGCCCATGACCGCGACAACCCGCAAGCCCGCCGCGACGCCGATGATGGCGCAGTATCTGGCGATCAAGGAACAGCATGACGG
This sequence comes from Alphaproteobacteria bacterium, assembly GCA_047517345.1. GTDB lineage: Bacteria > Pseudomonadota > Alphaproteobacteria > UBA8366. The sequence goes on from JAKZTB010000121.1 coordinate 23,181, forward strand.
CTATCTGCTGTTCTACCGCATGGGCGATTTCTACGAGCTGTTCTTCGACGATGCGGTCGCCGCGTCCGCGGCGCTGGACATCGCGCTGACCAAGCGCGGCAGCCACAAGGGCGTGGACATTCCGATGTGCGGCGTGCCGGTGCATGCAGCCGACGCCTATCTTTCGAAGCTGATCCGGAAAGGCTTCAAGGTCGCGGTCTGCGAGCAGACCGAAGACCCGGCCGAGGCGAAGAAACGCGGCCCTAAATCGGTCGTCAATCGGCAGGTCGTCCGGCTCGTCACGCAAGGCACATTGACCGAGGATTCGTTGCTGGATGCAAGGGCGCACAATCATCTGGCGGCGCTGGCCGACGCCGGCGGGCGAATCGGGTTCGCCTGGCTCGATGTCTCGACGGGCGAATTCACGGTGCAGGGGGTGGATGCAGGCGGGTTGGGCGCCGCCTTGTCGCGGGTCGCGCCCGGCGAATTGCTGGCGCCGGAGCGGTTGCTGGCGAAGCCGGAACTGTCCGATGTCTTCGCGCAATGGAACGATGTCCTGTCGCCGGTGCCGAACAGCCGCTTCGATTCGGAAAACACCCGGCGCCGGCTTGAGGCGCAATACGGCGTCGCCGCGCTGGACGGATTCGGCAATTTCGACCGCGCGGAACTCGCCGCTGCCGGCGCGCTGGTCGACTATGTCGCGCTGACTCAGGTCGATGCGATGCCGCGCCTCGCCCCGCCAAAACGTCTCGCGGCCGGGTCGGTGATGGAAATCGACGCGGCGACGCGGACCAACCTGGAACTGACGCAGAGCCTCAGCGGCGGCCGCAAGGGCAGCCTGCTCGCGGCGCTCGACCGCACCGTGACCGGGTCCGGCGCGCGGCTGCTCGCCGCCCGGCTGGCCGCACCCCTGACCGATCCGGGGGCGATCGGGGGCCGCCTCGATGCGGTGCAGTTCTTCCTCGACGACCAAAACCAGCGCGGGGATTTGATCGCCCAACTACGGCGCTGTCCCGACATGATGCGCGCGCTCAGCCGCCTGACGGTGCGGCGCGGCGGGCCGCGCGATCTCGCCGCGGTCCGCGACGGTCTCCTGGTCGCCGCCGACGTGCAATCGCTGTTGGCCGGCGCCGATGAGCCGCTGCCGGATGAGATCCGGACGGCCGGGGAAGCGTTGATCCATCATGAGGTGCTGTGCGACCGGCTGGCCCGGGCGCTGGCCGACGATCTGCCCTTTTTGGCGCGCGACGGCGGTTTCGTGCGCGCCGGCTACGCGCCGGAACTCGACGACTTGCTCAAACTGCGCGACGACGGCCGCCGGATGATCGCCGAATTGCAGAACCGCTATCGCGGCGATACCGGCGTCGACTCGCTCAAAGCGCGGCATAACAACGTGCTCGGCTATTTCATCGAGGTGACGCCGCGCCATTCGGACAAGATGGGCGAGACGTTCATCCATCGCCAGACATTGGCTAGCGCGGTGCGCTACACGACGACCGAGCTGGCCGATTTGGCGCGCGACATAGGGCAAGCGGCGGAAAAGGCGCTGGCGGTCGAACTGCGCCTGTTCGAGGATCTGGTGGGCGAGGTTGCGGCGCGCGCCGACCGGGTCGCCGCCGCGGCGGACGGGCTCGCCGCTTTGGACGTGGCTGCGGCGATGGCCGGGCTGGCCGGAGACCGGCGCTACTGCCGGCCGAAGATCGAGGACGGGCTGACCTTCGAAATCGACCAGGGCCGCCATCCCGTCGTCGAGGTGGCGTTGGAAGCGGGCGACAGCGCCTTCGTGCCGAACGACTGCGACCTCAGCGGCGTGCGGCGGCTGTGGCTCGTCACCGGCCCCAACATGGCGGGCAAGAGCACCTTCCTGCGCCAGAACGCGCTGATCGCGGTGATGGCGCAGATCGGCGCCTACGTGCCCGCCGAGCGCGCCGTCATCGGCGTCGTCGACCGGCTGTTCAGCCGGGTCGGCGCGGCGGACGATCTGGCGCGCGGCCGTTCCACCTTCATGGTCGAGATGGTCGAGACGGCGGCAATCCTGAACCAGGCCGGGCCGCGCGCGCTGGTGATATTGGATGAGATCGGGCGCGGCACGGCGACCTTCGACGGGCTGTCGATCGCCTGGGCGTCGGTTGAGCATCTGCACGACGTCAACCAGTGCCGCGCCCTGTTCGCGACGCACTATCACGAGCTGACGGGCTTGGGCGCGCGGCTCGACGCGCTGTCGCCACACACCATGCGGATCAAGGAGTGGGAGGGCGATGTCGTCTTCCTGCACGATGTCGCGCCCGGCACCGCCGACCGGTCCTACGGCATCCATGTCGCCAAGCTGGCGGGTCTGCCGCCGGTCGTGATCCGCCGCGCCGAGGAGGTGCTGGCGACCCTGGAACAGTCCGAACAGTCGGGCGCGATCGCGCAGCTTTCCGACGATTTGCCGCTCTTCGCCGCGACTGCGAAGCAGGTCGCCGCCGCGCCGACGCCGGAAGAGTCCGCGGTCGAGAAAGCGCTGGCGGAGATCGATCCGGACGGCCTCACGCCGCGCGAAGCTTTGGAAGAACTGTACCGATTGCACGGCCTGCTCGACGACGAATAGCTTTGGAGAAAGAACCATGGATTTCGGATTGAAGGGGAAAGCCGCCCTGGTGACCGGCGGCAGCCGCGGGATCGGCAGGGCTTCGGCCCTGGCCCTGGCCGAACAGGGCGTCGATGTGGCGATCTGCGGCCGCACGCGGGAGACCTTGGACGAGGCGGTGGCGGAAATCGAGGCGAAGGGCGTGCGCGCCTGGGGCTACGAGGCGGATGTCAGTCGCCTGCAGGATATCCAGCGCTTCGTCGCCGACGCGTCGGCGGCGGCCGGAGGCGTCGATATATTGATCAATAACGCGGTGACCTCGATCCCCGCCCCCTTCGACGAGCAGACCGACGAGGATTGGCAGTACCATATCAACGTCAAGCTGATGGCCTATATCCGCTGCGCCCGCGAGGTCCTGCCCTTCATGCGCGAGAAGCGCTGGGGCCGGATCGTCAATATCGGCGGCATGACCGCACGCATCGCAGCCCCCTTGCGGGTCACCAACGGCATCGTCAATGCCGGCGTCGCCAATTTCACCAAGCAGCTGTCCGGCCAGGTCGCCGCGCAGAACATTACGGTGAACTGCGCGCATCCCGGCTCGACTTTGACGGAACGCATGCTGAAGAACTTCGAACGCCGCGCCCGCGACGCCGGCGTCGGAGTCGACGCCATCATCGCCGAGACGGTCGCCGCGATCCCCATGGGCCGCCTGATCGCGCCCGAGGATCTGGCCGCGACCGTGCTGTATTTCTGTTCTCCGCTGGCCGACATCGTGACCGGCCAGGCCATCGCGGTCGACGGCGTCTCCGGCGAGTCGGTCAACTATTAGGGCCAGACAGGATTTCGGGCGGCTGAACGCTGAAAGCGTCGCCCCTAGCGATTCGGTCGATGCGGTTCGTGACGTCGGCGGGTACGATATTGTCGCTTGCCTACGGGCGGCGGATTTTACCGAAGTGGGTAGTCTGTAACATCGAGCATGCGCCGCACGACCGATCCTGAGGCATAAACGGACTTCAAAAGTTAGAAAAGTTAGGGCCGGGTCTTGCGATCGCACAATCGCCCGGACAAACCGATCCCGCAAGCGTCGCGCGCTGATATAGAGCGGATGTTGGATTGCGGGACCCGACCCCAAACCCCGGCGGTCGCATCGACAAAGGCGTCAAACTGGCTGATGAAGGCGGTGGCGGCGTCCACCATGGCAAAATGGCCGCAACCGGGAATGACGGCCCGCGTACAGTTAGGAATTGCGTTTTCGCCTGTCTCTTTGAACGCCGTCGGGACGGCGCCGCGTTCTCCTTGTCCCGCCGAAAACCCGTCAAACGGCGTTTGCGGTTACCGCAACAGGCGGTGCGGCCTTAAGCGTCTGATAGACCACTCAATAGCGTTCGGTGAGCTTCAGCAAGGTTGCCAACTCGTCGTCCGTCAGGTCGCCGTCGATATCGAAGGCCAAACGTATATCTCGGAAGCCAACCGGCGCTTGCTTCTCGACGCCGAGCGTACCCTTGAAGTCGAGGTCGCCCTCCGCCGTGATCCTGGCGTCCCGAACCTTCAGATCGAGCGCCGTCGCGACCGCATTGAGGGTGACGCCGGCACACGCCACCAACGCCTCA
>JAKZTB010000122.1:0-18046 GCA_047517345.1 Alphaproteobacteria bacterium
GCGGGCGGTTGTCGGCAGTCCACATGGGGCACCTCAAGAGTAAATTCACCACCCCAGAGAATCACAGCTGATTCAGCTCTTCAAGAGGGGGCGCCGGATAACCGATTCATCCGACTCATAAAGTCCCCGGACGGACACTTAAAGAAATCCACACTGCAAGAAAAATGACGAAAGTAGAGTAGCGGTATATTGGATTTCGTTTAGCCGCCTTCGAAATTTGGTCGTCGCCGGAGCCGGCATTGACCCTATGCCGTTACGGGCGCAGCCTTGTCCAGACTGTTACAACCGAGATTGAGAGGGACACTATGGATGCGCACCGGCCCGTGATCATGGGAACGAAGCATGCGATAGCCACGGGTCATTATTTCGCGAGCCAGGCGGGTTTCGATATCCTCAACAACGGCGGTAACGCGATCGATGCAGGGGTTACGGCAGGGCTCGCGATCGGCGTCTTACAAAGCGAGTTCGTCAACATTGCGGGTATTGCGCCGATCATGATCCGGCTTGCCGGGTCGGACAAAGTGCTGACGATCGACGGTGTCGGGGTGTGGCCGAAAGCCGTGCGGCCGGAGCAATTCATCGATGGCAACAACCAGCATATCCCGGAGGGCATTCAACGGACACTGACACCCGGCGCGCCGGGATCGTGGCTTCACGCGCTGGAACGCTATGGCACAATGCGTTTTGGCGATGTCGTCGCGGCGGCGATCCGATTCGCCGGCGACGGATTTCCCATGTATCCGCAAATGTCGCGCAACATCGCTTCAGACGAAGAATCGCTGCGGCGCTGGGCGTCCAGTGTTGCGGTCTATTTGCCGAACGATCGGCCGCCGCGGGTCGGCGAGCTGTTCCAGCAACCCGATCTTGCCAGGACACTGCAGTACATGGCGGACGAGGCTGCAGCGCATGACAGCGAGGGCCGGGAAGCCGGTATCCGGGCCGCGTACGACACGTTCTACAAAGGCGATATCGCGAAAACGATCACCGACTATCACCGCGAGCACGACGGATTCCTCACGATGGATGACTTGGCGGCGCACCGGCCGCGCGAGGAGCCGCCAATCCGCGTGCCGTTCCGCGGGCTCGACGTGTTCGGGTTTGGCCCGTGTGCCAGCGGCCCCGTCTTGACGCAGGCATTGATGCTGGTCGACGATTTCGACCTGGAAGGGATGGGCCACAACTCACCCGCTTATATTCACACCGTCGTGGAGTCGATGAAGCTCGCCTTCGCCGACCGCGACCGGCATTGCGGCGACCCCGCCTTCGTCGACGTGCCCTTGGACGGTCTCTACGATTCTGCTTACCTGGAAGGCCGGCGTGCGTTGATCGACCCCGGCAAAGCCTGGCCGGAGTTGCCGCCGGCGGGCGATCCGCGGACCGGCGCGCCGATATTGGAAGGCGGGCACCTGTTTGCGCCGTCTCTCAACCCCGATCCGCCGGCCGGCGATACCAGCGCTGTCTGCATCGTCGACGGCGACGGCAACGCTTTCGTCGCGACGCCGAGCGACATTCCGCGCGATACCCCGGTCATTCCCGGCACCGGCGTCTGCCCGTCCTCGCGCGGTTCGCAGTCGTGGGCGGTCGAGGGACATGCGGCCTGCCTCGCACCCGGCAAGCGGTCGCGCCTGTCGTCCAACCCGATGATGGCGCTGAAGGACGGTGAGCCCTACATGGTCTGGGCGACGCCCGGCTCCGACGTGCAGCCGCAGGCGACCTTGCAGGTTCTGCTCAACCACGTCGTCTTCGGCATGGACATTCAGGAAGCGATCGAAGCCCCCCGTTTCGCGACCTACAGTTTTCCCGGTTCGTTCGAGCCGCACGACTACTATCCGGGCCGCTTGAATCTCGAAGCGCGCATACCGGCATCGACCGGCGAGGCGTTGGCCGATCTCGGCCACAAGGTCGAATGGTGGCCGGATTGGATCTTTCGGGCCGGCGGCGTCTGCGGCGTGCAGGTCGATCCGGAGACCGGCCTGCGCAGCGCCGGCGGCGACCCGCGCCGGCCCAGCTACGCGCTCGGCTGGTAGGGGCAACGGCAATGGCCCGAATCGCGATCGGCGGTTTCCAGCACGAGACGAACTGCTTCGTGCCGCAGAAGACCGACTTCGACTATTTCGCCGCGCACCGCGACAGGCCGCCGCTGTGCCGCGGGGCGGATGTGCTCGACTGGTTGACCGGCATCAGCTTCGGCTTGTCCGGTTTCCTCGATGAGATGGCGGCGGACCACGAATTGGTCCCGTTGTTATGGACCAGCGGCGGGGCCGGCGGCATCGTCACCCGCGACGCCTATGAGCGGATCGCAGGCGAGTTGGTCGGCGGGCTGTCTCTGGCGATGCCGGTCGATGCGGTCTATCTCGATCTGCACGGCGCGATGGTGAGTGAAGATTTCGAGGATGGCGAAGGAGAATTGCTGCGCCGGGTCCGCGCCGTCGTCGGACCTGAAATTCCTGTGGTGATCAGCCTCGACTATCACGTCAATCTGACCCAGGCGATGGCCGAAAACTGCGACGGCATGGCGATCTATCTGACCTACCCGCATATCGACCGCGCCGAGACCGGGCAACGCGCCGCGCGCATTCTGTCGACCGTCCTGGAACGCGGCCAACCGACGGTGTGCAAGTTCGTGAAGCTGCCCTTTCTGATCCCGCTCAATTTCCAATGCACCATGGTTCCGCCTTCGGCGAGTATCGTGGCGGCTTCGGTCGCAGGCGAGGGCGGCGAGGTGCTCAACCTCAGCTACGGCGCCGGATTCCCACCATCCGATTTGGCGGAATGCGGCCCCGGCGTCGTTGCGCATGGTTACAACCGCGACGCCGTCGATGCGGCGGTCGCAAAACTGGTGTCTGAAATCGAGGCGCGCGAGGCGGAGTTCTCAGAACCTTTGTTTAGCCCGGACGGCGCCGTCGCCGAGGCCAACGCGATTTCGGCGCGCGCCTCGCGCCCGGTCGTGCTGGCCGACACGCAGGACAATCCCGGATGTGGCGGCACCGGCGACACGACTGGGCTGTTGAAGGCGCTGGTCGACGGCAATGCACAGGGCGCCGTGCTGGGCGTCATGGCGGACCCGGAAGCCGCCGCCATCGCCCACGAAGCGGGCGAGGGGGCGAAGATCAGCATCGCGCTGGGGGGCAAGTCCGGTCCCGAGGGCGTCGAGCCCTTCGAAGGTACCTTCAGCGTCGCCAGGCTGGGCGACGGAAAGTTCACCTGCACCGGCCCTTGCGTTCGGGGTCGGGCTGTCGATATCGGTCCGACCGCGCTGCTCGTCATCGGAGGCGTCAGCGTCGTCGTCGCGAGCAAGCGCATGCAGGCCTACGACCAGATTATTTTCCGCCACCTGGGCGTCGAACCGAGCGAGCAAAAGATCCTGGCGCTGAAAAGCACCTGCCATTTCCGCGCCGATTTCGAACCGATCGCCGAAAAGGTCCTGATCGCCATCGCGCCGGGCGGCCACATCGCCGATTCGAAGCAGTATCCCTATCGGAAACTGCGGCACGGCGTCCGTCTCGAACCGCTGGGTCCGGAATTCGACAATTGGTGGAAGAACGCGCCCTAATCGGGGTGGGATATCCGGGTACGTTCAGCGGTTACTACGAAACCGTTCGAAAGTCGCGACAGAATTCAGCGCCCGCGCGGCATTGGCCAGTTCGTCGTAGACTGGGATGCCCGCGTCATTGGCGCGGGTGCGGTACTTTCGTTTGATGTCGTCGAGCGCCGCCTCGCCGTCGGAGCGCAGCACCAGCATGAAATGCGCCTGCCCGGGGTAGCGTTCCTGCGCGCGTACCGCAGCCTGGATGAGGTTGTCGAGCGGGTCGACCGGTCCGCGGCCCTGAAAGGACGCGAGATTCAAATGCATGACGATGGCGTCAGCTTGGCCAGAGGCATAAACGATGTCGAGGATCTTCTCGGCAATCTTTCCTTCGTCAGTCTGCAAGGTCGCGACCGGCGTATCGATTGGGTTCACCACGCTGGTGCCGGGCGGCAGGTTCATCGCTTCGAGTGTTGCCAAGGTCGCGTCGTCGAGCATTTCGATGTTCAGTCCCAAGCGCGCGAAATAGTCGGTCGCCAGAACGCTGGTGCCGCCGCCATTGCCGAACAGCACCACTCGCTCCGTTGGCCTGTCGGGCCGCAAGGTCAGCATCTGGAAGGCAAGCAGGGCCTCCAGGAAATCGTCCAGGGTTTCCGCCAGCACGCAGCCGGTTTGTTTTGACAGGGCGTCCCAGACCCGGTCGTCGCCGGCCAGCGATCCGGTATGCGACGCGGCGGCCGCCTGGCCCGCCTGGGTGCGGCCGCCTTTGAGAATCACGATGGGTTTGCCGGCATCGCGGAGAATTTGCGTGAAGCGCCTGCCGTCCTTAGCGTCTTCCAGGTACAGGCCGACGACCGCGGTTTCCGGGTCGGCGAGGTAGAACTCCAGCAAATCGTTGGGGCCGATATCGGCGCTGTTGCCGACCGTCAGCAGGCCGCTATAGCAGATGCCGCGGATTTGCCCACGCCGGATGATGTCGGTGCCGAGGCCGCCGCTCTGCGAGATGATGCCGACGCTGCCGCGCGTCATCGAGGCGCCCTTGGCGAACGAGACACCGCCGCGCGGCGTGTGCAGGCCGAGGCAGTTGGGCCCGATCACGCGGCAGCCGCCTTCGCGGCCGGCGGCGACCAGTTCGTCCTGAAGCGCCTTGCCGGTGTCGACTTCGCCGAACCCGGCGGAAATCACCTGGGCGAACCGGACCCGCCCTTTCGCGGCGCGCAGCATCGGCGGCACGCGGCCGGCGCCGACGGCGATGAAGGCGTAGTCGACGGGTTCCGGCGTATCGCCTACCGAGGGATACGCGGGAAGGCCGGCGATCGTTTCTGCCTTCGGATGAATGGGATAAATCGCGCCAGGGTATCCGGTCTCGCGCAACCGGTCGATGAAGGTGTTGCCGATGGTGACGCCGGTTGACGAGGCGCCGACGACGGCGATTGTCTGCGGTTCGAACAACGGCTTGAAGAGCGCCCGTGGGTCGTCGAGCGCCTGGCTCGTCTCCGGCGCTTCCCCTTCCGCCAGAATGAAACGCGCGTCGACTGCGACGGCGCGCTCCGCCGAGACGATCAACGGGTTGATGTCGAGCGCGTCGATCGCCTCGCCATTTGTCATCAGCAAACCGCCCGCACCGCCGACGCGCAGCAGGACTTCGACGATCGCATCTTCGGAAACCGGCGCGCGGCCGCGCGCGCCGTCCAGCAGCGCCGCGCCGCGCAATTCGCGCAGCATGGCCCGGGCGTCTTGCTCGGTGATCGGGCAGAGGCGGAAGGCGACATCGGCCAGCACCTCGACGAAGATTCCGCCGAGGCCGACCATGATCATCGGGCCGAACTGCGGCTCGCGCACCGCGCCGATGACGATCTCCTGGCCCGCAGGCGCCATTTCCTCGATCAGGAAACCGTCGACCCTGCTGTCTCGGATCGCCGGTGCGGTTTGCATGGCGCGGATTGCGTCGGCGGCTTCTTCCGCCGTGGAAAGGCCGATGGCAACGCCGCCGGCGTCGGATTTATGGAGTATGTCCGGCGACATGACCTTGACGGCGACGGGTGGCGTTAGGTCGGCGAAAGCGTCTGCCACGCCGTCCGCGCTGGTTACGATGGCCGATTTCGGTACCGCTATTCCATAGGCCGCGAGTATTCGTTTGCCCATCGCCTCATCGAGCGAACGCCGGCCGGCCGTTTTGGCGTCGACGATTATCCTGGTCGGATCCATGTGCGCTTGTCGATAGCCCTAGTGGATTGAATTACACATATGGTACCCCAACGACGGCTTCGCGAGTTCACCGGTTAGGCGCGCGATTCGCCGCGATGCGGGGACATCGCAAGCGTCGCGCAACGCGGCCGGTGATCTCGCGAAGCCGCCCTCCGGGTCCCCTATCCCGGCTTTTCGGGGCGTCGACGGCCCTTGCCGATGCTTCGGCATCGCTGGCGAACCATCTCCTGCCGAGAAACCGGGATACGGGATCGTTGGGGTACCATATGTGTAAATCAATCCACTAGTAACTCGTCGGCCAGGTGCGCATGAGGTGTTTACCCACGCCGTTGGTTATCCGTAGCCGGTGAACGTCGAGCATGCGGATCAGGAAATCGCGCGTTTCCGACGGCTTGATGACGTCGTGCAGGCTGTAGATCGAAGCCATGTCCCAGATCTCCGTGTCCTTCTGCACGTCGGCGAAGGCCTCCTCGAACCCGTCGTCGCCTTCTTCGAGCCCGTGCACGATCATCGTCGCGAAGCACGGGTCCATGAAACTGACCTCGCCGGTCGGCCAGGCCGCGAGCGTGTCGGAATGGCGCCCGCCACCCATGCAGACATAGGCGCGACCGTAGCTCTTGCGCAGGATGACGGCGACGCGCGGCACGGTCACCAGGGTCATCGCGTTCATGAAATTCATGATGCGTCCCGGTGCGCGCATGCGTTCGGCGTCCGTGCCGATCGCGAAGCCCGGCGTGTCGACGAGTTGCACGATGGGCACGTTGAACGAGTCGCACATCACGAGGAAATCGACGATCTTCTCGCAGGCCAGCGTGTCGAGCGCGCCGCCGCGATGCTGCGGGTTGTTGGCGATGACGCCGACGGATTTCCCGTCGAGCCGTGCCAGCGCGGTGATCGCCGGCCGGCCGAAACGGGATTTGATCTCGAAGATGCTACCCTTGTCGAAGACCGCCTCCAAGACCTTGCGCATGTCGTAGACCTGGGTGCGCCTTTCCGGCAGGATTTTGTGGATATCGGCCATCCCGTCGCCGGAACCGGGCGTCACATCGCGAACCGGCGGCGCTTCCATGTTATGGCTCGGCAGATAGCCGAGGAAAGTACGGATCGCGTCGAGCGCTTCCTCGTCCGTATCGACGACCATATCGATCAGGCCCGTGGTTGCCGCGTGCAGCTTCCAGCCGCCGAGCTCCTCGAGGTCGACGGCCTGGCCGATGGCGCGGCTCACCAGGCGCGGACTCGACACTGCCATCGTCGAGCCGCGGCGCATCACGGCGAAGTCGGAACAGCAAACCTGCCAGGCGGATGACCCGAACGAAAACCCAAGCGCCGCCGCCGTCCAGGGAGTATCCCGCATGCGCTGGAATTGCGTGATATCGTTGCCGAGCAGCGTCCCCATACCGCGCGACCCCATGGCGTCCGGCAGGCGCGCGCCGGTCGATTCGCCGACAAAGACGATCGGCAAGCCGCGTTCCGTGCCGGTTCGTTTGACCTGTCCGACTTTCTTGCTGTTGGTGGCGCTCGTCGACGATCCTTTGACGGTGAAGTCGTTGACGACGAGCGAGATGTCGCGGCCGTCGATTTTGGCGTATCCCGTGATCTTGCCGTCGGTCGGCGTCGCGTCCCGGTCTTCCGGATAGACGCCGGAGGTTCCCAACAGGCCGGTTTCGAAGAAACTACCCTGGTCGACGAAATACTCGATCCGCTCGCGCGCGTTCAACTCGCCCGTGTTGCGGCGTTTCGCGAGCTTCTTCTCGCCACCCATCGCCAAGGCTTTGCGCCGGCGTTCTTCGAGTTCGGCGATTTTCGCGGCGATATCCGTTAGGTCGTTGGTCATTGCTGCGGGCCTTTTGCTCGAAATTAGCGCCTGCGCGCATAGTAGAACGGTCGAACGTCAAACGACGTTGCGGCTCCGGAAATCCGCGATCTCCTCGGCGCTGTAGCCGAAGCGCGCCAGAACTTCGTCGCTGTGTTCGCCGCGCTCCGGCGCAGCCGTCGCAATTTCGCTCGGCGTGCGCGACAGGACGACCGGCTGCGTGTTGACTTCCAGCGGTCCGAGTGCCGCCGACGGCGACGTCGCGGTGACACCGAGCTGCTGCACGTGCGGGTCGGCGTAAACTTGATCGATATTATAGATCGGGCCGCAGGGCACACTGGCTTCCGCCAGGAGTTCGATCCAATGCGCGCTGCTTTTCAGCTTCGTGTGTTTGGCGATTTCCTCGTTCAGCGCATCGCGGTTCTTGGAGCGCGCTTCCGGGGTCGCGTAGTCCTGATCTTCCAACCATTCTTCGGTGCCCAGCGCCTTGCAGAAACGGCCGAAGATCACCTGGCCCGCGGCGGCGATGTTGATATGACCGTCACTGGTTTCGAACACGCCTTGCGGGATCACGGTCGGATGGTTGTTGCCGGCTTGCGGCGCCACGTCCTTGTCGATCAGCCAGCGCGCACCCTGGAAATCGAGCATGAAGATTTGCGCCTGCAGCAGCGAAGATTGCACCCACTGGCCCTCGCCGGACTTCTCGCGTTCGTACAGGGCCACCATGATGCCGTGCGCGAGGAACATGCCGGCGCATAGATCGTCGATCGGGATGCCGACGCGGACCGGTCCTTGGCCCGGTAGCCCGGTGATCGACATCAGCCCGCCCATGCCCTGGGCGATCTGGTCGAAACCGGGCCGGTCGCGATAGGGACCGTGCTGCCCGAAGCCCGAGATGCTGCCGTAGATCAAGCGCGGGTTGATCGCGCTTAGTGTGTCGTAATCGACGCCGAGGCGATGCTTGACGCCGGGCCGATAGTTTTCGATCACGACGTCGGCTTCCTGAACCATGCGTTTCAGGATTTCGACCGCGTCCGGGTCTTTCAGGTTGAGCGTGACGCTGCGCTTGTTGCGCTGCAGGTTCTGGAAGTCCGAACCGTGCCGTGCGCTGCCCATGACGTCGCCGCCTTCGATCGCCTCGGGAATTTCCACCTTGATGACGTCGGCGCCCCAATCGGCCAGTTGGCGCACCGCTGTCGGTCCCGCCCGCGCCCGGGTCAGGTCGATAACGACGATATCTGACAGCGCCTTGGAGGCGGGTTTGTGCGCCATGGCGCGATCTCCTTCGGGGGATAGCCTGTTAGTAGAACAGCTGCGGCAGGAATAGGGCGATTTGCGGAAACATCACCAAAAGCCCGATCATCACGAACATGGTTATGACGAAGGGCGACGCGCCGATTATCACGTCGTTCATTGTCCCGCCATCGCGGACGCCGTGGACGATATAGAGGTTCACGCCGACCGGCGGGGTGATCAAGGCGGTTTCCAATAGGATCGTGATGAGAATGCCTAGCCAGACAGGATCGAAACCCATCCCGATCAGAATCGGTGCGATCAGCGGCGTCGTCGTGATCAGCATGGAAAGCGTTTCCATGAAGCAGCCAATGACTATGTAGAACGCGATGACGACCCAGAGCGTCTGCATCGGCGAGACGCCGAGGCCTTCGATCACGGCGAGCAGCTTGGCGGTCATGCCGATGGCGGCGAGCACGAAATTGAGGAACAGCGCCGCGAAAATGATCAGCATGACCATGGCAGTCGTTCGCAATGTGCCTTCGATCGCTTCGCGCAGCATGTTGAGGTTGAGGGCGCCGAAGGAGGCGGCCAGGGCGAGCGCGGCGACGACCCCGACCGATGCGGCTTCCGTCGGGGTCGCGAAGCCGGCGTAGATCGAGCCGACGACGACGACGAAGATGCCGAGCGGCGGCAACAGGTGCGGCAGCGATTTCCAACGCATATCCCAGCTTGTCTCGACGGGCGTTCCACCCCACTGAGGCTTGAACAAGACAGCAATCAGGATGGTGAGCATGAACAGGCTGGCGAGGATGAAGCCGGGAAGGAAGCCGGCGAGGTAGAGCTGCGGTACCGACGTGTCGGTCAGCAATCCGTAAATGATCAGATTGATCGAGGGCGGAATTAGGATCCCGAGCGTGCCGCCCGCGGCGAGCGTACCGAGAAACAACGGCTCGTTGTAACCGCGCCGCGCGATTTCCGGATAGGCGACGGTGCCGACCGTAGCCGCCGTGGCCACGCTGGAACCGGAAGATGCCGCGAAAATCGCGCAGGACCCGATGTTCGAATGCATCGTGCCGCCGGGCAGCCAGGACAGCCATTGCACCATCGCGGTGTACATGCGTTCCGCGATACCGGCACGCAGCAGGATTTCACCCAGCAAGATGAACAGCGGGATGGCGACGAGCACGTATTCGATGGCGTTCTGCCAGACGATCTCGCCGAGCGCCAGATGCAGCGGCATCGGCGAATAGAATCTTTGCAGGATCAGGCCGAGCCAACCCAGGGCCGCCGCGACCGGCACACTCAGCGCCAGCAGCGTCAATAATACAATTCCGGTCCAGGCCAGCATGTTCAGTCGTCCTCTTTGCCTTTGATACGGGCATGTTCGCGCTCGATTTCGGCAAGCGCGTGCTCGCGTTCTTCCTCAACTTCCTCCTCTATGCCCCGCGGCCCGACCAGCGCGGCGATTCGGTTCCAGTCGCGGTTGAACGCCGCCGATATGATCCGCAGCAGCATGAGGGCGAAGACGAAGAAGAAGAAGACCATTCCCGCGAACCAAAACCCTTGCGGAAAGGCCAATGGCGTCACGAGCGGGGTAATGGAAACGGAAGAGTTCTCGAAACTGTTCCACCAGACGTCATAGGCACGCTCCGCCATCAGCAAGAGGAATCCGCCCAGCAAGAGGAAGCCAACGATATCGAGTGTCAGTCGGAAGGCCCGCGGCAGCCGTATATACAGCGCGTCGATACGGACATGCGCTCTGTGCAGCGTGGCGAAAGCAAACGCAAACGACGTCGAAATCGCGAATATATAGCCGGCGATTTCGTCCGCACCGCCGAAGGAGAAGTTTGCGAACTTTCGAAGGATAACTTCGAGAGTCGTCATAAAGGCGGCGAATATCAGCAAGGCGCCGCCGATCCAGACGGCGACTCGAGATGCCGTCTCCGCTTTTTCGAGAAGTCGATCTAGCATGATACCTTCGAGGGCTGTCGCCTATCGCACACGGACGCCGTCCCTTTCGGAACGGCGCCCGCCGCGAAAGACTCGTTGGTCTTACTTGACTGCTTTGACACCAACCACTTTGGCTGCGGTCGCATTCCAGTCCTTGATGCACTCCGCGCTGCACCGCGCCGCCCATTTCTTGAGGACGAAGTCACGCAGGACGCGTTCGCGATCTTTAACGTCGGAGGCCGACGGTTGGGTCAGCTTGACCGTCCCCGGTGTGCCCTTGCCGCAAGGACCGCTTCCCGACAGGCAGTTAAGGGCTTCTTCGTCTTCCTTCTGCGCATTGGCCCACTGACGTTCGGTCAGATCGTTATATTGCGCCTGGATGAACGCCTGGGTTTCCTTGTTCAGTTTATTCCACATCTTGTTGCTCATCGCGACGAAGCCGAGCCCGGCGCCGACCGGCATCACCATGGCGTGGGTGATGACCTCGTGCCATTTCGCCTGATAGGCGGGCATGGAACCGGTAATGCCGCAATCCGCGACGCCTTTTTGCAGTGCCGGTACGACTTCCGCGAAGGCGATCGTCACGCTTGTGCCGCCGACGCCCTCGACGAAATCGCCAAGCGTGGTGCTGTAAACGCGAATTTTCTTGTCCTTCAGGTCGGAAATTTTGTTGATCGGCTGGTTGCACCAGATGAACTGGCTCGGCCAACGGAACGTGCCGAGATAGTGCGCGTTGAAAACCTTGTTGAAGCGCTTGCGGATGATCGGCTCGTATGCCTTGACCACTTCGCGCGCTTGCTTGAAGTCCGCGGAGGCGCCAGAGAGGTCGACACCTTCCAGGGCCGGGTCTTCAGAGGCGACATAGCCATAGACACCATGCGCGACATCGAACACGCCAAGTTTGAGAAGGCGCATGACTTCCCAGCCCTTGAGGCCGAGTTCGGTGACCGGATTGACCGTGGATTGAATTTTCCCGCCCGACGCTTTGGTCAATTCGCCACCATAAAAGGGCTTTTCGAAGTCATAGTAGTTGGTCAGATTGGCCCAGGTGCCGACTGCTTTTATACTAAGATTTTGGATTTCGGCTGCAGCGGGCGCTGCCATGCCAAAAGCTACGGTACCTGCAAGGGCCGCGACCGCGGCCAACTTGTATCTGGTATTCAGCATTATGAATTCTCCCTGCTGTAACTCTTCAGAATTCGCTTGTCGGCAAAATTGACGGCAAACGCCCTGTTGTCGAAGATACATTCTTCGTCGAATTAGCGCTCACCTTCCCCTATGCAAGCGATCCAGATCGCGCGAATACGTAGTTAAACGGACTCCGACGCTCGCAGTCAAATGCCGAATCCGCTAGAGAGAGGGCCGAGACGACGGCGCGGACCGAATCGAAGCCCGTTGTCGGTGGATTAGGAGGGCCGAATGGTCTGGTTTATCGGCGTCGATGTCGGCGGGACATTTACGGATTTTTACGCGTTCGATGTCGAGAGCGGGCAGGAACGTGTCTACAAAACGCCGTCGACGCCCGACGACCCCGCGATAGCGATCCTGACGGGATTGGACGCCCTGTGCGAGACCGCGGAGATTCCGCTGGATCAAATTTCACGGTTCGCGCACGGGACCACGGTAGCGACGAATGCGCTGCTGCAGCGCAAGGGGGCGCCGGTCGCGCTGATCACGACGGAAGGGTTTCGGGACCTGCTCGAGATCGGCCGGCAAATCCGGCCGAAACTTTATGATTTCAAGGCCGACAACCCGCCGCCGCTCGTGGCGCGGCAGAACCGGTTCGAAGTCAAGGAACGGGTCGGGGCGCGGGGCGAAGTGGTGCAGTCGCTTGACGATTCGGCGATTGCGGTGGCGGTCGACAAGGTCAAACGGTCGGGCGCGGAAGCATGCGCCGTCGGTTTGCTGTTCGCATTTATAAACCCGGAACATGAACGCCGCATCGGCGCGGCATTGCGGGCCGCGCTCCCGGATGTCTTCGTATCCCTCTCCTCCGCCGTGCAGCCCGAATTCCGCGAGTTCGAGCGTCTGTCGACGACCGTATTGAACGCTTACCTGCAGCCGCTCGTGACGCGGTATATGGCGCGACTGCAGGAGGGCCTCCGCCTCCGGGCGCCGCACGCAGCTGTCGGGATCAATCAGTCTTCTGGCGGTCTCATGTCGATCGACCGTGCGGGCGCTGTGCCCGTTCGAACGGCATTATCCGGTCCCGCGGCGGGGGCGGTTGGGGCGGTACACACGGCCGCGCTCGCGGGACGACTGAACGTCGTCACGCTCGACATGGGCGGCACCAGTGCCGATGTCTGTCTGATCCGCAACGGCGATGCCGGAATCGGCTACGACCAAATGATTGCCGACTTTCCCGTCCGTTTGCCGATGGTCGACATTAACACGGTCGGCGCCGGCGGCGGTTCGATCGCCTGGTTCGACCGCGACGGGTTGATGAAGGTGGGTCCGGTCAGCGCTGGTGCCGTGCCGGGACCGGCTTGCTATGGGCATGGCGGGACGGAACCGACCGTATCCGACGCCAACCTTGTGCTCGGACGGTTGTCGCCGGGCGGATTGTTGGGCGGTGAAATGGCGCTCGACCTGAATGCCGCGCGCCGTGCCTTCGAACCGGCGGCGGCTCGTCTCGACTTCGGTATCGAAAAAACCGCCCACGGCGTGTTGGGCATCGTCGTCTCGAACATGGTCCGGGCCATTCGCGCAATCTCCGTCGAGCGCGGTCACGACCCGCGCGAATTCAGCCTGATGGCGTTCGGCGGCGCGGGTCCGTTGCATGCCATCGACGTTGCGCGGGCGCTCGAAATGCGGGAAGTGATCGTCCCCGCGGCACCGGGAATTCTCTGCGCGCAAGGTCTCGTCGTTTCCGATCTCAAAGAGGATTTCGTCGTCAGCGCCCGCATCGTCGCCGACCAGGCGGGCATGACCGTCGCGGCGGAGCACGTGCGGACGATGACGGACGAGGCAGCGCGATGGTTTGCCGAAGAGGACATCGCCGAAAGTCAACGCGACCTGCGGCTCAGTTTCGATATGCGTTATGTCGGTCAGAACTATGAGCTGAATGTCGTGATTGACGGTGTGCCAAAGGCGTTCGATTGCGACGATCTGAAATCGCAATTTTTTACGGGGCATGAGATGAATTACGGCTACTTCAACCCCGACGACCCGGTCGAGATCGTGAATTTCCGCCTGACGGCACGTGGCAGATTACCCCGGCCGACGCAAAGGCAAGGCGAGGAAACCCTCAAGCCGGTCGAATCAACCGGCAAACGGGCCGTCTATTTCGACGCGAAACACGCCGTGGAAGCGGCGCTTTTCGACCGTTCCGCGCTGGCGCCCGGACATAAAATTTCCGGCCCCGCGGTTATCGACCAACTCGATTCAACGACGCTGGTTTATCCCGGCGATACTGCCCGCGTCGACGCCGCTTACAATATTTTCATCGAACTGGCGAGGACGTCATGAAACCGACGCTCGATCCGATTACATTGGAGATCATGTTCAACGGCCTGCGGTCGATTACGGACGAGACCTATATCGCCCTGACGCGCAGCGCCTACTCGACGAACATCAAAGAACGCCGCGACCATTCGACGGCGATATGCGATCCGGCCGGGCGGTTGATCGTCCAGGCGGAGAACTCGCTGCCGATCCACATCGCCTCGATGACCGGTCTTATGGACAGACTGCTAGCAAAATATGCGCGAGATGATATCCACGAGGGGGACCTCTTCGTCGCCAACGACCCGCATGTTGCGGGCGGCACGCATCTGCCGGATATCAATCTCGCGCTGCCGATCTTTTTCGAGGGCGCGCTTGTCGCCTTCATGTGCAATATCGCCCACCACGCCGACGTCGGCGGCATGGCGCCCGGATCGATGGCCGGCGGCATGTCCGAAATCTATCAGGAAGGGTTGCGGATACCCGTCGTCAAACTGTTTCGCCGCGGCGAGTTGCAGCAGGACCTGTTCGACCTGATGCTGCTGAATGTCCGCCTTCCCGAGGAGCGGCAGGGCGACTACTACGCCCAGATCGCCGCATGCCGGCTGGGCGATCGGCGGTTCTGCGAACTTATCGAAAAATACTCAATCAGTGAGTTGTCCGTCACCTTCGACGAGATCCTGGTCCGGACGGAGCGGCGCATGCGCGACGGTGTGCGGTCGATCCCCGACGGCGTCTACGAGTTCGAGGATGTGATGGACGATGACGGGCTCGGCGCCGTCGACATTCCCATCAAGCTGCGCATGGAAATCGACGGCGACCGCCTGCATGCGGATTTCACGGGCACGTCGCCCCAGGTCCAGGGCAACATCAACGTTACCATGAATGCGACGCAGGCGGCGGTCGCTTATTCCTTAAAAGCAATGCTCGATCCCGATATTCCGAACAATCAAGGCGTGCTGGACGTCTGCGAGACGACGGCCCCGCCGGGCTGCCTATTGAATTGCGTCGCACCGGCACCTGTCGCCGCGCGAGCGAACACCAGCCAGCGCATCGTCGACGTGGTGATCGGCGCGTTGGCCGATGCTTTGCCCGAGGCGGCTGTCGGCGCTGCAAACGGGGCGAACACGACGGCGGTGTTTTCCGGCGTCGATCCGGCGACCGGGCAAGGATACCTTTATCTCGAGACGCTGGGCGGCGGCTTCGGCGGGCGTAACGACCGCGACGGCACCGACGGCATTCAAGTGCATATTACAAACACCTCGAACCTGCCGATCGAGGTGATCGAGACCGAATATCCGCTACGGGTCGAGCGTTACGAGTTGATCGAGGATTCCGGTGGCGCCGGAAGGTATCGCGGCGGAATGGGCATCCGGCGGGTTATCGGTCCGGTCGGTCACGATTGCACGTTCAACGGTGCGGGAGAGCGGTTCCGCCATCGGCCCTGGGGCATATTCGAGGGCGATCCCGGTGCGTCGGGGCGTTTCGTCAGAATCGGTGCCGACGGCGCGGCGGAGGCATTGGAGATCAAGCCGGCCGGGATTGCGATGCAGGATGGCGAGCGAATCGTTGTCGAAACGCCCGGCGCGGGCGGCTACGGCAGTGCGTCCGAGCGCGAACCCGACGCGATTGCGGTCGACCGGTCCAGCGGCAAGTTCAGCGCCGAATTCCTGCGCAATCATTACGGATTCGCGGACGATGACGGCTAAGCGGTGCAGGATCTCCCGAACGCCCTTGTCGGTTGTTCCGCAATCCTGCTAAACAGCGCGCCGCACCCCGGCGCCGAAGAGCGTTAATCAGAGAATCTTGATTGTGAAGCAGTGGCTCATTTTCGCGGTTAAGGCCGCCGTGTCGGGCTTGCTGATCTGGTGGCTGGTCAATCGAATCGATGTTGAGCCGGTTTTAGAGGTGTTCGGCCGTGTGTCGGCTGGACCGATTTCATTGGCATTGGCGGCGATGTTCCTGGCGGCTGTGTTGCTGGCACTGCGCTGGAATGCGGTTAATCGAGCCCTGGAAATTCCATTGAGCCGCGCCAGGGCGCTGCGTTTGACATTAGTCGGCTTGTTTTTCAATCAGACATTGCCATCGACCATTGGCGGCGACGTGGCGCGGGTCTGGTTTGTCTATCGCGGAGGCGTGCCGGTGGAGCGCGCCGCGTCCGGTGTCATTTCGGACAGGCTTTTCGCTTTGGCCAGCCTGCTGGCCATCGTCGCGATGTCGCTTCCGGCCTCCTTTACGATGATCGACGATCCTGCTGCGCGTTGGAGCCTGCCCGTACTCGTGGCCGTCGGCTTCGGCGGATTTTCGGTCCTGTTGGCGCTTGGCGGAAGATCGGGGAGATATTTCGAACGATGGGCGGTGACACGGTCTCTGTTGGTATTGGCCCGAGACGCGCGCCGGCTGATCGCTTTCCGGACAGATTTGATCGTGATCTTCGCGTTGGCGGTCGCGATCCACGGCTTGAGCGTACTGACGGTCTGGCTGATCGGAAAATCGATGGCCGCCGATATTTCGCTCCTGGATTGTTTGGTTTTCGTACCGCCGGTTATTTTAATTTCCATGGCCCCGATCTCCGTGGCGGGATGGGGTATCCGCGAAGGCGCGATGGTCGTCGCCTTCGGCTTCGTCGGCGTTCCAGCGGCAATCGCGCTTGTCGTATCGCTGCTTTTCGGCCTGACATTGGTTGTTGTCGGTGCGCTGGGCGGTTTGCTGTGGTTGTCGGACAGACCCGCCACACGCGACGGCTTCGGGTTGGCCGCCGCGGAAGAGAAAAGCGAGACGTGAATCGATGACAAAATCCGAGACTCTTCGGGCGCCGCGCAAGAAGGCGATGATCGACTGGATGGACCGGATCGCCGGGAAACGGGAGAGCTGGCTACGCCGGAACGAATATTTCCACGCCGAGCATCAGCGCTACATGCAGTTCTTGGTGCCGAAAGGTGTGCGGGTACTGGATCTCGGCTGCGGCACGGGGCATCTGCTGGCGTCGCTCGTGCCAGGCCATGGTGTCGGCGTCGATTTCAGCACCAACATGATCGACATCGCGCGCAAGAATTTTCCCGAGCTGACATTTGAAGTCGGCGACGTGGAGGACCCGGACACGCTCGGCAAGCTCGAGGGGCCGTTCGATGTGATCGTCGTCTCGGATACGATCGGCTATTTCGACGATTGCGAGCGGACGCTACGCAACTTGCACCGGTTGTGCACGCCGGATACCCGCATCGTCATTGCGTATTTTTCGCGTTACTGGGAACCGGTTCTTCGATTGGCCGAAATCTTCGGTGTCAAAATGCGGCAGCCTGCGCTCAACTGGTTGTCGACCGACGATATCGGCAACCTGCTGCATCTTGCGGATTTCGATATCATCAAGCGGGATTGGCGGCAGCTTGTGCCGCGCCGGCTCTTGGGGCTGGGACCGTTGCTTAACCGGTTCGTCGGCACGCTGCCCGGCCTGCGTCGGCTGTCGTTGCGCAACTATCTCGTTGCGCGCCCATTGCCCAAGGAACCCGACGAAGCACTTTCGGTTACGGTGCTGGTGCCCTGCCGCAACGAGCGCGGCAATATCGAGGCGGCGGTCACGCGCATGCCCCGCTTTGCCGACGATATGGAGATCATGTTCGTCGAGGGCAATTCGAACGACGGGACGTTCGAGGAATGCGAACGGGTGCGCGACGCCTATGCCGTCGTATGGGATATTAAAGTGGTGCGGCAAAACGGCAAGGGCAAAGGCGCAGGAACAATTTTTTGTCCGGGCTGAAGGTGCGAGATGAGGGAGCGCGCACCTGCTGAAGGTGATTTGGGTCGTTTCCAAGCTTGGCTTGACGACGTCATGAGAGCCGCCTGACTCCGCCGAGCGGCGTTTTCTGGCA
>JAKZTB010000123.1:0-3160 GCA_047517345.1 Alphaproteobacteria bacterium
CCCGTTCAACGCCTTCCGCTCATTGCTCGGCATCGCGGGCGACACCTCTGCTCCAACCTATGCCGAGCTTTACTCGGGAGAGTGGCGGCACCCTACATGTAGCGGTCATGGGCGTTAACCGGATAGGCAAGGAAGGATTGACCGCTACCTTTAGCGTTCCCCGATGTGGCCGAGAGATCGCTCAGCGATCTGCCGTCGGCCAATCTACTTCCGCACCGCCCACGAACGACGTAACGGCCGCATTCCTTGCCGATGCGGAACATGGCTTCACCACTTTCGGGATGCATGATCGCAACGAAGACTGCACCCTCTTCGGTAATGCCCTCGCCGACAGCGCCGGCAAGCCCATTTGCCATGAGCCGGCAGCCAATCTCGACCACGCTGCTCGCCTCGCTTCTGCTCAATCCGTCTGCGGGAATTAACGGCATTTCGGTACGCCCCAATTCGATTTCGCTCCTTCACTTTCGATTCGTAAAGGAGCGGGACGATCGGAACGTCACCCATTTGGCGTAAATTTTCGCCAAATGGGCAAATTATCGAATATTAATAAATCCCAGTATTCAGTGCAGCGCCGCGCGCATTTTATCGAGACTTCCGCCGCGCTTGACCGACCCGGGAAGATCGTGGCCGACAATGCGTTCGGCCATCTCCGCGACTTCGATCAATTCCTCGAGGTCGACGCCGGTTTCGATTCCCATTTCGGCGCACATGAACACGATGTCCTCGGTGCAGACATTTCCCGCCGCGGGTTTGCCGTGACTACCGGCGAACGGACAGCCACCGAGTCCTGCAACGGACGAATCGAATAGCGAGACGCCCATTTCGAGACCCGCATAAACGTTGGCGACGCCTAAGCCGCGCGTATCGTGCAAATGCAGGGCGATCTGCAAATCCGGCCATCGCTCGCGAACCGCCCCGACGACATTCTTGATGGAAAGCGGTGTTGCCCAACCCATCGTATCGGCGAGCGAAATAACTTTTATCTGGGTATCGTTCTCGTCCGCGATCGCGAGGATTTCTTCGACCGTGGCAATAACGCGGGAAACCGGAATTTCACCTTCGAAATTGCAGCCGAATGCCGCCATGACGCCACCACGATACATCGGGATGTCGTGCTTCTTGTACAACTCGACTTGATTGTGTTGAACGCGGTTGTTCTGGGCGCGATCGCGGTTCGTATTGCGGATCATGAAGGCTTCGGACGCACAGTTCGATATCGATCCTTTCAGGCAGAGGCCTTCGGCGTCCAGCGCCCGCAAAAGGCCCTTTTCGTTAAGCCAGAGTCCGGTATAGCGGACGTCGTCGCGCATCTCGACGCCGGAAACGACCGCTTCCGCATCGGCCCATCCGGGGACCCGCTTGGGATTGACGAACGATGCGATCTGGATCTCCTGCAGACCGGTTTCCGACAAGGCGTCGATAAAGGCGATCTTGTCTTCCGTCGAAATCGGCCCCGGCTCGATCTGGAACCCTTCGCGCGGCCCCTCCTCGTGAATTTCGATCGATTTCGGTAAATCGGACATGAAGGCTCTCCCACCGGAAATAAATTTATGGCGAAAGCCTAGTCCATCGTGTCGCTGTGCGCGATAGCCGTTGGGGACAAATAATTACGCGAGTGCGCAAACATGAGTGCTTTCGGGGATAGATGAGGCGAAAACCAGTCTTTGCGAGTTCTAGTTGCCGAGCGATCTTTCTGGATCGAACGGGCGATGGTGTACGGCAGAAATCGAACCTGACTTCCACCGTTTTTGCCGGCAAAAAAGCTGAATCGGATCATTCTGCGAAGCGCCGCCGCGGCATCCTCGCCCAGTTCGCTCGCGGGACCAGGTTCCAACGACCGTGCGACACGGCGAAGGCTCTCCGCCCATTCGCTCTGCTGCTCCAGGTAATTTCTGTAATCGACCGTAATCAAAACGATACCGGTACTTCACGCCCCGGCGTCACAGTTACCGGTAAACGATGACAAATTAATTAAAATCGCACGCCAAAAATGGAAATGAAGTGCGTTTCGCTCAAGGCTTGATCCATTTTCCGAGCTCGACTGCGGTTAAAAAATCCTGCACCGCGCGATTAAACAACTCGGGCTCCTCCAAATTCACCAAATGACCGCTCATTGGAAACATGTGCAAACCAGCGCAGGGAAGGACTTGTTTCAGAAAAAGGCTTCCTTCCAGGCAATTACCGTCTTGATCGCCGACGATAGCCAGGGTCGGAACCGTCATTTCGCGCAATTGCGCCTCAATATCGTAAAAGCTCGGCCGTTTCAGCGGCACGCCACGCGCCGTATAGGCAGAACCGGTGGCGGAATGCGCGACGAGGCGATCGCGGAACTCTTCCCAACCCCTGATATCCTTGGTCTTCATCGGAATGCGATTGGGCTTGTCCGCCTGCGCACGCGCGACCGGTTCCATCCCTTCGCGCAGCAACCGATCGGCCCGAGATGAGAAATCGTGCTCGAATTCCTTCCGGTCCACGCCTTTGACGCTGCCGTGGCCGCCTGCCGCCACGATCAACGAATGACAACGGTCCGGATTTCGCAATCCCAGCAAAACCGCACTGTTCGCACCGATCGATAGACCGCAGATATGCGCTTTTTCGATTTCAAGCGTATCCAGCAACCCAATGACATCGTCGAGCAAAATATCTTGCGAATAGGCGTCGGGATCATCCGGTACGTCCGATGGCGGATAGCCGCGATAGGACATCGTGATTGACCGGTAGCGGCGCCCGAAATACCGCATCTGGGGCTCCCAACTCGCGTGATCGCCGGCGAACTCATGCAGGAATAGCAAAGGCGTTCCGGAGCCGGTCTCCTCGTAATAAATATTTACACCGTTGGTGAAAAATTTCGGCATTAAATTATTTCTAACAAGAAATTAATATCGGTTCTTAATCTAATTTATGAGGCATGGCGCCACCCGTTCGGATGGCGCGTCGGGCGGTGGTCTGGAGCAATTCCGCGATGCCCATATGGGTTGCCAGGGGCAAGCCGTCCGCGGTCGGCTCCAGCCGGCCGGACGATCCATCGACGAGCCCGATTTGCGGCGACGCTTCCAGCAGGCGGCGCTCCAGCTCGGGGGTATGGATCAGGTCTTCGTTGCCCGTCATGATCGCCAAGGCGGCGGTCACGGCATAACAACCCCAATTCGAAACGCCGACC
>JAKZTB010000124.1:0-17172 GCA_047517345.1 Alphaproteobacteria bacterium
AACACCGGAGCTCAATGCTGTCGTAGTCGTCCCGAAGAGCAATGCATACTGACATGGCGAATCTCCTTCGCCAGCCTTGAATCACATCCAGCCCAAAAAGGGAATCCCTTGCGAGTCAGAATTTTGCGCCGTTGGTATTACTGCAGGATGAACCGCATGACGGCCCGACAGTGCTGACGTCGGAAGACGGCATCGTCGCCAAACTCGCGGCACATGATTTAACCACCGACCAGTCCGATAACCTGTCTATCCTGGAGGGTGGGAACGCGGCGTGGCGGGAGGCGGGAAATGCTCTGGAGCCAGGATTCGAACGGTTGGCATCGGCGCCCGACGATCACTGGCTGGCGTCGTCCGAACGCCCCGGAGACGTCCGACAGAACGTCATCGACTATTTGGAATGGGAGGTCACGCTGCTCGACGATATCGCACAGAGCGGGCCCGTCCCCTACCGCAATCTGGTCTGGAAGTGAATAGGCGTCAGGCCAGATAGGCGAGACAACCGCCCGCCTCAAGGATCGGATCGAGCGCCGACTTGTCCGTGACGGCGGCAAAGCGCTCGCGCAAGACCTTCAACGACCGCGCATGATATTTCTGCGGACCCTGGACATAGGGTTTGCCGCCCAGCTCGACCGAGAAGCTCTCGTCTCCAGCGTCCAATGCCGCGGCGTTCGCCGTCGACCAGGGCAGGAAATATTCTCCGATATCGCGCAACAGCGGCTCCAACGTCGGCCGCAGGCTGTCCCAGCTTTCGAACGGTCCGTCGTTGCGCGGCTCGGTCATACGATAAGCCCAGGCCAGCACCTCCGGCGTCCGCGCCCGGATAATCGCACCGGCGGTCGGGTCGAGCGCCATCTCATACACCTCCAGCCCAAGCCCGAAATCGGCGAAGGCCGGCCGCGCGCCGAACAGATGCTTGCGGTCCGCCAGATGCGGCGCGAGGATCTCCAGCAGTCGGTCGAGATAGCCGGAGATCAACGGCGCGTTTTCGGGGCTCGACCCGGTGAAATGCACGCGGCTGACCATACGCTCGCGGATCTTCTCCGCCGCCTTGTCCACCTCTTCCCAGGCCGCATTCGGCATCCCGCCCCGCGCCAGCACATGCGCCGTGGCGAGCTGATCGGCGGTCGAAAACCAACGGTGATGGAACATCAGTTTGTTGCCCCACTCGTCGCCATACTCTTCGATCAGCGCCGACAGAAAGGCGAGAGTCGGGTCGTCAGGATGAATCGACGGTTCCGGAAAGTCTGCGTCGAACTTCTCCATGATCGGTGTGGAGTCCTGGATACCGGTTCCGTCCGGCGTTACGACCAGCGGCACGATCGGCAACCGTGCATATTTCTGGAATTCGTCCTCATGCTGACGCCGAGACAACCATTGGTGCGGGATGCCCTTGTAGCGGAAATAGGCCCGAACCTTGACCGAATAGGGCGACATCTCGGCCCCGAATATCTTGTATACGTCACTCATTTTCCTGTCCTCAGATCGATGCTTGTGACCGCGCTTGAGATTCAATGAACTGTTCCTTGCCGATGTTGGCGGCGCGCTATACCGCCGGCCTTCCGCCGACCCGTTTGAACCATGCGCGCAGATTGACAAATTCCGTCAAGTCGATGCCGTAGGCTTTGTAACCACGGATCCACGGCCAAGACGCCATATCGGCGATCGAATAGTCGCCGCCGAGGAAGTCGCGGTCGGCGAGCCGACCTTCCATCACACCGTACAGGCGGATAACCTCGTTGGTGTACCGCTCGACGGCATAGTCGATTTTATCTTTCTTGTAGTTCCGGAAATGCGCCGCCTGACCGGCCATGGGGCCGAGCCCACCCATCTGCCAGAACAGCCACTCCTCCACCGCGCTGCGCGCGCGCTGTTCGGTCGGATAGAACCGGCCCGACTTGGTGCCGAGATATTGCAGGATCGCACCGGATTCGAAGATCGAAATCGGTTCGCCACTTGGTCCGTCGGGATCGACGATTGCCGGCATCCGGCCGTTCGGCGATATCTTCAGGAAGGATTCCGAGAACTGTTCCTTTTCCCGCAGATTGACGAATTTGATCTCGTACGGCAGGCCGCATTCTTCCAACATGATGGTGATCTTCCAGCCGTTCGGCGTCGGCCAGAAATGCAAATCGATAGGCGCCATTCTTTGTTTTCCCTGTAGTCGCGTTCCACGGATGCGCGCGATTGTAGATATCGAGACCGTCCGGTGAAACCGCATTCCGCCGAACCGGGTAACGGCCTATAGTCGGCCACCAATTCCGCCGCCACCGGAAACCATCCGCGATGCCGCAGCGCGTCAATATCGCACAGGCCTTGGACCTCGCCGTGCAGCATCACAATGCCGGACGGTTGTCGGAGGCCGAGGATATCTACGAACAGATACTCGCCGCCGTACCCGACAATCATGATGCGCTGCATCTGCTCGGCCTGATCGCAAACGAGCGGGGTGAGAACGAGCGTGCGGCGGAATTGATAAAACGCGCGCTCGATATCGCGCCCGACGTCGCTGGGATGCATGGCAATCTCGCCCTCGTTCTACAGGATTTGGGCCGCTCGGAAGAAGCGGCCGAACGGTTTCAGCGCGCCCTCGCGCTCGACCCGAATTTCGCGGAAGGGCACAACAATTTAGGTCTCGTGCTACAAGATCTTGGCCGGCTGGACGACGCCATAGGGAGTTTCGAACGGGCGCTCAAGATCAATCCGCAATTTGCCGAAGCTCATAGCAATCTGGGCAATCTGCAGAAGATGCAAGGCCGGTTGGAAGACGCCGCCGGCAGTCACCGAAAAGCCATCGAAATGGCGCCCGATTTCGCCGATGCATACAACAATCTCGGCGGCGTCCGTCATGAACAAGGCCGGTCGGAAGACGCGGTTGCCTGCTATCAAAGTGCGCTCTCGCTCGATCCCGGTCTCGCGCACGCCCATGCCAATCTGGGGATCGTCCTAACGGAATCCGGCGACTTGGACGAAGCGCTGACGCGTTTGCGAAAAGCCATCGCTTTATCGCCCGAGACAGCGTCCTTCTGGACCGGCCTCGCCGCTTGCGTCGAGCGTATCTCATTCGACGCGGCCGATGACGACCTATTCGAAGACCTGCTCCGTTTACTCGATCACCCGGCCATCGACCCGCAATCGATCACGCCGGCTGTCCTCAGCGCACTGCGCCAACACTCCGAATTCGCCGACGTTTTAGCGCGTTCGCCCAACATCGACCTCTCCGATACCGCTACCTTGTCGGCTATCCCGCTTCTGCTTCGCGCCCTGGTGCTAAGTCCTTTTAAAGATTTACAAGTGGAAGCGATGTTGACCGCCCTGCGGCGTGACCTGCTCGATGCGGCATTGTCGGCGTCCCAAGGGGAATCCGAATTGGAATTTTCCTGTGCACTGGCCCAGCATTGCTTTCTCAACGAATATGTTTTCCCGGTCACTGACGAGGAGAGTGCCGCGGTCATACGACTCGAAGGTGAAATCGGGGACAATCCGCAGATCGATAATGTTCCGGCGATGGGGATCTCTGTGCTCGCAGCCTACCGGCCGCTCTCCGATTTCGAATGGGCCGTGCGACTGGAGGCATCCAACTGGCCGGACATCGTGCAAGACGTCATCGCGCAGCAAGTCGCCGACCCTCTCGAAAAACGCGGTTCGAGGGAGGCCATTCCACAGCTGACTGCGATCGAGGGCGACGTTTCAAAATCGGTCCGCGCACAGTACGAGGAGAACCCTTATCCCCGCTGGACAACGTTCGCATCACGGCACCAGCCCACGCCAATCGGCGACGTGCTGCGCGGGGCACCGCTTCGGTTTGCGTTGGAGGGGTATCAAACGACGGATCGCCCAGACATCCTGATCGCCGGTTGTGGGACGGGACAGCAATCCTTACTCGCCGCCAGCCGCTTTGCGAGCGCGCAAATCCTCGCGATCGACCTCAGCCTCGCCAGCCTATCCTACGCCATGCTAAAGACTCGGGAGTGCGGTATCGAATCAATCGAATACGCGCAGGCCGATATCATGGCGCTGGACGGGCTGGAAAAGCGCTTTGACCTGATCGAATGCGTCGGCGTCCTGCATCACCTCGGCGACCCGTTGGCCGGATGGCGCATTCTCGTCGGTCTCTTGAAGCCAGGCGGTGTCATGAAGATCGGCCTCTATAGCGAAACCGCCCGCCAGGATGTCGTCACCGCCCGCAGCCTGATCGCCGAACGCGGCTACAATGCGACGCCCAAAGGCATCCGCCGCTGCCGCGAAGCCATTGCGGCCCTAGCCCGGGACGGCGACGACATGATGGCGAGCATTACCGAACGCAACAGTTTCTTCACCGCCAGCGAATGCCGCGATCTGATGTTCCACGTCCAGGAACACCGTTTCACCTTGCCGCAGATCGAAACCGCTCTGCAGACACTCGGTTTGGATTTCCTCGGCTTCGAAATGCGGGATCAAGCCGCGATGCGGCGATTCAAAGAATTGCACTCGGAGGCGCTGACGGACCTCGACCGGTGGCACACTTTCGAGCTCGATAACCCAGACACCTTCCGCGGGATGTATCAGTTCTGGGTCCGCAAGCGCTGCCCGTCCTAGTCCGCGACCTTGACGACCAGCTTCCCGGTCGTCGTGCCTTCGAACAGCATCGTGAGCCCTTCCGGCGCTTTCTCCAGACCGTCGAGGACATGGAGGCGCTGCTTGATCTCGCCGGCCTTCAGCTTCTCCGACAGCCAGCGGCGCGCTTCGTCATAACGGTCCTGGAAGTCGGAGACGATGAAGCCCTGCATCCGCGCCGGCTCACCGATCTCGATCGGTGGCACGTAGCCCGGGTCCTCGTTCAGCCACACCCGCATCGCCGGATCAACCGACAGGTAGACGGTTTCCAACAGCGCCTCGCCATCCTCCGGCGCGCGGATCGAGGCGACGGTTTCCTCGAAGTTATCCGGTCCCGCCAATCCGGTCGGGCGTGATTTCAATTTGAGTTGCCGGTTCGCGTTGCGCATGAGCGATCTCCTACGCGATCAATTTATTTCAGCGGTGCGATACCATAAACTCCAAACAAAGGCCTTCCAGCGCTTACCCAACAGAGAGGAATTCCGATGACTAACTGTATCCACGACCATTCTCGCTGGGGCGCAGGGGACCAGTTGGGTGCGGGCCACCTGCTCACGGCGCAGAACACGCTGGCCGCGTTGAGTTCGGTCACGGAGGGCCGTATTTATGATTTGAGCCACGTCATCGAAATGGGCGCGCCGAAGATCGAACCGGTCCAGCTGCCCTACGTGATCACCTCGTCGGCAACGGCGGCGAACGGTATCAAGCGTCGACGGGCCTTGGGCGCCAAAAACGACGCCGGGGCCAACCTGGAGCGGATCGAGATGACCACACATGTCGGGACCCACATCGACGCGCTGGGCCACTTCACCAAGGGCAACGATATGTATGGCGGGCGTAGCGCGCTGGACGAAGTCGGTGACTGGGGGTTGGAGAATCTCGGAATCGAGCAAGCACCGTCGATCATCACCCGCGGCGTCTGCGTCGACGTCTCGAAGCTCGACGGCGGCGACTATCTGGAAGCGGGCCGCGCGGTAACCCGCGACGATCTGGAACGGGCCCTCGACGACGCCGACGTCGGATTGCGGCCGGGTGACGTATTCTGCGTCAATACCGGCTGGGGCCGCTTCTTCATGAAAGACAACGCGCGCTACGTGTCGGGCGAGCCGGGCATCGAGCTCGGCGCCGCTGAATGGCTGAGCGGCCGGGACGTCGCCGCGATCTGTTGCGACAATATGGCGATCGAGGTTCTGCCCGGCACCGAGCATCCCAAGATCTCCATGCCGGTGCATCAGCACGCCTTGGTCGAGGCCGGGGTCTATCTGGTCGAGAACCTGGTCATGGACGCGCTTGTTCGCGACGCGGTTACGACGTTCTGCTTCATCCTGCTGCCGACGAAATTCAAAGGCGCGACGGGCTGTCCCGTCCGCCCGGTGGCACTGATCTAACCGGTGAATTCCAGCCAGGCGCCTACGCTTGAAATCGTCGTGCGCTGCATCAGCCGGCGATAACGCTCTGCGTCGTATGGGGTCGCCCGGTGCACGGCCGCCTGATTGTCCCAAATGACGACGTCGCCGGTCCGCCATTCGTGGCGCAGGCAATGCTCCGGCTTGGTCGTGCGGTCGAGCAGGTCGTCCAGCAAGGCGCGGCCCTTCTCTTCGGACCAGCCGACGATTCCCTTGGCGTGCGCGCCGATCAGGACGGATTTGCGCCCATTGCCCGCATTGGTCCTTACCAGCTTATGCCGCACCGGTGGAAAGTGAGACGATTCCTCCTCCGAGAACGCGAAGCCGACCAGGCCGCGCGAATGGACGAAATCGTGCTCGACCTCCAGCGTGTCCAATTCCGCTTTCCGTTCGTCGGACAGGCTGTCATAGGCGGCGCGGGTCGACGCGAACTCTGTCGCACCGCCTTCCGGCGGCACCTCGCGCGCGGATAGGATCGAGCACAGCGACAGGGTCGCCTTGAACGTACTGTCCGAGTGCCACAGATAATTGGCGTTCTGGTAGGCCATGCGTCGGTCGTCCGGTGCAATCGTCTCGCCAGTCTTGATGTCGAGATTGGACTGCCGCGCGAAGACCGTACCGGCCGCAGGGTTTGCGGTCCTTGTCGGCTCGCACCGACCGAACCGTTCGCTGAACGCGATCTGGGTCTCGTCGTCGAGCGCCTGGTCCGGAAAGATCAGGATCGAGTAGCGATCGAAGACCTCGCGGATCTCGCGGAAGACATCGAAGTCCAGCGGCGTGGCGATATCGACTCCCGTGACGCGGGCACCGAAATCCGGCGTCAGGGGGTTAACGTTTAGAGACACGTAAAATTTCCTCGTTCTTTATGCATCCAATATAGACGGGACCAGGCTTACTCGTCTCGCGGCCCCAGCTTCACGCCCACCATTTTTTCATAAAGGGTGATGAGCGCGCTGCCGTCTTTCTTGTTCAGGCCGGCCGCACGACCCATCTGGTAGACCTGCTGCGAGTTGTTGGCCATGAACATCGGCACGCCGAGCGCCTTCGCGAAAGATGTCTCCAGATCCTGATCCTTGTAGGATATGTCTATGGTCCCGCCCGGCGAGAAATCGCCGCTCAGATAGCGCGGCGCGGCGGTTTGGAAGGTCGCGCTGTTGCCGGTGCTGACGCTGATCACATCGACCATTTGCTGCGGGTCCAGGCCCGCTTTGGCGCCAAGCACCATCGCCTCCGCGATGACGACCTTGGTCACCTGGGTGATCATGTTGTTACAGAGTTTCATCGCCAGGCCCTGACCGATGTCGCCCATGTGAAAAATACGCGACGACATGGCTTCGAAGATTGGCCGGCACCTCTCGACCTCCGCCGCATCGCCGCCGACGATGATCGACAATTCGCCGGAATTCGCCCGCGGCACGCCGCCGCTGACCGGCGCATCGAGCAGCGCGATGCCGCGTTCGGCGAGGGTCGAATGCATTTCCTTGACCGCAATGGGGTCGACCGTGGCCATGCACAGCACCGTGTCGCCCGACTCCGCGCCGTCGATGACCCCGCCATCGCCGAGGATCACATCCTCCACCTGCGCCGTCGTCTCGACGATGCAGATCGTCGTCGAGGCGGCCTGTGCGACACCGGCGGGACCGTTGGCGATCGTGGCGCCCAAGCCCGCGAGCCGTTCATTCTTGGCCGGATCGATATCGTAGGCGACCAGCGGAAAATCGTTCTTCAGCAGGTTCGCGGCCATGCCGCCGCCCATCATGCCCATGCCGATGAAGCCGACATTCTTGTTGCGGTCGCTCATGAGAGCCCTCCCGTGACGTCGATGGTGAGACCGGTAACGAAATCCGCATCGCTGGACAGCAGGAATGCGATGACGCCTGCCTGGTCGCGGGCCGTCGCGATGCGTTTCAACGGCACCTTTTTGATCTCCGCCGCTTGATTTTCGGCGCTGCGTTTCTCCCAATGCGGCATCAGGCGCTCGGTCAAGGTCAAGCTTGGCGCGATGGCGTTCACGTTGATCCCGCTCGGCCCGAGCTCAAGCGACAACTTGCGCGTCAGAGCAATGATCCCGCCCTTCGCCGCCGCATACGCGCTGCTGCTCCCGGCACTGACACCACGCCCGGCAATCGACGCCAGATTGACGATCTTACCGCTACCGGCCCTTTTCATGCCCGGCACCGCGGCGTTGCAGAACAGGAAGGTGGCGCTGAGGTTGAAGTCGATCAGCTTCTGCCATTCTTCGAAGGTCAGCGCGTCGATGGTCGCGCTCGGATTGTCGACGATGGTGCTGCCGCCGACCGCGTTGACCAGAAGATCGATACCGCCATGTGCAGCCTCGACCTCCGATACCAGGGCACGGACCTGATCCTCATTCATCGCATCAATGCAACGGCCCTCCACCGACCCGGCTTCGTCGGCCAGATCCGCCGCCATCTTGTCGAGCCGCGACGGGTCGATCTCGACCGCGACGACTGTCGCGCCTTCACGCACCAGAATATCGGCCGTCGCCCGGCCAATTCCCGCACCCGCCGCGGTAATGATCGCCGTTTTCCCCTCAAACCGCATGACCTGCCTCTCTCAATTGATGTCGCATCATGTTAGGAGGCAGCGGCCTTATCGCCAAATTACGGCCATTACCGCCGTATCGCCGACCCCATACGCCAAGCCGGAACAAGCGCCAGGATGAAGACGACGGACAGAATCATGAATCCGTCCTTGAAGCCCAGCGTATTGGCCTGCGCTTCGATGACACGCCCCAGGAAATGCAGCGCGCCCGGCTGATGGAACGCCTCGGCGACTCCGCTTTGCTGCAACAGTTCAGTCATCTGGTCGAGCAACTCGCGGCTGGCGCTGTTGCGCGAAGTCTGAGTCGCGGTCAGGGCGATGCTGTGGAACTCGGTGCGCTGTTCCATGAAGACGACCAGCGAATTGACCCCGAACGCACCCCCCAAAAGACGAACGAAGTTGATCGTCCCAGCACCCTGGTCGAGCTGTTCCGGCGGCAGGGCGTTGAGGGCCGAAACGTTGATCGCCGGGATCATGATGCTGAAACCGACCCGCCCGATGATCGAGAAAATCGCCAGGGTCCAAAACGTGGTATTGACGTCCGTCGAATGCATCAAAATCATGCCGAACGCAAACAGCGCCAAGCCACTCATCGCTAAGTAGCGGATTTGAAAATTATCGACGAGTCGGCCCATTACTGGATACAGGCACATGACGACGATACCCGCTGGCACTGTCACCATGCCGGCCGCGGTCGGCGTAAAGTCCTGCACGGTCTGCACGAAGACCGGTATGATATAGGTCGAACCGAAGTTCCCGGCGCCGAACACGAACCCCAATATCGCGGCGATGACAAATTGCGGATGCTTGAAGACCGCGAAGTTGAGGATCGGCGACGACGAGCGGTATTGCGAGATGACAAAAGCAGTCGCCAGCCCTGCGCCGGTCACAAAAAGTAGCATAATCTTATTGGAAACCCAGCCGTCGCGCTGACCGTTGGCGATCGCCGTCATCAGGCAGACGATCGCCAGCCCGACCAGGATGTAGCCCTTCCAGTCGAGCGGCGGCGGCTCCACGGTCGGATCGCGCGTCGGCATGAACAGTGCCGCCATCAGCATCGCCGCGCCGGCGACCGGCAGGGGAATGAAAAAGACGTGCCGCCAGCTCAGCCAGTCGATCGTAACGCCGCCGACCACCGGTCCCATGATCGGCGCGATCATGATCCCCATGGCGTACAGGCTCATGGCGAGGCCGCGCTGATCCGCCGGATAGACCCTGAAGATGACCACCATGGCGACCGGCTGGATGACCCCGGCGGCGAACCCCTGGACGACACGCCCGAATATCAGGATGTCGATGGTCGGTGCGCCCGCGCAGATGAGCGACCCGACAAAGAATACGGCCACTGCGGCGAGATAGCCGGCCCGCGGTCCCATCGCCGCGATCACCCAGGCACCGAGGAGCTGACTCGCCGTCATGGTGGCGAGAAAGGCCGACGCCATCCATTGCGCCTGATCCTGTCCGACCCCGAAGGTTCCCATGATGCTCGGCACTGCGACATTCGCCATGGTCGACGCCAGTATCATCACCATCGCACCCATCATGCCGGTCGTCGTCACCAGCCACCGATAGGCGGGGCCGTAACGCGCGTAAAGGGTATCGACGCTTTCGGTGGTCAAGTTTCGTGCAACCTTCAGGAACGGCGACGTGAGTCCGCCTTAAGTAATTATAATATTACCTTCGTCACGCGCGAATTATGACGTGGCGTATGCCCGCACTCAGACAATCAAGGTCGGTGTAGTTCCGCGCGTTGCCGGGAAAATGTCCGGCGCCCGCGCTTGAACCCGTAGAGCGGTAGAGCCGCCGTCGCGACCGCCTCCGCCGGACTCGCCACGTCCCAGACTACCAGGTCGGCCGGGTTGTCGACGGCGATACCATAATTGTCGCGCCGCATGAGCCGCGCCGAGTTATGGGTCAGCATCTCGAAGCACGCCGCCAACTCTTCGGCCGCGCCGCGTTGCACCGTATTGGCGTAAAGATTGGCGATCCGCGTCAGCGAACCGTCACCGAACGGCGTGAACGGGTTCAGAATGTTGTTCGACGACAACGAACAGTTGACTCCGCAGGCGACCAGCGCGTTGGCGTCGGCGACCCCGCGGACAACGCTGTGGTCCCGCTCGCGTCCCATGACGAACAGGTCCGTTGCCGGCAATACGGTGACCGCGACACCCGTATCCGCCAAGCGCTTGCCGAGGTCCCGCAGCTTGTCGCCAGGCAACAGGGAATATTTCGCACCGTGGCCGACCGCGACCCGGCCGCCCCAATCAAACTTCTCGGTGAGATCGCAAACCTGATAGATATCCAACTCGTCGGCCGTCGGACCGACATCGAGATGTATATCGACATCGATATCGAATTCCCGCGCCAGCTCGAATATACGGTCGATCTGACCAGCATGGTCGGGATCGTAGCCCGGCGCGCCGCCAACAACCGTCGCACCCTGATTTAGCGCATCGACGATATTGACGTCGACCGCGGGCACATTGGTCCAGCCTTCCTGCGCGAAGACGCACAGTTCCAGGTCGACCGCCCAGCTGTAATCGTTGGCCAATTGCTGCAGGGCCTCGAAGCTGCGCAAGCCGACATTCGGATCGACTTCGACATGGGTGCGGACATGGGTCGTCCCGTGCAGCAGGCAGCCTTCGAGGGTCGCCTTCGCGCGGGCGTAAACGTCCTCTACGGTAAATGCGGCTTTCACCGCGGCGACGCGCGCCATGTGGTCGCGGCCGCGGTTCGGAGCCGGCGAACAGCGGTCGAGAATTCGCGATTTGTCGAGATGGATGTGGGTTTCGATCAGGCCCGGTGTCACCAACGCGCCCGCTAAATCGAGCGTTTCTGCGTCTGCTTGTAGCGCGGGGTCGATCGCGGCGATCCGCCCGTTCTCGATTCCGATATCCCGCGCGCCCTCCGCGAGACGGGCGTTCCGCAGGATCAGATCAAACGCCATTAACCATCTCCGTTCGGGTCAGAACGCACCTTCTTCGCGCAAAGCCGCGATCTCGGCGCTGTCGAAACCGGCTTCCACCAGCACCTCCTCCGTATGCTGGCCGACCTCGGGCGGCGGCCGCTCGATGGTCCCGCCGCCATGCGCCAATTTGAAACCGGAACCGATCAGGGTCACCGGCCCATCCGGACCCTCCGTCTTCTGCAGTACGTCGCGATGGGCGAGTTGCGGGTGATTGACCGCGTCTTCGATCGTATAGATGCGCGCCGCAGGCGCATCCGCATCGGCGAGCCGCACTTCCCAGGTCTTGGCGTCGGCATCCGCGAACGCGTTCTCGATAATCTCACGCAAGGGCGCTTCGTTCTCGATCCGGGCGGGCCAATCCGCAAATCGCGAATCTTCAAGCAAGTCGGACCGGCCGATCGCCTTCATCAACCCCTCGAATTGCCCTTCGCTGTTCACCGCAAGAAGAATGTATCCGTCCTTCACCTTGAACAGGTTCGCCGTCGGCTTGCGGCTGATCGCCATGTTGCCGAACTGGCCCTGCCTGTGCCCGGCCACGGTGTAATCGCATACCGCCGGCGACAGGAATGTAAGCGCCGAGTCCAGCATCGCAACATCGATGAACTGACCCTTAGCCGTATGACTTCGTTGATGGATCGCGCTGGCAATGGCGAACGCCGCGGTCATACCGCTCAGCGCGTCGCAGACGGCGAAGCCGGCGCGAGTCGGGCCCATTTCCGCGTGCCCCGTAACCGACATGATGCCGGAAACCGCCTGGATCTTGCCGTCATAGGCAGGCGTGTTCTTCTCCGGTCCGCTCTGCCCAAAGCCCGATACGGCGCAGTAGATCAGTTGCGGGTTGATCGCCGACAGCGCCTCGTAGCCGATTCCCAGCCGGTCCATAACGCCCGGCCGGAAGTTCTCCATGACCACGTCGACATCCCTGGCCAACCGCTTGACGATCTCGATCGATTTAGGGTTTTTGAGGTCGAGCGAAATATCCCGCTTGTTGGCGTTGACGGCCATCCAGGCGGGGGACATCGACTTGCCGACCCAGCTGGCGTTCGGTGCGGCATTGCGCATATCCTCGCCGCCCGGTCGCTCGACCTTGATGACGTCCGCCCCCAGCAGGGAAAGCTGGAAGCTGGCAAAGGGACCCGCGATGACCTGGGTAAAATCCAGGATACGGGTCCCGTCGAATGGTTTGCTCATACCCTACCCCGCCGCCTTCACCTTAAGGCCGGCTTCTTGCCGTTGCGCCGCCGCGACGCGTTTCACCTCGTCGAAGGCGTCCCGCCGGCTTTGCAGCTCTTCCTCGGACATTTGCTCGACATTACTGAAATCGATCTTCCAGCGCCCGTCCTCGTTCCAGCGCAACGGCGACTGCACCGTCGTGCGGGCGCCGATCGCCGTCTCCAAAATGCGCAACGCCAGATCGAGTGTGAACGCCTGCGAGCTCGGATCGTTCGGCTTGCCGGCCGAATTGCCCAGCGGAAAGTCGCTGAACAGGAACCGCGGGACGCCGCAATTCTCGACGATGTCCTTGGCGCATCCCATGATCACCGTGGGAATGCCGTTCTCTTCAAGACTGCGTGCAATCAGACTCACGGTCTGATGACACACCGGTCAATTGGCGACAATGACTGCGACGTCGGCCTTGTCCTCTCGGATACGCGCCAGGATATCCTGGCAGTCCTGTTCGATCGTCGTCACTTGGCTGCGGTTGGTCGGCGCGCCGATGAAATGCGGCGAAACCTCGCCGATCCGGCCGGTCTCCGCAGCCTTGTGCAACTGCGCCAGCGGGAAGTAGGAGTTGATGTCCTCCGCCGTCGTATATTTCCGGTCGTAGCCGAGATGCGAAATCCGCAGATCGTGTTCCCTGTCTGTCTCGCCCGTATAGACCTTATAGAACTTGGCCGAGGCGTTGTACGCGGCGCCCGGCCCTTGGTCGCCCTTGTCGGACTGGTACGGCGCGGCGGTCGTTACGAGCGCCACCCGCGACTCCGAAAGCGGTTTCTTCAATGGCGTAAAGGGCACATCGCAGTATTGCGCCCAGCGGTAGGGATTGTCGTAGCCGAGCGCCATATAATACGTCGTGATTCTGTGCAAATAGGGAACCGGCGTATCATGCGGCGCGGCAAATCCCAGCGCGGCATCCTGATCGGTCATAAGCGTTTCCTTTGAAACAATCTTTCCAACAAAACTCCGTGATGGCCAGAAACTGCCAAATGGGCCGGGCGAAAACAACTGCATTGTTTGACCGCAAAATGATTAACCTGCGGAATTCGGGTCGATCGGCGATTTTGGCAGTCCGAGATCCTGTTCGAAGGCCGCCGCATGACGCAGCAAATCCGTCTCGCCCCGAGGCTTCCCGACAAGCTGCAACCCGACCGGCAACCCTGACTTTGTAAATCCGCACGGCACGGATATGGCTGGGCAATTCGTTAGCGTGATGGCGTAGGTCAGCGCAAGCCACTCGACGTAGTTGCCAAGCGGCTTCCCGTCGATTTCCCGAACATAACGTTCCTCGACCGGAAACGGCGATACGGTGACGCACGGTGTCGCCAAGAGATCGTGATCGACGAAGAACGCGGCCATATCGGCGCAAAGGGCGGCCCGTTGGCGTTCCGCGAGTCCGATATCGGCCGCCTTCAACGCCATGCCTTTTTCGATATTGCCGATCACCTCGGGCTTGAGCTGATCGCGGTTCTGCAGCAGCAGTTGTTCCATGGTGGTCGCGAACGAGGCGGCGCGCAGCGTTTGGAAGGCATCGTGCGCGGTCGAAAAATCGGGGCAATCGTCGGTCACATCGCCGCCGAGCGTCTCGAACCGGCGGACCGCCGCCGCACAAATGGCGGCAACTTCGCCGTCGACCGGCGTAATGCCGAGATCGCGCGAAAACGCGACGCGCATGGCTGGTTTCGGTGTTTTAGCCGCCTCGAAAAAGCTCTCCCCGGTGCTGTCGAAAGTCAATGGGTCGCGCAAATCATATCCGCACATGGCGTCGAGGAAGAGACCGAGATCGGCGACGTCGCGCGCCATCGGACCGTCTACCCAGAGCGGCGTGAAGGGCTCCAGGTTCGGTCCGTGCGGCACCCGGCCAGGCGACGGGCGCAGACCGACGACATTGCAAAACGCAGCCGGGATGCGCAGCGACCCGCCGAGATCGGAACCGGTCGCGAGCCACGCCATGCCCGTGGAGAGCGCAACCGCCGACCCGCCCGAAGATCCGCCGCAACTCAACGCCGTGTCGTATGGATTGACGGTCTTGCCGAACACCTCGTTGAACGTATTCGCTCCCGCGCCCCACTCCGGCGTGTTCGACTTGCCCAGCACGACGGCGCCGTTCGCCTCCAACCTGTCGATCAGGAAATTCGAGGCTTCGGGGACATGGTCCCGAAAGATCGGCGACCCGTAGGTCGTGCGGACGCCCGCCACATCGACCAAATCCTTGACCAGGATCGGCAGACCGCAAAGCAATGATTGTTCCGTGTGGGAACCAGCGCATTCACGGGCCCGCTCGACGCACAGAGTCGGCACCGCGTTTACGGCGCCGTCGACCACCTCTATGCGTGCGACGGCGGCGTCGATCAGGTCGAAAGGTGTGATCTCCTTCTTCCGCAGTCTCTCGACGATATCGCGAGCTGAGGAAGCGATAAGTTCGTTCATGGCGTACATCTTTCGCTCGTGCACGAAGCCGATACTATATCCAGCCAAGCCCTTCGGCCCACGCTATAATGGAATTCGTTCGTACTGGGGAAAACAATCATGAGCGTCACCGAACTGGACAAGACAAGCGGGGCCACTGTCGCCCTGCTGGAAACCATCGGCGATGCCTTCAATCGGCACGATGTCGATGCGATCATCGATCACTTCGCCGACGATGGCGTGTTCGACAATGCGATGGGTCCGGATATTCATGGACAACGCTATGTCGGCAAGGAAACGCTGAGGGCCTTCTTTTCCGATCTCATGACCAAGTGCCCCGACATTCAGTGGCACGTCATCGATAACCGTGTCGACGGCGACAAAGGATTCTCCGAATGGCGTCGGAAGTGCACCTTACCGGACGGCACAAAACAGGACTGGCTCGGCCTCGATATCTTCACCTTCCGCGACGGCAAAGTCGCGAAGAAGGACACCTACTTCAAAACGGTCACCTGAACAGCGGCATGGATTCGCAATCTCATCTAGAGCAAGCGACGCCGGAGGCGATCTAACTCGAGCGCGCGGTTCGTGACCATGGCGGCGCGATGCTCGCGGTCGCGCGCAGGCTGCTGGGCAACAACGAGGACGCCCGCGAATGCGTTCAGGAGGCGTACCTGACCGCCTTCGCAAAAGCCGCGATGTTCGAAGGCCGGTCGGCATATCGCACATGGCTGCATCGTATTGTCGTCAACACCGCATTGGGCCTGCTGCGCTGGCGAAAGCTGCGTGGATCGCCATCGATCGACGGATTGTTGCCGGAATTCGATGGCAATGGCTGCCGCATCGAACCGCTGTGGCAATTTGAGGAGCCATTGGAGCGATCTATCGAGCGCAAACAGGTCCGCCTCGCGGTCCGCACTGCGATCGATGCGCTGCCCGACCTATACCGCGTCGTCCTGGTGCTGCGCGACATCGAGGAACTCAGTACCGAGGAAGTCGCCGCACTGCTGGAAACGAATGTCCCGGTCGTAAAAACGCGATTGCACCGGGCGCGTTCTGCGCTGAAAAAACTGTTGGAAGCCCAATGGTCCAAGGGTGAGTTATGAAATCGAGACACGACATAATGCGACGCATGCAAGGTGCATTGTTCAAACTTCCGCTCATGCTTTCCTGCGTCGAATTCGAAGAATTTATACTCGACTATCTTGAGGGCTCGCTCTCGGCGGTACAGCGGGCCGTTTTCAAAATGCATCTCTTTATCTGCAAGGACTGTCAACGATATCTCGCCGCGTATGAGCGCAGTGTCGCGATGGGCAAAGCCGTATTCAAGGGCCCTCACGCTACGGTTCCGGAAGACGTACCGGAAGACCTGGTGCAAGCGATCCTCGCCGCAAAGAAAGCCGAATAACGCTCGGGACCGCAGACTGAACCGATTACATTGGAGTCCACATCCATAAAATTTGTATCCGAGCGTCACGATCAAGCATCAAACCAGTTGTATGTCTTAAAGGTTCGGTGCGGCAGCGCACCAAAATTAGGGGAGCAGAGCCATGGCGGAAAAGTTCGACGCAATTATTATCGGTACGGGCCAGTCCGGTCCCTCGATCGCCCAGCGCATGACCCAGGAAGGTCTCAAGACGGCAATCGTCG
This sequence comes from Alphaproteobacteria bacterium, assembly GCA_047517345.1. GTDB lineage: Bacteria > Pseudomonadota > Alphaproteobacteria > UBA8366. The sequence goes on from JAKZTB010000124.1 coordinate 16,810, forward strand.
AACGCAAGCTGTTCGGCGGTACGTGCGTCAATGTCGGCTGCATCCCGACCAAAGCGCTGGTGGCGAGCGCCCGCGCCGCGCATATGGCCCGCCGTGGCCCGGATTTCGGTGTCGTCATCGAGGGGTCGATCTCGGTGGATATGAAGGCAGTGAAGGCCCGCAAGGACGGGATCGTCCGTAAATCCAATGAAGGCGTGACGAACTGGCTGATGAACATGGACGGGTGTCGATAACAAACTGAGTTGACCGCTTTATGTACCATATGAATTGACCGCTTCTGTTGTGGTGGTTGGGCCTGTGGGGAAGTGGTCAGGTCGGCTGCTTTGCCGAGCTGTCCACTTATCCACAGGCCCGGGCTCGGTC
>JAKZTB010000125.1:0-20983 GCA_047517345.1 Alphaproteobacteria bacterium
TACCCACAGCTAACAGAGGCTCCAACAACTCCTACACCACGTCCTGGGACACGACCCAACTCTTCGTTCGAACAGCTGATGGCAAGCGAACTGGGGCCGTAGTGGGGCGGATACATCCGCAGTTTGCGTTTGATCGAGCAGTCGAGCAATTGGTGCGCACGATCGAATGTGCAACTGCAAATCCATGAGGCATCGTCGGGACCGGGTATCACTTCCTGCGCCAACAAGTCAGGCAGCACATCGCGATACGCAGAGTAGAATTCCTGCAACGCTTCACGTGTCGTAGCAACGACATTTTTATGGCTGAACACGTGCTGCACGGCATAAGAATGCGGCTTGAAGATGACCGGCAGACTGAGCATGGTTTCGAGCGTCGAAACGTCCGGCGGCAGGATTTCGACCGTCGCTGGAACCGGAACGCCGATACTCGATAGCAAGCGTGTCTCTAGCCGCTTGTCATTTAGGGTCGTCAACAGATTTTGATTCGGTATGCAAAACCGAAAGTGCTCGGCCAATTGCTTTCGGTGTCGACCGACGAAAGCGACCATACGGTCGGAGGACATCAGGAGAACGGGTTTGTTTTCGCCGAAAGTTAGGAGAATTTCGAGAAGCGCTCGTTCCTTGTCGGCATCCGAGTCCCCGGGAATCGGCTTGGCGGTCCGCGGGAATCTCGATCGCAAGACCAGATCGTCCGCTTCGTACGAGAAAACGCTAACGTGAACCCCGCGCCGAGCGAGCGAGCTACACCCAACCCACCCGGACCGTGAGAAAGCACAACGGCGCGAGGGTCAGTGGTCATCGAACCTATAAACGCCTCCATGCCCCAGACAGGTGGCTCACCTGAAAATACCACGATTCCATGGCAGGCGCGATTGGGCCTAACGGTCAGGGCTGTTTGCCGCCGACCGGCCTAACTGCAACTCGCGCTTGAGCCCCCGGCGAAAATGGCGAACTATTGGCACCGCAACCCGCCGGGCAAATGCCATCGCAATAACCCGAAAACATGTCGAGACAGCGGGAGAATCGCCCAGAACCGAGGTCCGTGCCATGCAACTTTCTCCATTGTTCGAGCCCTCCTCAGTCGCGGTTCTGGGCGCATCGACCCGTCCATCTGTTGGCGGCGATATGGTCGAGACACTGAAGAGGTTCGGCTACAAGGGTGCGATCTATCCCGTCAATCCGAAGTACGACACGCTGCTGGATCTGCCGTGCTATCCCAAACTGCGGGACTTGCCTGCCCCGCCGGATGTGGTCGCCTTCTGCGTCGGACCGTCGCGGATACCGGAAAATTTTCGCCTGCTGCCGGAGATCGGCGCGAAAGCGGCGGTCATCTTCGGCGGCGGTTACGCGGAAGAAGGCAATGCCGGCCGCAAGGTCCAAGCGGAGATCGTCGACATTTGCCGCACCAGTGGAATTGCACTGTGCGGCCCGAACTGCATGGGCATCATCAATCCGACATACGGCAGCGCCACCTATCTGCAGCTCGCGCGCGAACCCGCCGCCATCGCCGGCAATATCGGGCTGATCTCGCAAAGCGGATCGATCTGCATCAGCCTGCTGTCCGACGTGCGCCGTTTCGGTTTCAGTCTGGTCGCCTCCTCCGGCAACGAAGCGGTGGTCAACGCCGCCGACTATCTCGAATTCATGGTCGACCATGACGCGACCGAAGTGATCGCGATGTTCACCGAAACCGTTTCCGAGCCCGAACGATATGTCGCTGCACTCGACCGCGCGGCCGACAAGGGCAAGCCGGTCATCGTTCTAAAGGTCGGCAAGGCGGAGCGCGCGCGGCACGCCATTACCACGCACACCGGCGGGCTGGCCGGCGACTCGCACGTCTTCTCCGAAGTGCTGCGCGCGCACCGCGCAATCGAAGTCGACGATCTGGACGAACTGGTCGAAATCCTCGCCGCCAGCCAGGGCGATCGGCGCCCCAAAGGCAACCGGATCGGCGTCATCACCAGTTCGGGCGGCATGGCGGAACTGATACTCGATCGCGCCGAGACGATCGGCCTGGAGCTGCCGCCGCTGCCCGAAGCGGACATGGTGGAAGCGGTCAGCGTCATCGGTTCTGTGTCCGGCGACGGCAACCCGCTCGACGCTTGGGGCAACGGTGATTTCAACAAGAACATGCCGCACGGCCTCAAGGTGGTGCGGGAGTCGGATGCCAACGACACCGTTGTGCTTTGTTACGACAACGACGACGGTGCGCCGCTCGGCTATATAGAGTCGCTTATGGCGCGCGCCAATTTCTTGCGCGAGTCTGCCGAACAGTCGGACAAGCCGCATTACCAAATGACCATGCGGCCGGGCCTGCGCATCGAAGAACAGATTCCCTTGCTGGCCGAATGCGGCGTGCCGACTCTCTTCGGCGTGCGCCAAGGCTTGCAGGCGATCGACCGGCTCAGCCGATGGTCTGCAGGTCTTCCGGCGGCGCGCTCCGCAAAGCAGTCCGTCGACGACAATACGATTGCGGCGCTCGGATTTTCCGGCCGCAGCACCGTGAACGAATACGACAGCAAGCGCCTCGTCGCCCAGCGCGGCATCATGGTCACGGAGGAGCGGATTGCTGCCACACGGGACGAGGCAATCTCGGCGGCGGATGCGATCGGCTATCCTGTCGTGCTAAAAGCGGTATCGGACGACTTCCCGCACAAGTCGGAACTCGGTCTGGTCCAGGTCGGCCTTCCGGACGCCGACGCCGTCGGCCAGGCCTGGGACGTTCTGACCGGAAAGCTTTTGCCGTTGGAGGCGCAAGCCGAAATCCTCGTTCAGGTAATGGTGTCGGACGGCATAGAGGTTTTCGCCGGCGTCGCTTATCACGAAGGCTTCGGACACGCCCTGGCGTTCGGCATGGGGGGCGTGGAGATAGAGGTGACACGGGATTTCGCGTTGCGGATGCTGCCGTTGCGTAAAGGCGACGCGGAAGCGATGATCGTCGAAATTCGCGCCGCCGCCCGCTTCGGATCGGTCCGCGGTCAGCCGCCCGCGGATACCGAAAGTCTGGCCGCTGCGCTGTACGCGCTATCCGATCTGATCGAAAGCGCCGGCGCGGCGATCCGGGAAATCGACCTCAACCCGATCAAGGTACTGCCAGAGGGCCAGGGGTGCGTCGTCGTCGACGCGCTCATCGTCCCGGCACAACCAGGAGAAACAAAATGACAGACGAACTGGTCCTCTACGAAACCGATGAGAAGGTCGGCATCATCACGATGAACCGGCCGGCCAAGCTGAACGCGATCAGCCCCGACTTGCGGGCGCAACTGAGCGAAACCTTCGCCCGCGCCGACGAAGACGAGACGACCAGCGTCGTCGTGCTGCGCGCGGAAGGACGCAGTTTCTGCGTCGGCTACGACATCGATATCGGCGGCCCGGAGAAGGAAGCGCGGCGCCACGACGCGATGAAATGGCACGAGTCGCTGACCGAGGATTTGGCGTTCGAGTTCATACCGTGGGACATGCGCAAGCCGGTGATCGCCTCGGTTCAGGGCCACGTGCTGGGCGGCGGCTGCGAGCTGACCATGTTCTGCGACATCACTATCGCGGCCGACAACGCGCTGTTCGGCGAGCCGGAAATTCGATTCTCCTCGGTCGGACCGGCGATCATCATGCCGTGGATGATCGGCTACAAGAAGGCGCGCGAAATGCTCTATTTCGGTGACATGATCGATGCGGAGACAGCCGAGCGGCTGGGCATGATCAACCATGTCGTGCCGCTGGATGAGCTGGAAGCATTCACGATGAATTTTGCCCACCGCATGACCCTGATCTCGCCCGGGGCGTTGGAGAAGACCAAGCTTTCGATCAACCGCGGCGCCGATTGCGGCGGCTTCCGCAACGCCATGCAGGCCGGCCTCGACATTGTCGCGCCGATCTACGCGGCCAAGACCGAGGAAGGCACCAAATTCAACGAAATCCGCATGAAGGACGGCCTGCCCGCGGCCCTGAAATGGCGCCGGGAACAGTTCGCGGCGTATGAGTAGATCGGTATTTCCCCAGAGAATCGCTTTCCACCCCCACCCTAACCCTCCCCCGTCAAGGCGGAGGGAACTGTTTGATATCGTGTTTAAATTTCCCTTCCCCCCTTGCGGGGGAAGGCTAGGATGGGGGGTACTGCAGCGTCGAACCATCGCCGTACGCCAGCCTTTGAGACCGCCTACCCCTATGCTATCCAACGGCGAAACGACCAGATGAGGAGAACCTCCATGGCCGAGGTGCTTTGGGAACCGTCCGCCGAGCAGATCGAGAATGCCAACATGACTGCGTTCCGCCGTGCGGTCAAACGGCAGTGGGACGTCGACCTGCCAGATTTCGCGGCGCTGCACGCCTTCTCCCTCGCCGAGCTTGAGAAATTTTGGGTCAGCGTGCGCGATTTCTGCGATCTGCGCGCCGATCACTGGGGCGACCGGGTCCTGGTCGACGGCGACAAGATGACGGGCGCCAAATTCTTCCCCGATGCGCACCTGAACTTCGCGGAGAACCTGCTGCGGCGGCGCGACGACGGTCCCGCCCTGATCTTCCAGGCCGAGGATCAGGTCAAGCGCACGATGTCCTGGGGCGAGCTCTACGACGCCGTTTCGGTCTTGGCTCAGGCGCTCACCGATCTCGGCGTCGGGCCGGGCGACCGCTGCGCCGGTTTCGTGCCGAACATGCCGGAGACCATCGTCGCCATGCTTGCGGCGACCAGCCTGGGGGCGGTGTGGACCTCATGCTCGCCCGATTTCGGCGCGAACGGCGTGCTCGACCGGTTCGGCCAGACCCGGCCGAAGATCCTCTTCACCGCCGACGGTTACTACTACAACGGCAAAGCGCACGATTCCCTGGGCCGCGTTGCCGAGTTCAGCGCCGAGTTGACGACGGTCGAGAAAATCATTGTCCTCCCGATGTTGTCCGACGCACCGGATCTTTCCGCTTTGCCCCGCGCGGTAACCTTGGCCGACGCAACGGCGGCCTACGCACCTGGCGAGATCGCCTTCACGCAGATGCCGTTCAACGATCCGCTCTACATCATGTATTCGTCGGGCACGACGGGTAAGCCGAAATGCATCGTCCACGGCATCGGCGGGTCGCTGCTGACCCATATGAAGGAACACATCATTCATTGCGACGCCAAGCCGGACGACCGCATCTTCTATTTCACGACCTGCGGCTGGATGATGTGGAACTGGCTGGTCACGGGGCTGGCGGCGCAGGCAACGCTGATCCTGTACGACGGCGCACCGACCTATCCCGACGGCAACGTGCTGTTCGACCTGGCCGACGAGTCGAAGATGACCCTGTTCGGCACCTCGGCGAAATTCATCGACGCGCTGGCGAAGTTCGGGCTCGATCCGATGCGCACGCACGACCTGTCGACGGTGCGCACCATGACCTCGACCGGTTCGGTGCTGGCCCCGGAAGGCTTCGACTATGTCTACGAGCACGTGAAAAGGGATATCTGCCTGGCCTCGATGTCCGGCGGCACCGACTTGCTCGGCTGTTTCGTCGGCGGCAACCCGATCCTGCCGGTCCATCGCGGCGAGATCCAATGCCGCGTGCTCGGCATGTCGGTCGAGGTGTTCGACGACACCGGTGCGTCCGTCTACGGCGAGAAGGGCGAAATGGTCTGCACCAAACCCTTTCCGTCGATGCCGATCTATTTCTGGGACGACGATGACGGTGCGCGCTACCGCGCCGCCTATTTCGAACGCTTCCCGAATATCTGGTGCCAGGGCGACTTCGTCTCGCGCAACGAACGCGAAGGTTGGGTTATTTTCGGGCGCTCCGACGCAACCCTTAATCCCGGCGGCGTCCGTATCGGCACCGCGGAAATCTACCGTCAGGTGGAGCAATTCGACGAGGTCGTCGAAGGCATCGTCATCGGTCAGGAGTGGGACTACGACACCCGCGTCATCCTGTTCGTCATCCTGCGCGAAGGCCTGACCCTGGACGACGATCTGATCGACCGCATCCGCAAGCGCGTGCGCCAGAACTGCACCCCGCGCCATGTGCCGACCAAGGTCATTCAAGTCACGGATATTCCGCGCACCAAATCCGGTAAGATCACCGAGCTGGCGGTGCGCGACATGGTGCACGGCCGCGAGGTGAAGAATAGCGAGGCGCTGGCCAATCCCGAGGCGCTCGACCTGTACCGCGATCTGGCCGCCTTGCAAACCGCCTAAGAGCCTAGCTCGTAATATGTTGTTGATTTCATGATCTTTGTTTATTCGCTGGGGTGGAAGGGTCCGTGCCGCGATGCTGGTGGCATCGCAAGCGGGCGCTGACGCCCTCCAGCGATTAAACAAAGACCACCCGGAGGGTTGGCGCTTCTCGGCCGGCTGGTGCGTCGCGGCCCTTGGCCGATGCCCGGCATCGCCCGGCGGACCGCTCCTGCCATCCGACTCGACTATCGCCAATGAAAACAGCAACATATTATGAGCCAGGCTCTAAGGGATTGAATATGCGTATCGCGATCATGGGCGCCGGCGGTGTCGGCGGCTATTACGGCGCGCGGCTCGCCCGGGCCGGCGAAGACGTGGCCTTCATCGCACGCGGCGCGCATCTGGCGGCGATGCGTGACAAGGGGCTGCTGATCCACGACCGAGATGGCGATTTTACGGTCGCTCCGGTGACCGCGACCGACGATCCGGCAACGCTCGATCCGGTCGACGTGGTGCTGATGTGCGTCAAGCTCTACGACACGGAATCCTCTGCCGAGCTCATCCGCCCTTTGCTCGGTCCCGATACGGTCGTCGTGACGTTGCAAAACGGCGTCGAAGCCCCGGAAATTGTCGCCGGCGTGATCGGCCCTGGCCGCACCTTAGGCGGCGCCACCTACATCTCGGCGACGATCACTGAGCCGGGTGCGATCCAGCGCAACAACGACCTAACCCGGATTGAATTCGGCGAGCCGGACGGCCCGGCGAGCGCCCGGGCCAAGGCGCTGGCCGAAACCTTCAGGGCGGCTGGGCTGGACGCCAGCACCGTGGACGATATGGCGGCCTTGTTGTGGTCGAAGTTCGTATTGCTCGCCGCGAACAGCGGCATGACCGCCTTGACCCGGCAATCGACGGGTCCGATCCGAGAGGATCCAGTGATCCGCCAAGCCTACCTCGCCGCCTTGGGCGAAGTCACCGCCGTCGGTCGCGCAATCGGTATCGCACTGCCCGATGGCATCGAACAAAGCTGCATCGATTGGTTGGATTCAAACGCGCCGATCAAGGCCTCGCTGCTGGTCGATCTGGAACGCAATCGCCGCCTCGAAGCCGCCTGGCTGTCCGGTGCCGTGCACCGTATTGGCCGAGACGCGGGCGTGCCGACGCCGACGCACACGGCGATCTACGCCGCATTGCGGCCTTTCATCGATGGTTCATCGGGCTGAAGTGCAGGGCCCCCTCTGCCGCCGGGAGAGGACAAATTCCTAAAAATCGACGCAGCGGCCGGAATTTTCCCAGTCGCCGTAGCGGGTCGGTTCGAGGCCCTTGGGGCCGCCGATTTCCCGCGGGCCTTCGGGGCCCTCCTCGGCCGCCTTGCGTGCCGCCTCGCCGGCGGCCTCCGCCTTCATTTCGGCCCGGCGTTTGGCGTCGACCTTTTCCGCCGGATCGACCGCCAGCGGTTCCGTTTCCGCGGCACTGCGCGGATTGCGCGCCTTTTGCTTGAGCTTTTCGAACATGCTGCTCATCGCTGGGAATCCTCCGCTTGCCGCCACGGTGCGCATCTTGAAGCGCGGCTTTCACATCTCAATATATGCCGCGAAGGAAGGATGACCAAACTGAACGACGCCCACATCGCGGACAACCATGTCTCGGCCCACCCGAGTACCACGAACCGGGTGCGTCGTCTGCGCGAGATGGCCGGTTCCGATGGTCCGTGGGATAATATCAACGAGCGCTGATATTATCTTTATCTAACGGGTCCGCGCCTTTAGGACTCGTCCGGTGAAATTAACCGATCCGAGAGTCGCCGCGTTCGAGTTGCTGTTGGCCGTGTTTCAGAAGCGCCGCCGCTTCGACGAAGCGCTTGCCGTTCATCGCGACTTGCCCGACCTGGAGCCCCGCGACAGGGCCCTTGCACGCTTGCTCGCCCTGACGGTCCTGCGCCGGACCGGCGAGCTCGACGCGATGATCGCGCCGCTGTTGCGAAAACCGCTGCGCGGCAAGGCGGCCCCCGTGCAGAACCTGTTGCGGATCGGCGCGGCACAGCTTGTTTTTCTCCAAACGCCGGCGCATGCGGCGGTTTCGACAATGGTAAACGCGGCCGATGCGACCGGGAACCGTCCCTACAAGGGCCTTGTGAACGCCGTCCTGCGACGGCTGTCGCGCGAAGACCCGGTACAAGCTGACGAACCCGGCCGCCGTAACACACCGGATTGGCTCTGGAAGGTATGGGAGCGGGCCTACGGTCCGGAAACGGCGGCCGCCATTGCGGCGGCGCACCTCACCGAACCCCCGCTCGACCTAACCGTAAAGCGGAATCCCGAAATATGGGCGGAGCGGCTGGAGGCCGAATTGCTGCCGACGGGAAGCCTGCGCCGGAAGACCGGCGGCGATATCCGCAACCTGCCCGGATTCGGCGAGGGCGATTGGTGGGTGCAGGACGCGGGCGCGGCGCTCCCGGCACGGCTCATCGGAGACATCGCGGGCAAGACGGTCTTCGACATATGCGCGGCGCCAGGCGGCAAGACCGCTCAGCTTGCGGCGGCCGGCGCCGACGTCCACGCGGTCGACAGCGATGCGACGCGGCTGAAACGCCTGCAAGAGAATTTGACGCGGCTGCGATTGGACGCCCGCCTGGTTGCCGCCGACGCCACGCAATGGTCGCCGCCGCACCCGGCCGACGCGATCCTGCTCGACGCGCCGTGCACCGCGACCGGCACGATCCGCCGCCGGCCTGACATCGCCCGGCTCAGAACGCAAAGCGATGTCCGCCGGCTGGCTGCGGTGCAAAGCGATTTGTTGGCACGAATGGCCGACATGCTGAAGCCCGGCGGCAGTCTCGTCTACGCAACCTGTTCGCTGCAGCCCGAGGAAGGAGCGGACCGAATCGCCGCTTTTCTGGCGCAGGACAGTCAGTTTATCCGCACCCCGATCGAACCATCCGAAGTCCCGGGACTGGAAATGGCGATTACCGCGGACGGCGACCTGCAAACCCTGCCCTCCCATTGGCCGGACCGCGGCGGAATCGACGGTTTCTATATCGCGCGAATGCGCCGCTTGTGAAAATCGACGCATTGCCGCTTGCACCCAATTTGGGAAAACACTAGTTAAAGTTCATGCAGCAGCCCACACGCATCGCGCCGTCAATCCTTTCGGCAGACTTCGCCTGCCTCGGCAAGGAGATACGCGCCATCGACGCAGCCGGGGCCGACTATATCCATATCGACGTCATGGACGGGCACTTCGTGCCGAACATCTCGATCGGTCCCGACGTGGTGAAAGACTTGCGGCCGCACAGCGAGAAACCTTTCGACGTGCATCTCATGATCTCCCCGGTCGACGCCTACATCCAGGCCTTTGCCGATGCGGGCGCGGATATCCTTACCGTCCATCCGGAAGCCGGCGCACATACGCACCGCACGATACAACTGATCAAAAGTCTCGGCCGCAAGGCGGGGCTCGCGCTCAACCCGGCAACACCGGTTGCCGCCGTCGAACATTTGCTCGACGATATCGATCTCGTGCTCGTCATGAGCGTCAATCCCGGGTTCGGCGGTCAGAAATTCATCGCCGCGCAGCTCGATAAGATTCGCGATCTTCGCGCGCGCATCGACGATACCGGCCGCACGATCGACCTCGAGGTCGATGGCGGCATCAATGCGAAAACGGCGCCGCAAGCGATCGCGGCGGGCGCGGATTTACTTGTCGCCGGTACGGCAACCTTTACCGGCGGACCCACCGCCTACGCGGACAATATTCAAGGCTTGCGATCCGGGAACCGACCCGCCGGGCAATGACCGACCGCATCCGCGAACACAAAGCCTGGTCACCCGTTCGACGACGATTGCTGGGCATCGTGTTCGCGACCCCGTTGTACGGCCCCACTTTGTTGAACCGCAGACCCGAGCGGCTGTCGTCGGCGCCGCCGGATCCCTGGCCGGGAGACCCTGAACACGGCAAGGCATTGTTGCAAAGCGCCTTTACATTCGCCGGCTTGACGGTGCGGCCGGAAGTATCGCCCTGGGATGAAAAAGGCGCCCCCGAAAGCTGGCGCAATGCATTGCACGAATTTTCCTGGTTGCGCGATTTGCGCGCGCTCGGCGGCAGCGAGGCCCGTCGCCAATCCCGGCGCCTGACTGAGGATTGGCTCGCACGACATCAACGCTGGTCGGCAGGCGTTTGGCGCGCCGATATCGTGGGCCGCCGCCTGGTCTCATGGACCGCGCATTACGAGCAATTTTTCTCCAGCGCGCCCGATCCGTTCCGGTTGCAGCTGCTGTCCAGTATGGCAAGACAGGCGCGGCATCTGGGCCGCACCGCGGGGCGCGAAACCGAGGGATTGGCGCGTCTGTCCGCGATCAAGGGCCTGCTCTATGCGGGCCTCTGTATACCCGGCGAACTGCGGCTGCTCGCTCGTGCAACGCGGCTGTTGGAAGCCGAACTGTTACGGCAGATCGCCGCCGATGGCGGTCATGCCGAACGCAGCCCCGCCGTACAGTTTCAACTCGTCCGCGATCTGGTCGATATGCGTGCTGCGCTCAGCGCCGGTCGGCAAAATGAGATCCCCGCCATAACGGACGCGATCGAGCGAACGGCGCCGATGCTGCGTTTCTATCGCCATGGCGACGGCAAACTACCGTTGTTCAACGACAGCGGCGAAGGCGACGCATCGCAGATCGACCTCGCGCTGGCGCAAGCCAACATACGCAAGCGCACGCCGGCTCGGGCGATGGATAGCGGATTCGAGCGCCTGTCCGCGGGCAAATTGCTGACCATCGTCGACACCGGCGTGCCGCCCGGACCCGGCTGGGACAACCATACCCATGCCGGCACGCTTGGCCTGGAAATCAGCTTCGGCAAGGAACGATTGATCGTCAACTGCGGCCCCGCCATAACGCGGGGCGCCGAATGGCGCCATGCGGCACGCGCCACGGCTGCGCACTCGACCTTGGCGATGGAGGATACGAACTCCAGTGAAATCGGTGGCCAATCCAATCGCCGCCTTTCGCGGGTTCAAGTCGAACGACAGGAGGCAGACGGTAGTATTTGGCTCACCGCCAGCCATAACGGCTACGCTAAACCCTTCGGGCTGATCCACCAGCGCCGCCTCTACATGGCGGGCCGCGGCGACGAACTGCGCGGCGAAGACAGGCTGGAACCCGACGGCCGTCACGGTAATAGCGGCGCGCCCGAAAACCGCGCCTACGCGATCCGTTTTCATTTTCATCCGGCGGTTCGCGCCTCGATGATACAAGACGGTGCTGCCGTACTGCTGCGGCTTCCCGGCGGCACCGGTTGGCGGCTGCGCGCCGGCGGCGCCAAGGTCGACCTGGCGGAAAGCATTTATTTCGGCGCCGGCGGCGCGAAACGCACCCAGCAGGCGGTTCTATCGGGTCGCACGGACGGCGACGGCGGGACCGTAAAATGGGCGCTGCGACGCGAAGGCGGCAAGGCATAAGGAACGGAATTGGTGCCGACACAAGCATCGATGCAAGCGATGTTGTTCGAGGCGGCGCAAAAGCCTTTGCGCTTGGCGACAGTCGTGCGTCCGGAACCAAGTGCCGGGCAGGTCCTGATCAAGGTGAACGCGTGCGGCGTCTGCCGGACCGACTTGCACCTGGTCGACGGCGAATTGCCGGATCCGAAAATTCCCGTCGTGCCCGGGCACGAAATCGTCGGGACCGTCGTCGAAACGGCGCGAGACGTCGACCGCTTTGCCGTCGGGCAGCGGGTCGGCGTGCCATGGCTCGGCTCAACTTGCGGCGTGTGCGGCTACTGCCGTTCGGGCCGGGAGAACCTTTGCGAGGCGGCGCGCTTCACGGGCTATCAAATCGACGGCGGGTACAGCGATTACACCGTCGCCGACCAACGCTATTGCTTTTCGATCGGTGACGGCTATTCCGACGCGGAGGCCGCCCCGCTGCTATGCGCGGGCCTGATCGGATACCGCGCCCTGACGATGGCGGGCGACGCGGAACGGCTGGGTATCTACGGCTTCGGCGCCGCCGCGCATATCGTGGCCCAGATCGCGCGGCACCAAGGCCGGCGGGTCTTCGCCTTCACCCGGTCGGGCGACACGGAGGCCCAAGAGTTTGCCCGCGGGCTGGGTGCAATATGGGCCGGCGGCTCGGATGAAGCGCCGCCCGAAGCACTCGACGCGGCGCTGTTGTTCGCCCCGGTCGGCGCCTTGGTCCCGTTGGCGCTGCGGGCGATCGCGCCCGGCGGCGCGGTCGTCTGCGCCGGCATCCATATGAGCGATATACCGAGTTTCCCCTACGATATCCTATGGGGCGAACGTCGCATCGTTTCCGTCGCCAACTTGACCCGCCAGGACGGTGAGGCGTTCTTCGCCTTGGCGCCGAAGGTCCCCATCCGTACGACCGTCACGACGTTACCGCTCGACCGGGCGAACGATGCCCTGACGCAACTGCGCGATGGCCGCATCACGGGTGCAGCGGTCCTGATTCCGCGCGGTTAGGCCGTCCATTCCCGCACAATCGATCCTAACCGGATATCGCACAAGTTATTGACTCTTAAAATGTTCATCGATTGAACCTTGACGTTCATACACTGAACACATTATGTTCGCGCCGTGAACATGGTGATCGGTCGCGGAGCCCCAAATGGCGAACGATAGAACTTCCGGCAGCGCCTCGGACGGGGATGCTGAGATTACGCTGGGCCTGCTCAACGCGGTACAGGAAAGCAGTACCGTCACCCAGCGCTCGATGGCGAGCGATTTGGGCATCGCGCTGGTCCTCGCCAATGCCTATTTGAAACGCTGCGTGCGCAAGGGTCTGATCAAGATCAGCCAGGTGCCGCCAAACCGATACGCTTATTACTTGACGCCGAAGGGCTTTACCGAGAAGTCCCGCCTCACCTCGGAGTACCTTTCCTCCTCCTTCACCTTTTTCCGCCGCGCCCGCGGCCAATGCGGCGACGCGTTGCAATATTGCGCCGCGCGCGACTGGAACCGCATTGCGCTGGCCGGGTGCGGTGAACTCGCGGAAATAGCGACCTTGTGCGCCACCGAGCACAACATCAGCCTCGTCGGCATGATCGACCCGGAGACGAGAAGCCGTGAATTTGCTGGGCTGCGCGTTTTCGCCGCGTCCAAGGAGTTTCCCGATCTCGACGCCGTCATCGTGACCGATCTACGGGTGCCGCAAGACGTGTTCGAGCGACTGTCGAAAGTACTACCTTCCGAACGGGTCCTCGCGCCCCCGTTGCTCGGCGTGCGCCGCCAGACGCCGGAGACGCCGGCATGACGCGCTGGTATGTTGTCTACACCCGTACGGGCATGGAACGTATGGCGCTCGGCCATCTCGAAAATCAGGGATACACCGTTTATTTGCCGCAGCGTTTGAAAGAACGGCGGCACGCGCGCCGAATCGACAAGATCAAGACACCACTGTTTCCGCGCTGCTTGTTCGTACAACTCGATTTGGAGATCGATCGCTGGCACGCCATCAACGGCACTTACGGCGTCGGCTATCTGGTGACGATGGGCGACCGCCCGTCCGCCGTACCGGCCGGTATCGTCGAAATGATTGGCGCGAACGAAAACGAAGAGGGTTTGGTGGAAATTGTCGATCCCTGTCCCTACGAGACGGGCGATGTGGTGGAGATCACCCAGGGCGCCCTAGCCGACCAGACCGGTATCTTCAAATGCGACGACGATAAACAGCGGGTGACGTTGCTGCTCAGTCTGCTCGGGCGTGAAATGGAAGTCCGGCTTCCCGCCAACGCCGTCCGCGCTCACGGGTAGGTATGTTCATCGCTGCCGCCGCCGTTTTGATTGCAACGGTAGCCGCTACCGGGCTCGCCCTAATGTTCTTGAGACGTCGCGCGATATTCGATCGCCCTAACGAGCGTTCCAGCCATACGGGCCTCATTCCGCGCGGCGGTGGAATCGCCGTCGTCACCGTCCTGCTGGTTACGTGGGTCGTCGTCGCGATGCCGACCCAGCGCGGCGAAGTTTACACCGTCGTATTGGCTGCATTGCTGCTTGCGGGCATTTCATGGCTTGACGATTTGCGTTCCCTGTCACCGGGTATTCGCCTCATTGCGCAGGTTGCGGCGATCCTGCCGGCGCTTTTCTGGTTGGGCCAAAAAGACACCTTATTCCAAGAACTTATTCCAACGCCGTTCAACCTCGTTTTCGCCGGCATGATATGGATATGGTTCATCAACCTGTTCAATTTCATGGACGGTATCGACGGCATATCGGGCGTCGAAGCGGCAAGCATCGGCGCCGGTATCGCGTTCGTAGCGATCAGCGCCCCTCGCGCCGGCCTCGACCCCGTATTGGCGGCGACGGTGTCGGCTGCAGCGATCGGGTTCCTGTGCTGGAATTGGCACCCGGCGAAGATTTTTCTCGGCGACGTCGGCAGCGTGCCGCTGGGTTTTCTGCTCGGTTGGCTTTTGCTCGATCTGGCAAGCGACGGTTATTGGGCCGCAGCGGCAATTTTGCCGTTGTACTACTTGGCCGACGCAACGATCACGCTCGCGCGTCGCGCGCTGCGGGGTGAAAAGATTTGGCTGGCGCACCGCGAGCATTTCTATCAGCGCGCCGTCCAGAGCGGCCGAAGCCACGCCGCGGTGAGTCTTGGTGTCGGTGTCTGCAACCTGCTCTTGATCTCGCTCGCAGCCCTTTCCGTATCCTGGCCCTGGGAAGCGCTGGCGGCAGCCGGCCTGATCGTTATCGCGTTTCTGTTTTGGCTCTCTCGGTAGTTCCTGGCCGGCCTGCGCCACAGGATAGGATTCCACCAACAGGAGCCTGCGGCTGTACGCTTGCGTCCGACATCGCGGGGTACTAATAAGGCCCGAACATGGCGACCATTCCAGCCTTCCAGTCGAGCCGCGCGCGCATCGCCTATCTACACGATGTCTGTATGGCGGCGATATCGTTTCCGCTGTCGCTCTACCTGCGTGTCGGCGGCGAAATGTATTACTTCGCGACCTCCTTTCTCGTCGAAGGGATGATCATCTTCACGGCGGTCGCCGCATTGGTCTTCTGGCTAGCGAACATGTACCGCGGCGTCTGGCGCTACGCCTCGCTGAACGATTTGCTGGCGATTACCAAGTCGGTCTCGCTGGTCATTCTCATCTTTCTGCCGCTGCTGTTCCTGGCGTCGCGGCTCCAGGACGTGCCGCGTTCCTTACCGCTAATCAACTGGTTCGTCTTGCTGGTGTTGCTGGGCGGCCCCAGGTTCCTGTATCGAAAATTCAAGGACCGACGCCTGGAGCATGTCCTGGAAGCGACGAGCGCCAACCGCGTTCCGGCACTTTTGGTTGGTGCGGGCGACTCCGCGGAACTGTTTATCCGCGAGCAGAGCCGCGACAAAGCGGCGGCGTACAAGCTGATCGGCGTGATCGACGAAACCGGCGGACGCGTCGGGCGGCAGATACACGGCGTACCTGTACTTGGCCGGCTTGAGGATATCGAGAACGTCGTTGCGCAGCAGCTCTCGACGAAACCCCAGCGTCTTATCCTGACGCACGACGGAATCGACGGCGAGAAAGTACGCGCGCTGCTCACATTTGCCGATCGCCACGGGATGACCCTCGGCCGTCTGCCGCGGCTGGCGGAACTACGAGACGGCGTCGGCGACCGGACGGCGATTCGGCCGGTCGCGGTCGAAGACCTGCTCGGCCGGCCGCGTACCGTGCTGGACCGGGATGCCATGCGTGCGCTGGTGAAAGATCGTCGGGTTCTGGTCACCGGGGCCGGCGGTACGATCGGCTCCGAACTGGTCCGGCAAATCGCCGAAATCGGTCCCAAAACGCTGGTCCTGTTCGATTGCGCGGAATATCTGCTCTATGAAGTCGATATGGCGCTCGCGAGCGCGCACCCGAAGCTCGACCGGCGGCCGTTTCTGGGCGATGTCCGGGACCGCGAACGCATTGACGATGTGATTGCCCGCGAGAAACCGGAATTGGTTTTCCATGCGGCGGCGTTGAAACATGTTCCGATGGTCGAGCGAAACCCCAATGAGGGCGTTTTGACCAATGTAGTCGGCACGCGGAACGTCGCCGACTCCTGCCGCGCTGCGGGCGTGAAGCTGATGGTACAAATCTCAACCGACAAGGCGGTCAATCCCGCGAATGTCATGGGTGCGACCAAACGGTTGGCGGAAGGTTACTGTCAGGCCCTGGACCTGTCGGAGCAAGAAGGCGAAGGAACACGCTTCGTCATCGTACGCTTCGGAAATGTCCTCGGATCGCGGGGATCCGTGGTCCCGCTGTTTCAAAGCCAGCTCGCCCGTGGCGGGCCGTTGACGGTAACAGACCCGGGCATGACCGGGTTCTTCATGACGGTACAAGAGGCGGTCGAACTGGTGCTGCAAGCGTCCGCCCTGGGGCTTTCCGAAAGCGAATCCGAAGGCCGAATATTCGTTCTCGACATGGGCGAGCCGGTGAAAATTATCGACCTGGCGCGGCAAATCATCCGCCTCGCCGGTCTGCAACCGGAACAGGATATCGCGATCGATATCATCGGACCGAGGCCGGGCGAAAAACTGCACGAAGTGCTGCTGCACGAAAATGAAACGCCGGTACCGACCGCCTGTGAGGGCCTCACATTGGCGGCCCCGCGAACGCCCGATCTGGCGCTGATGGCGCGGACGATCGACCAGTTGGAACGCTCGGCACAAGCGCGCGACGCGGCACGGACCTTATCGTTGCTGCGGCGTCTGGTACCGGAATTCGAAAGCACGAACATAGACCCTCCAGCGGTTGCCCTTTAGCACCGACGAGGTGTCTTCTCTGATGGAGTGAAAAATGGCGGCAGGTAAAATCGCGCGAGCCCTGATCTCGGTTTCCGATAAACGGGGCCTCATTGCTTTCGGTGAATTTCTCGCGAGCCAAGGCGTCCGATTGCTATCGACGGGCGGTTCCGCGAAAACGCTGCGCGATGCCGGGATGGTGGTGACCGAGGTCGCCGACCACACGGATTTTCCTGAAATGCTCGATGGCCGGGTAAAAACGCTGCATCCCAAGATACATGGCGGCATTCTCGGCCGGCGCGACCTCGACACGCATCGCATGGCAATGGAAGCCCACGATATCGCCCCCATCGACCTGGTCGTCGTAAACCTCTACCCGTTCGAGGAAACCGTCGCACGTGGCGCCGGGTTCGAAGAATGCGTCGAGAATATCGACATCGGCGGTCCGGCACTGATCCGCGCCGCGGCGAAAAACCACGATTTCGTCACAGCCGTCACCGACCCGTCGGACTACGACGCGGTCATCGCGGAGATGGCGGACAACGAGGGCGCGACGTCGGCGGAACTTCGCCGCCGCCTGGCCGCCGCCGCCTTTGCGCGGACAGCCGCCTACGATTCGAATATCGCGGCCTGGTTCGAGATCCAGCGCGGCGACGTGTTCCCGCAACGCATGGCCGGCAGCGGTACGCTGAAACAGAAATTGCGGTACGGGGAAAACCCGCACCAGGAAGCCGCGCTCTATCTGAGCGGCCGGTCGCGGCCGGGCGTCGCCTTGGCAAATCAGGTACAGGGCAAGGAGCTTAGCTATAACAACATCAACGACACCGATGCCGCCTTCGAGCTGGTCGCGGAGTTCGACGCGCCGGCGGTGGCGATCATAAAACACGCCAACCCCTGCGGCGTGGCCGTCGGCGAAACGCCGCTGGACGCCTATCGACAGGCCCACACTTGCGATCCGGTCAGCGCCTTCGGCGGTATTGTCGCGTTGAACCGGCCGCTCGACAGCGATACCGCGCGCGCCATCGGGAAAATCTTCGTCGAAGTGGTTATCGCGCCCGACGCCGACACGGACGCCCGCGCCGTCTTCGCCGAAAAGAAGAACCTACGTCTCCTATTGACCGGCGGCATGCCCGACCCAGCTTCGGTCGGCATGGTGATGAAGACCATTTCCGGCGGTTTCCTGATGCAAGGCCGGGACACCGGCAGCATCGGCCGCGACGACCTGAAGTTCGTCACCGAGCGCGCGCCGACAGACCGTGAAATCGAAGACATGCTGTTTGCCTTCAAGGTCTGCAAGCACACCAAATCGAACGCCATCATCTATGTCCGCGACGGCGTCACCGTCGGCATCGGCGCGGGCCAGATGAGCCGCGTCGACTCCTCCCGCGTCGCCGCCGAGAAAGCCAAGGAACAGCTCGGCACGGAAGGCTCCGTGGTCGCCTCCGACGCCTTCTTCCCGTTCGCCGACGGGCTGATCGCGGCAATCGACGCCGGCGCCATCGCCGTCATCCAGCCGGGCGGCTCGATCCGCGACGAGGAGGTTATCGCGGCCGCAAACGAGGCCGGTGTCGCCATGGCGTTCACCGGCATGCGGCACTTCAGGCATTAGGGACGGTTTGGTATTCGCCGCCCGGTTCAATATAGTTGGTGATTATGACGCGGCCTAAGATCGAAACCGAATTCCGAGAAGCTGTCCGTCAGGCGATTGCCGAAAAGCACGCCGCCGGCCTGCCAGCTTATCAAGGGATTGACGGATACCTGGTAGCCATCTACCCGGGCGATAGGCATGTTAGGCTCAAAAAATTGACAACCGAATTTTTGGAGCAAGATGCGCGTGACGAGACCGCGACTAACTATCCTCGGCGGTCCCAACGGCGCGGGTAAGACGACGCTGGCCAGATCGAGCTACGCTTATCTTCTTGAAACTGACCGCTTTCTGAATGCCGACGCGTTTGCGGCCGAATTGTCCTCCGATGCGCCAAGCGACAAGGCCGTGCCTGCCGGGCGCCGTCTAATCGAATTGCGCAAAATTTGGATCGATGAAGGTATCGATTTCATCATCGAGTCGACCCTCGCCACGAAGACCCTGCTGAGGAGTGTCAGAATCGCTTCTGCCCAGAATTATCGAATTACGCTCATTTTTCTTTGGATTTCCGATCCCGATATTTGCATTCAGCGCGTCGCAGACCGGGTGAGCCAAGGAGGCCATTACATACCGGCCGACGTCATAAAACGCAGGCATGCGCGAGGGCTGCAGCTGCTCCCGAGTTATCTCGCCGCAGCCGATGACGCAGACATAATCGATGCGAATGGTTCGCCGAAGCTGATCGCAAGGCGACGTGCAGACCAATGGAAGATTTACGATAACAAATCACTGCCGCACCATTTGCTGAGCAGGGCGTGACCCAGTTCAGCTGCGGGGCGCGCGGACCCGAAGCAATAGAACCAATCCGGCAGCGAAGAACACCAGGATAACCCCCATACCGACGCGCTGACTGTCCGCGGCTGCGGTCGCGGCGGCGAACGCGAAGGGGCCGAGGAAGCCGGTCGCCTTGCCGGAGAAGGCATAGAGGCCGAACATCTCCGTGCGCAAGGCTTCGGGGGCGAGCCGCGCCATGAGCGAACGCGACGCGGATTGCGCGGGTCCGACGAAGATGCCGAGCGCAATGCCCAGCACCCAGAACCAGGTCACCGACTCGACGATCAACATTCCTCCGCCCAGGCCGATCAACGCAACAAGCGAGACGACGATCACCGGTTTGGCGCCGATCGAATCGTCCAGCCAGGCGAAGCCCGCCGCGCCCAGCCCCGCGGTTACGTTCAAGGCGATGCCGAACTTGATCACGTCTCCCAAACCCATGCCGAAGGTACCGGCCGCATAGATGCCGCCGAACGCGAACAACGTGCCGAGACCGTCGGTGTAGAGCATTCGTGCAATCAGAAACAAGACGATGTTGCCATATTGCCGGACGTGGCGAATCGTCT
Source organism: Alphaproteobacteria bacterium (assembly GCA_047517345.1). GTDB lineage: Bacteria > Pseudomonadota > Alphaproteobacteria > UBA8366. The sequence goes on from JAKZTB010000125.1 coordinate 19,847, forward strand.
CGGCCAGTTCCGCAAGCCCAGTGCGAATAGATGCTGCCAGCGACAGGCCGGTCGGCGCTTTGTCCGGTGTGAACAGAAATAGTGGAACGGAAAATACCGCGTACCAAACCGCGACCAACAGCACCACGGCGCGAATATTTTCGGCCTCCGATTTCGAAATACCGAACCAGGGCGAGTCGGTCTGCACGAATCCGATCAGACATAGAGCGAGCGCGGCCAGCCCGCCGCCATAACCGAGCCCCCAGCCCCACCCCGAGACGCGGCCGATATGGCTCTCGGGCGCAATTTCCGGCAGCATCGCGTTGTAGAGCACCATCGAGAACTCGAATGCGGCAGTTGCCAGCGCGACGAAGGTGAGCGCCCACAAGGCCGAGGACGCGTCCGGGTAGGAAAACCAAAGCAGGGCCGTCGGGATGACACACACCGCCGTAAACACACCGAGCCAGGGTTTGCGACGCCCCCCTTTATCGGCAACCGCACCCAGGATCGGGCTAAACAGCGCGACGGCGATGCCGGCAATCCCCAGCGCCTATCCCCATTGCGCCGATCCGGCTTCGGGTGTCTCCGCGATCGCCTTGGTGTAATAGGTACCGAAAATGAAGGTGCCGACGACCGTCGGAAAGGCGGAATTCGCCCAATCGTAAAAACACCAGGACGCAATCGCGCGGCGGTCGCTCATTTTCTAATAACTCGGCATTGGACGAATACCAAGGAGCGCTGATAATGACCCATTGTATAAGCACCGATCAGGCATAGATTGGCTCCACTATCTCTCACACTGTAAAGGGCGCACGATGATCATTACCACGACCGACTCCGTCGAAGGGCACAAGATCACCGAATATTTCGGTGTTTGTACGGGCGAGACCATCCTCGGCGCCAACGTCGTGCGCGACATGTTCGCCGGCGTCCGCGATTTCGTTGGCGGCCGCTCGGGCACGTACGAGAAAGTCATCCGCGCGGCAAAAGACATCGCAATCGAGGACATGCAGGCGAATGCGGAAGAGCTGGGCGCCAACGCCATTGTCGGCGTCGATCTGGACTACGAGGTGGTCGGCGAAAAAGGCTCGATGATGATGGTCGTCGCGAGTGGCACCGCAGTCCGTATGGGTTAGGTCATGGACTCATAAACCGCGA
>JAKZTB010000126.1:0-2588 GCA_047517345.1 Alphaproteobacteria bacterium
CCGCCGGGACAACCGCGGCCGATGTGGTAGATTTCTTCATGGCGTTGCTTTCCTTTCGTTGGATTCAACACCCCGAGCCTACCGGCTCAAGGCGAGCAACGCCTACCTCACATTTTCAACAGCGGTCGGGACATCCCCCAGTTCTTCGAAGACGACATACATGTTCAAAAAGGTGACATAGTTCGTCTAACCATGTATTTCGACGAAGTGAATATCCGATGGGAAGTCGACGAAGTCGCCTCCCGATAGACCGTTAGAAAATTCGCGATGGCGTAGCAAACGATGGAACCCATCCATGTCGTGGGCGGCGGGCTTGCCGGTTCAGAGGCCGCCTGGCAGATCGCTCGAGCCGGCTGGCGGGTCGTGCTGCACGAAATGCGGCCGGTTCGCGGTACGGACGTCCATGTCGGCGACGGTCTGGCGGAACTCGTCTGTTCGAACTCGTTCCGATCCGATGATGCCGAGCATAATGCGGTCGGGCTGTTGCATGAGGAAATGCGCCGATGCGGGTCGCTGATCATGAGCGCGGGCGACGCCCACCGTGTCCCCGCAGGTGGCGCGTTGGCCGTCGATCGGGTGGGATTTTCCGATGAAGTGACGGCCCGCCTGACGGCCCATCCGCGGGTAACGATCGAGCGCGCGGAAGTTACCGGACTGCCCCCGGAATCCTGGCAGTCCGTGATCCTGGCAACCGGTCCGCTTACATCCCCCACGTTGGGTGAAGCGATCCTGGAACTGACGGGCGAGGACTCGCTCGCGTTCTTCGATGCGATCGCGCCGGTCATCTATAAGGATTCAATCGATTTTTCAAAAGTTTGGTTCCAGTCACGCTATGACAAGGGCGACGGTGCCGACTACATCAACTGCCCGCTGGACCAGGCACCGTACAGCAGTTTCATCGACGCGCTGCGGGGCGGCGAAACGATGCCGTTTCAGGATTGGGAAAAGGATACGCCCTACTTCGAAGGTTGCCTGCCGATCGAGATCATGGCGGAACGCGGTATCGAAACCCTGCGCTTCGGACCGATGAAGCCGGTCGGTCTTACCAACCCGCACACCGGCGGAAAAGCGTACGCCGTCGTCCAACTGCGCCAGGACAATGCTCTGGGTACGCTCTACAACATGGTCGGCTTTCAGACGAAGCTCAAACATGGCGAGCAAACGCGAATATTCCGGTCAATCCCCGGGTTGGAGAAAGCCACGTTCGCGCGCCTGGGCGGCATTCACCGTAATATGTTCATCAACAGTCCCCGATTGCTCGACGTTAGCCTGCGCCTGAAAGCCGACCCGCGACTGCGGTTCGCCGGCCAGATCACCGGTGTCGAGGGATATGTCGAGTCAGCGGCCTGCGGGCTTCTCGCCGGGCGCTTCGCCGTATCCGAACAGCGCGGCGAAACGCCTGTGCCGCCCCCCGATACGTCGGCGCTCGGCGCCCTGCTAGGCCATATCGTCGGCGGCGCCGACGCGGAAAACTTTCAACCGATGAACGTCAATTTCGGTCTGTTTCCTCCGCTGGAAACGCCGGTAAAAGGCGGCCGCCGTGGACGCCGCGATAGACGGGCAGCCTATGCCCGGCGCGCCCTCGATGCGATCGACGGTTGGCTAGTGGACACAATCTAACGCTTGGCAGCCCTACGACGGCTTCGCGAGTTCACCGGTTAGGCGCGCGATGCGCCGTGGTGCCCTTCACCACAAGCATCGCGCAACGCGGCCGGTGCGCTCGGGAAGCCGCCCATAGGGTCCCGTATCCGGGCTTCTCGGTGCGTCGAGGCCCCTCACCGATGCGACAGCATCGCTTTCGGGTCCCCTCCTACCGAGAAACCCGGATACGGGATCCTATGGGTACCATGTGTTAGATTTTATCCACTAAGCCCTATCGGACCAAATGGAACCATTTGACCGGGATTATTTTACCCCGTGGATAGGCGCGCTTCGCATGGCGATGTCCCGCATCGGCAAAGACGCGCAACGACGCCACGGGGTAAAATAATCCGGCCTTCGGTGGGGCGTATCGGCTCCCCGGCTGCGTTGCGATGCTTGCCCGATGCGACAGCATCGCGCTGCGCACCGCGCCTGACCGGGAAGCCGATACGCCCCATCAAATTGTTTCCATTTGGTCGGAAAGGGCTCTAGCAGTCTGTCGGATTTATCTTCCGATTAGTGTATAGTGATTGGATGGTAAATTTCATCTCTTACGACCGTACGCAGGGGTTTTTGCTGCCACCCGATCTTCGTGACTGGATTGGCGCTGACGATCTTGTGCATTTCATCACGGCCGCCGTTGAGCGGGTGGATATTGGCGCTTTCAAGGTCAATTGGCGGGGCCATGGCAAGGCGCAATATCATCCTCGGATGATGCTGGCGCTGTTGATTTACTGTTACGCGAACGGGATTTTTTCGTCGCGCCGGATCGAGCGCGCGACGCATCGGGATGTGGCGGTGCGCTTCATCGCTGCGGATACTCACCCCGATCACGACACCATCGCGACGTTTCGGCGGGAGAATCTTGAGGCGTTCACGATCGCGTTCCATCAGGTTCTGATGCTGGCCATGGAGTTGGGGCTGCTGAAGCTCGGCCTGGTGAGCAT
>JAKZTB010000127.1:0-21876 GCA_047517345.1 Alphaproteobacteria bacterium
CCGTGACCGCGCGCAAATCAACGGACAAATCCTGGGCCGGCAGCGTCGCCATGACCGGCACACTGCCACATCGAGAACGGAATGGCCAGCCCCGACATCGGCTCACGATGCTCGGCAGGCGGACAAAAAACTAGCCCTGCATAATCGCCGATGGCCATCATCGCGGGCCCGCTCACCGTCGGCCCGGGCCGCAAATGCTTGGAATCGAAAGGCAGGCGAACGGTTGCCGCGGCGTGGTCGATCTTCTCCACCTGGAAGTTGTAGACCTGCAGGAAATCGGTTTCCGCGGCGCAATGTTCCTTGAATTCGGCGAGGGTCGCCTTGGGTTTCGGTTCCGACATGGATAAGGCTTCGCTTGAGGTGGGCCCGCTGTTACAGCTAGAACTACAGCCCAAGGCCTGATGGGCAAAGCGAAAACCGGAGGATGCCGTATTGGACGGTAACATCGATCTCGACGCACCAATTCTCCTGCGCGAGGACAGCGTCGGCGTCGCCACCTTGACACTCAACCGTCCGCAGTCGCGCAACGCGCTCTCGATGGAATTGCTCGACGCGATGAACAGTGCCATCGCCGACATCAAGGACGACAAAACCGTCCGGGCCGTCGTGATCGCCGCGAATGGCCCCGGCTTCTGCGCCGGGCACGACATGCGCCAACTACGCGCCAACGACAACCGCGCCTATTACGACAAGACCTTCGCCGCCTGCGCCAAAATGATGCTTGGGCTGATGCGGCTGCCGCAGCCGGTCATCGCCCGCGTGCATGGGATTGCGACGGCGGCCGGCTGCCAGTTGGTCGCGACCTGCGACCTGGCCGTCGCCGCGGACGATACAAGGTTCGCCACGCCGGGTGTCCATATCGGCCTGTTCTGCTCGACCCCGATGGTCGCTTTGAGCCGCAATATCGGCCGCAAGGAAGCGATGGAGATGCTGGTGCTGGGCGACATGGTATCCGCCGCCCGCGCGCGGGAAATGGGCTTGATCAATTTCGTCCTGCCCGAAACCGATCTCGACGCAAAGGTGTCGGAGATGACCGGAAAAATTTGCGCCAAATCGCCGCTCACCATCGCCATGGGCAAGGAAGCATTCTATCGCCAGCTGGAGACCGGCGTCGAAGACGCCTACGCCTATACCAGCGAGGTGATGGCGCGCAACATGATGGCCGAAGACGCCGCGGAAGGGCTCGACGCATTTCTAGAAAAACGCGCGCCGGTCTGGCGCGGGAGGTAGACCGATGGACCACCAGCAATACGAAGACGCCTATATCAGGGGTATCCTGCGCGATGTCCGCACCATCGCCATGGTCGGCGCCTCGACCTACTGGAACCGGCCCAGCTATTTCGCCATGAAATACCTTCAAATCAAAGGGTTTCGTGTGATTCCGGTCAACCCCCGCAACGCCGGCGAAGCCCTGCTCGGCGAAACCATTCGTGCCGGCCTGGCCGAGATCGAGGAGCCGGTCGATATGGTCGACATATTCCGCAATTCCGAAGCCGCCGGCCCGATCGCCGACGAGGCGATCGAGATCGGCGCCAAGGTGGTATGGATGCAGTTCACCGTATTTAACCTGGAGGCCGCCGAACGCGCCGAGGCCGCCGGCCTGAGGGTCGTCATGAACCGCTGCCCCAAGGTCGAATTCGCGCGGCTCAGCGGCGAGCTGTCCTGGAACGGTTTCAATTCCAGGGTCATTACCAGCAAGCGCCGCAGGATTTAAAGGAGTTTTTGAGACATGAGCAATCGCGAGCCCGGCTTCGAGACCTTGGCAGTGCATGCGGGTGGTGCGCCCGATCCGGCCACGGGTGCGCGGCAGACGCCGATCTACCAAACCACGTCTTTCGTCTTCGACGACGCCGACCACGCGGCCTCGCTGTTCAACCTGCAGGTTCCGGGTTTCATCTATTCGCGCCTGACAAATCCGACCGTTTCGGTGCTGGAGGAACGCTGCGCCGCGCTTGAGAACGGCCTCGGCGGTACCGCGACCGCGTCCGGCCATGCGGCGCAGATCCTGGCCCTGTTCCCGCTGATGCAGCCGGGCGACGAAATCGTCGCCGCCAACAAGCTGTATGGCGGCTCGATCAACCAGATGGGCCACAGCTACCGCAAATTCGGCTGGAGCGCCAAGTTCGTCGACCCGGACGATCCGGAGAACTTCCGCCGTGCGTCGACCGGCAAGACCCGGGCCTTCTTCATCGAGAGCCTGGCCAACCCCGGCGGCGTGGTGACCGATATGGTCGCTATCGCCGAGATCGCGCACGACATCGGCGTGCCGCTGATCGTCGACAACACCCTGGCAACGCCATACCTGTGCCGTCCGTTCGAGCATGGTGCGGACATCATCGTCCATTCGACGACAAAGTTCCTCAGCGGCAACGGCACCGCGATCGGCGGTGTGGTCGTCGATTCCGGTAATTTCAACTGGATGCAGAACGACAAGTTCCCCAGCCTGTCGCAACCGGCGCCGGAGTACCACAATTTGACCTTCGCCAAGTCCTTCGGCGAGCTGTCCTACACGATCTACGGCCATGCCATCGGGCTGCGCGATCTGGGTGCGACGCTATCGCCGATGAACGCCTTCCTCACACTGCTCGGCATCGAAACCCTGCCCTTGCGCATGGAGCGGCACTGCACAAACGCGCTGGCCGTCGCCCAGCACCTCTCGACCCATGAGTCCGTCGAATGGGTCAGCTATGCCGGGCTCGAGACCGATAAATATTACAAGCTGGCCAAGCAATACCTGCCCAAGGGCGCCGGCGCGGTCATGACCGTCGGCCTCAAGGGCGGCTACGACGCCGGCGTAAAGCTGGTCGAGGCGGTCGAACTGATCAGCCACCTGGCCAATATCGGCGACAGCCGCTCGCTGGTCATCCACCCGGCCTCGACGACGCACCGCCAGCTGACCGAAGAGCAACTGGCGGCCGCCGGCGCCGGCGCGGAAGTCGTGCGCCTGTCGATCGGCATCGAAACCGCCGCCGACATCATCGCCGACCTCGACCAGGCGCTGGCGCAGACGGGCGGGTAGCGGCGTTATCGTAGGGCAATTTTGTCTACGCGTGGTATCGGCAATTGTCCGTTTCCGCGGCGTGGTTTGATCCTGAGTCACACTATCCTAAGATATCGTTGCCAACGGACTTAGGAGACCCCCGCCATGGACGACACCGCCCCCATGAACCAACCGTCGCTCGGCTCGCAGTCGATCGTCGACGACCAGATCGCGGCGACCGAGACCTCGAAACCGACCCTGTTCAGCATGAAGGCGCAGATGCTGGCGCAGGGGCGCACCGATACGGTGCTGGCGGCGACCGAGGATTTGTCGGTGCGGCTCAAGGTCTACGCCTCGGGCGGCGAGAACGAGCTGCACGCGCACCCCGACGAGGACCACGTCTTCGTCGTCCTGCAGGGCAGCGCGCGATTTTATGGCCCGGACGACGAAATCCAGGACGTCGCGACGAGCCAGGGCTTCATGATGCCCAAGGGCATGCTGTACCGATTCAACGCGACCAGCACCGACGAATGCCTCGTCATGCTGCGTATCGGCACGCCAAACTTCCAGGGCCAGGCCAAGGCCGACCGCCTCGGGGCCGACGGCAAGCCGTTGATCGGCGACACGAAGGCCAATCGCACGGTGCCGGTGGTGTTCAAGGAAGGCGTATTCTTCGGGGATTGAGGCACGCGGATTTTCAACCCATGGATCTGACGCAACTCTCCGTGACCGAAATCGCGGCGGCCATCGACACCGGCGACACCACCTGCGAGGCGGTCACGCGCGCGCTTCTCGATCGCATTGCAGAACGCGAACCTGTCGTCGACGCGTGGGAATATCTCGACCCCGACGCGGCGCTGGCCGCGGCGAAGGCGCTCGATACGGGTCCGTCAAAAGGGTTGATCCATGGCGTGCCGGTCGGGGTCAAGGACATCATCGACACGCACGACATGCCGACCCGGCACGGCTCGCCGATCCACGCCGAAAACCGGCCTTGCACGGATGCGGCCTGCGTCGCCATGGTCCGCGTCGCGGGCGGACTGGTGTTGGGCAAAACGGTAACGTCCGAGTTCGCGCATATGACCGCCGGCAAAACCAAAAACCCGCACAACCCGGCGCATTCCCCGGCCGGCTCGTCGAGCGGCTCGGCCGCCGCGGTAACGGATTGCATGGTGCCGGTCGCGTTCGGCACCCAGACCGGCGGCTCGATCGTGCGGCCGGCCGCCTTCTGCGGCTGCATCGGCTACAAGCCCACCTATGGCGACTACAACCCGCTCGGCGTGCGCGACAACACGCGGTCCGTCGATACGCTGGGCATGATGAGCCGCACCATGGACGACCAGGCGCTGCTGCGCGCCGTGCTGACGCAACAGCCCTACCGGCCGATCGAAGCGCCTGCGATCGGCGACCTGCGCATCGGGTTCTGCCGCACGCCGAACTGGCACCTGGCGGACGAACCGACGCAAGCCTGCATGGATCAGGCGGCGCGCGATCTTTCCGCCGCCGGGGCGGCGGTCGAAGATTTCGAATTGCCCGACGGGTTCGATACCGCGGTGAAGGGGTTCGACGCGGTCTCCGGCTACGAATTCACCCGCTGCCTCGCCTACGAGCGCGCCACCGCCCCCGATCTGCTGAGCGAGAAACTGCGCAAAGGCCGCCTCGTCGACGGGATCAAGGTGACGGCGGTGGAATACCAAGCCGGCCTCGCGGCGCTGAGCGCCTACCGCGCCCGCTACATGGCGGCCTTCGAAGATTGGGATCTCCTGATCACGCCGAGCGCGCCCGGCGAGGCGCCCGCCGACCTGACCACGATTGGCGAACCGCCGTTCAACCGCATCTGGACCGGCCTGTACGGCCCGGCGATCAACCTGCCGCTCTACACCGGGCCGCAAGGACTGCCGATCGGACTGCAGGTCATAGGCCATATCGGCCAGGACGACCGGTTCCTGGATGCGGCGGATGCACTGTTTCGGGTGTTGCGGTAGTTACGCCTCGCGTGCGGACGGAAATTCGTTGATGCCGAGGTCATCGCGGAGCTCCACGGAAATATCCACCTTGTAGTCTTCGAGCGGCGTGCCGGTGGCGTCGGCAATCCGGACAACCGCATCGAAGATGCCGACGATGCCGGCCGCGTCGACGAAGGCGCCGTCGCCGAGAGCCGTATGTACCTCTCGGCGGGCCTGATCCAGCACTTCGTTATTATCGGCATAGAAAGCATCGGCGAAGGCGACCAGTTCGGCTGCGTGCGGAATGGCAATTTCGGCCTCGCCGTGGATGCTCTCCAGGTCGTATCCGTCGCCGGTATGTTCGCCGCTCGCACGGAGCAGTACTGCATGGCTGGTGGTTCAGTAGACGCACTGGTTGATGGCGGACACCCGCGCCGCGAGGAACTCGATCTGGGCGTGCGTCAGGTCGCGGTATTCGTTGCCGAAATCGCGCAGCGCGGCGTCCGGCAGGTACTGCGCGGCATCGAGATGCCGGAAGAAGGCGACCGCTTCGTCCGGCACCAGGCTCAGCGCGCGATGGATGTTCGCGCCGGATAGTCCGTCATAGAGGCCCGCTTCGGCGTCGGTGACGTCCTCCGGCGCGACGGTCGGGACCCAGGCGCGGTCGGTCTTGGCGCCGGTCGGCCTTTGGCGGCTGGGTTCGCCGGGCTGCGGGTCGGGTAGCGCAAAGGGCGGCAGGCCGAGCGACTTGGTGAAACCGTCGACGGCGAAGACCGTCGCAATGACGGCAATCGCCTCGACATATTCGCCGTCGGAAAGGCCCGCCTCCAACGCGGTGTCGTAGAAAGCACGGGTCAGGCGGCTTTGATCCGTCGCAACCCGGTGGATGACCTCGACCAATGCGGGCGCGAGTTCACCGCCACCGTCGTGCGCGCCCTGTACCGCGGTCGGCGACAAGGCGTCCTGGCGCGCTTGGCATAAGGCGCAATCCCCTGCCATTCGCGCCTCGGCGGCAATCGCCACCCGCGTTTTGCCGTCCCACCAGCTGCCCGGCGATGCCAATCGTGTCCAGACCAGGCGATGCGCGGCGGCAAGGTCGCCGCGGACCGGAAACGGCAAAGCGCCGTAGTCGATGATGCCGGACACAGGTCTACCTTTCGAGCCGCGAACGCGGTCAATCCGCGGCGTCGAGGCCGGGCCGGAGGAGTTCGCGCGGAGTGCTGCTCCGTTCGTATTTACGAGCCGGCGTGTTGACCACGTCAACGAGCACGTCAGCGTCGAAGGAAGCGGAATACCGCTCCTCTGTCGCGTCGGCGTAGAGCGTCATACGCTGCCGCGGCGTCCGGCCGATGTTTCGGATCAGGCGCTCCATTTCCGCCGGCGGCATCTCCTGACCGTGCGCCGCACCGGCGGCGCGGGTGATGGTTTCGTTCATCAGCGTGCCGCCGAGATCGTTGGCGCCGGCATTGAGGCAGGCCTGCACGCCCTCCGGGCCCATCTTGACCCAGCTGGTCTGGATATTGGGGATATGCGGGTGCAGTGCGAGACGCGCCACCGCATGCATCAGTACCGCCTCGCGGAAGGTCGGGCCGCAGCGGGCGCGGCCTTTTAGGTAGATCGGCGCTTCTTCGGCAACGAAAGGCAGCGGCACGAATTCGGTGAACCCGCCGGTGCGCTTCTGCAGGTCGCGCAGGCGCAACAGATGGCGCGCCCAATGCGCCGGTCGCTCGACATGGCCGTACATGATTGTGGAAGTCGTGCGGATACCGGCCGTATGTGCCGCTTCCATGACTTCAAACCACTGCGCCGTGTTGACCTTGTCGGGGCAAAGAACGGCGCGAATTTCGTCATCGAGCACTTCCGCCGCCGTGCCCGGCAGCGAGCCGAGACCGGCGTCGCGCAGCATATTCAGGTACTCAGCAAGACCCATCTTCAAGGTCTTGGCGCCCTGCCAAACCTCGAGCGGCGAGAAGGCGTGCACATGCATATCGGGGGTGACGGCCTTCACCGCGCGGCAGATTTTGAGGTAGGTCTCGCCGGTGTAATCCGGGTGGATGCCGCCCTGCATGCAGACCTCGACTGCGCCGCGCTCCCAGGCCTCTGCCGCCCGCCTTGTGATCTCGCCGATGTCCAGATCGTAGGGCCGGCCGCGCAGGTTCTCGCTCAGCTTGCCCTTGGAGAAGGCGCAGAACTGGCATTTGAAGTAGCAGACATTGGTGTAATTGATATTGCGGGTGACGACATAGCTCACCGTATCGCCATTGACCGCACGGCGCAGCGCGTCGGCCGCGTTGCAGACCACCACGACCTCCGTCCCGCGCGCCCCGAACAGGCGGACGATTTCCGCTTCGGTGAGGTCCTGGCCGCCCTGCGCCTTGTCGAGGATCGCCGTGAGATCGTCACCGACCGGTGCCGACGGGCTCGTGCACAGGGCCGGCGGCGCGGACGGCGCGCCGGTCATCCAGCTATCCGTACGCGGCAGGCCTTCGCTGTCGACCGCACGGAGCACCGGCGTGCGCAGTGCCGGGTCCAGCCATTTCTCGCCCTCCAGCACGTAGGCCGGATAAATCGCCAATCGCTCGATCAGGGTTTTGCCGCATCCCGCCGTCGCCTCGGCGAGCGCATCGAGATGCGGCCACGGCGCTTCCGGATTGACGTGGTCGGGCGTCACGGGCGACACGCCGCCCCAATCGTCGAGCCCCGCCGAGACCAGCTCCGATAGGGCGCCGGGACTGAGATTCGGCGGTGCCTGTATCGTCATTTCCGGACCGAAGATCAGCCGCGCCACCGCAGTCGTCCACAGCAATTCCTCGGTCGAGGGTTCCGGCGCGTCGGCCATCTTGGTGTCCGGTTTGGCGCGGAAATTCTGGACGATGATCTCCTGGATATGGCCTAATTCCTCGTGGCATTCGCGAATTGCCAGCAACGCCTCGATACGCTCGCGGCGCGTCTCGCCGATGCCGATCAGGATGCCGGTCGTGAACGGCACGGCAAGCCGTCCCGCCGCTCGCATCGTCGCCAGCCTTACCTCGGGTTGCTTGTCCGGAGAGCCGTAATGCGGGCCGCCCTTCTCCAACAGGCGCAGCGAGGTGGATTCGAACATCAGGCCTTGGCTGACCGAAACTTCGCGCAGCGCGGCGATCTCGCCTTCGGTCATGACACCGGCATTGATGTGCGGCAGCAAGCCGGTTTCCGCCAGCACGGCGCCGGCCATTTCCGTCAGGTAGGAAAGAGTCGTCTCATGACCAAGGTCGGTCAGTTCTTCGCGCGCCACGCGGTAACGCAATTCCGGTTTGTCGCCGAGCGTAAAGAGCGCTTCCTTGCAGCCCGCCGCGGCTCCCGCGCGCGCCACGTCGAGCACTTCTTCGCGGGTCATATAGGCGCGTTGGCCCTTACGCGGCGGATGCGCGAAGGTGCAGTAGTGGCAGACGTCGCGGCACAGCTGCGTCAGCGGAATGAACACTTTGCGGGAATAGGTGATCAGGCCGCCATGACCTTCGTCGCGCAGGGCCGCCGCGCGTGCCATCAACCCGTCGACATCGCAATCCTCGGTCAACGCAAGCGCAGTCTCGTGATCGAGCTGTTCCGTCATACCGCCACCGCCACGCGCTCCGCGATACCGGTTTCGCGCAGCCAGCGCTGCGCCCGTGTCGCGCCTTCGGATGCAATGAGCACGGCGAGGTCATCCGGCCGGTCGATGTCGAGGCCAATACAAGGCAGCTTTAGAACCTTCGGCGTCACCCCTGCGGCCTCGGCGGCACGCAGGTGAGGTTTGAAGCTGTCATTGCCGAAATGGAAGGAGATCAGGTCCGGCGGCGACACGGCGATGCAGTTCGAGCCGCGTTCGTCGCGGTCCGGGACAATGGTCATCCCGCGGCCGGTTTCGTGCACCGCCAGCACTTTCTCGATTTCCGACAGCGGCACGAGCGGAACGTCGCCGGGCAGCGCGATCATGCCTTCGGCCCCCTGCCCCGCCAGCCACGCCGCGGCCGCTTCGACGGCGGCGCTCTGACCGCGATTCGCGTCCTCGCGCAGCACTTGGGCGCCATGCCGTTCGGCCAGCGCAGCCGCCGTATCGTCGCGGGTGACGACGAGCACGCCGTGCAGCGCCTCGACGGCGCGAAGCGATACAAGCACGTCTTCGAACATCGCCTGGAACAGCCCGCGCCGCGCCTCGGCGTCGAGTACGCTCGCGAGCCGCTGCTTGGCATCATTGAAATTTTTAGCTGGCAATACGGCCCACATAATTTTCGTCAGGTCTGCTTCAACTGTTTGGAGAACGCGATGATTTCGCGCGCCAACGATACACGATCATCCAGGGATTTCATCATAGTATTCGCAACAAGTACATCCGGCCCCGACGCCATTATCGTGTCTGCCGCCTCCGCGTCCACCGTGTCGAGCACGAAACCGTCGATCAGCCCGGCATAGTGCTCCGCCACGCCCTTCGCCGTTGCCGTAATACCCAACTCACCCATCATTTTCGCCGTCGGACCTTTGATCGCTTTACCGCCGACGATCGGCGAGACGGCAATGACCGGCGCGACGCATTCATCCAACATAGTTCGGACATCGGGCACGGCAAGAACTGGGTCGATACTGATGAAAGGATTGGAGGGGCAGATGACGACCAAGTCCGGCCCGCCGTCGGCAAAAGCGGCCCGCAGCGCCGGGCTCGGTTCGGCAGCGGACGCCCCCTCGAAGCGAAAGCCCGTGACTTTCGGCTCGCACCGTTCGCGCACGAAATAGTGCTGAAAAGCGAGCGGCCCCTCCGGCGTCTCGACAATGGTGCGGACATCCTGGTCGGACATGGGCGCGATTGCGGCCTCGATCCCAAAGCGCGCCGCCATATCGGCGGTGATGGCGCTCAACGTCTCGCCCTCTTGCAGACGGCGCGTCCGCTCGACATGCAACGCCAGATCGCGATCTCCGAGATTAAACCAGGTTTCGCCCCCCAGCGACGCGAGCGTGTCCATAAAGGCCCAGCTTTCGTCCCGCCGGCCCCATCCGAGTTCCCTGTTGGCGACATCGCCCAAAGTGTAAGTCACCGTATCGATATCGGGACAGATACGCAGCCCAAGATGCTCGAAATCGTCGCCGGTATTGGCGACGATCAACAGATCTGCGGGGTTCATCGCCTTGTAGAGGCCGATCGCCAGCTTGGCGCCGCCGACGCCGCCCGATAGCGCCACGCACCGTACGCCACTCACCGGAACAGGTCCTCGCTCTTGTCCCGGATCAACGCCTGCCCATTGCTCGGTTCACCGTCCGCCGTAAAGCCGCGAATGACGACCGCCGGCGCGCCCTCCGCCGCTTGACCTTGCAGAACGGAGGCTGCCCCGGCGAGTTCGTCTGCGATTCCCACGATCGAAACCTTGAGCGGCCGGCCGAACAGGTCGTCCTCGCCGCGCAAATCCAAAATTGCCGGCATCCCGGCGACGCCGATGGCGATGCTCGCCGTTCCGCTGCGCCAGGCGCGCCCGACGCTGTCGTTCATGATCACGGCAACGTCGACACCAACCCTTTCGCGGATTTCTTCGCGAACGCGTGCGCAATCCCCATCGGGGTCGACCGGCAACAGCAGCACTCGCTCGTCTTCCTCACCGCCTTCGGCGACGTTCGATGCGTCAATGCCCGCATTGGCCATCACGAATCCAAGTCGATGGGCGACGATCAATACGCCAGGCCGGTGCCGCACCACTTCGCTCGATTCGGACAGGATCAGTTCGACAAGGCGAGGGTCCTTATCAACTTCGATTGCCAAGGCCTCGGCACGCGGCGACGGCGTCACGTCGGCAATATCGACATAACGGTCTTGCGCTTTGGAGAATATCTTCTGCGCGACCACTAGAATATCGCCGTCACCGAGCGCCTGACCGGATGCCGCCAAGGCGTCAAGCAGCAACGACGTGATGTCGTCGCCGGGCTTCACCAAAGGAATGCCGTCTATCGTACTGAGCGTAAGTTGCCGTGCCGTCACCGGTGTGCCGAAACTGCGATTAAACCGCGTAGGACGCCATAATGTCGCGATAGGCATCGATATGCTGCGCCGGATCGACATCCTGATGCGCCATTGCCGGCGGCGCCCCGTAGCCAACGGCTGATTCGGAACGATAGATTATGCCCGCCGGCATCCGCCCTTCCGCGTCCAACGCGACGCCGCGGGCGAACGCCGTCGCCAGATCTGTCGGGTCGTAATCCGGATCCTCGTCGACATTGTCGAGCATGGATTCCCAGCTGGCATAGGTGTCGTTATAGGTGACGCAGGGCGACAACACTTCCAGGAAGGCAAAGCCGCGCCCCGCCCGGACATGCTGCAAAGCGGCAATGGTCAGTTCATGGAGTTGATGCGACCAGCGCGAGAAGCCGCGTGCAATGAAGCTGGCGCCAGGAATCGACAGCGCCAGACGTGTCGCATCCAGTCCTTCGGCGGCACTGGAATCCATGGTTGGCGAGTCCTGTCCCTTGGTCAGTCCGTAGACGCTGTTATTCATCACGATATAGACGAAATTCGGGTTGCGTTTGACGGTGTGGACAAAATGACCGGCGCCGATGGCGAACCCGTCGCCGTCGCCGCCGACGGCGATCACCGTCAGGTCCGGATTGGCCAACGCAACGCCCGTGGATGTCGGCAAGACGCGGCCATGCAGCGCGTGGTAACCGTAGGTCCCGACATTGTTCTGCAAGGTGCCCGAACAGCCGATACCGGCCATGATCAGGACATTGTGCTTGGCGATATTAAGGTCGATCAGGGCGCGTTCGAGGGCGCCCTGGACACCGAAATCGCCGCAACCGGCACACCAAATCGGTTCGGCAGGGGTATAGGTCTTGGTCATTGGGCGGCCTCCCCTTCGAGGATTGCGTCTGCAATGTCGACCGCCCTGAAAGGCGTGCCGTCATATTTGCGCAGGCTTATCATGCGTTCCTTCGGCGCGCCGGCACCGCTGACGAGATGGGCGAGTTGGCCCGCTTGATTATATTCGACGACATAGACGCGCTCGCATTCGCGGACGAAATCGAGGGTCTCGTCGAGCACAGGCCAGAGCGTGCGCGGCCGCAGGATCTGGACATCGGTACCGGCCCCGGCGAGACGCAACGCGGCGCGGACCAGGATCGGACCGACCGACCCGAAGCCAAGCAAACCGATCGGCGCTTTTGCATCGCCCCACCGCCATCCCTTCGGCAGGTCGTCGCGCACGGTCTCGATCTTACGCGCCCTCTTTTCGATCATCTTGTTGCGGTTCTTCGGTTCCGCCGAAACCAACCCCCATTCGTTGCGCTCGTTACCGGTCACCAGATTCTGACCGCCTGGCGTTCCCGGCACCGCCCACGGCGAAACGCCGTCGTCGGTGATCAAGTAGCGCTTGTATTCTTCCAGCTTTATGACTTCGTCCCGCGTCAGACGCTTGGCGTGATCGACGGTGACGCCTTCAAGATCGAAGGGTTTGACGGTCGTGGAGTCCTGGGACAGGGCGCGATCCATGGCGATGATGACCGGCCCCTGAATGCGTTGCGCCAGGTTGGTCGCGAACGCGGAGATGACAAAACTGTCGCCCTGATCGGCCGGCGACAAGACGACCTTGGGATAGTCGCCATGGCCGCCATTAATCATCGTCCCGATATCGCTCTGTTCGACCTTGGTCGGCATTCCGGTAGACGGGCCGGCGCGCTGGCAGTCGACGACGACCAGGGGAATTTCGGCTGAACCCAGCTGACTCACGCCTTCCTGCATGAGCACGAATCCCGGTCCCGAAGACCCCGCCATAGACCGGGTCCCGGTCAGCGCGGCGCCGATCGCCAGATTGATCGCCGACAATTCGTCCTCCGCCTGCATGGAGATGCCACCATATTTCGGCAAGTGGCGTTGCAGCCAGGATAGAATTTCGCTGGCGGGCGTAATCGGATACCCGGCGTAGAAGCGGCCACCGGCGGCGAGGAAACCAAACGAAAGCGCCTCGTTACCACCGATCATCAGGTGTTCTTCACGGTCCCCCTCATCAACCGTCCAAGGGCTGCTACCGACCGGCAGACCGATTCCATCGGAATGGGAGAGGCCGATGCGGAAAGCCTCGACATTCGTCTCGACCACCGATGCCGGCAGACGCTTGAACCTTTGACGCAGACTATTTTCCGCGTCCTCGTCATCGATACCGAGAATGCGGCTGACGATACCGAAACCAAGACAGTTCTTGAGCAGGTCGCGTCCCAGCTCGCGGACAGCAAGACGCCCGAACGGCACGGCGAACACATTAACCGTATCCGCCAGGACGCCTTCGGGCGGCGGCCCTTTCGATGCATCGAAGACGACGATGCCGTCCGCGGCCATGGACGGCGCCGCCATTTCGACCGCTTCGTCATCGAACGCGACCAGCAGATCGATGTGGTCGCCCATGCATCCGGTCTGCTCGACCGAGGCGCGCAGGAACGCGGCCGCGTGACCGCCCTTGATACGCGAAGCGATGTTGCTGGTCGAATAGAGATGAAAGCCGCGTCGGGCGAAAAGCGCCGAAAGCAGCGAGGCGATGGTCAGCGAGCCGTCGCCGCCCTGCCCCGCGACCATGACGCTGAGGTCCGAAAGATGCCGCTGCGGTACCGACGCGGCGTCACTGTCCGTTGCGCCCGGTTTCGTCACAACATTCATTTGCTGTCGCCTTTCTGCGGCTCGTCTTCCTTGGGCGGTGCGCCCGGCCCCTTCGTATAGAAGGTCTTGGGATCGAGATAATCCAATGCCAGACGTTCCTGGTAGGTCGGCATCTGTGCCGGCAACGGCCGGTTTTTACGCTTATTCACCGACAATTTCGTGGCCAAAAATTCACCGTTAGGTTCATCCTCAAGGGGCCGCGTTTCGATCTTGCCGTCGTCGATCGCGGACTGGAACGCCTCGTGACCGGCATCGGTACGAATTACGGTCATGGTCCAATCGTCCATACCGATGCCTCCCGCACCGATATCGGCATTCTCCGCCCCATAGTCGAGACAATAAAGGCAGGCCGGACGCGCCCACTCACGGTATTTCCTGAGCGTCGTTGTGAGAACCTCGCCATCGTCGAGACGGACGATAACCTTGCCCTTGATGTTGATGTTTTCGATCCGTTCCGGCGCGACCTCGACGATCTCGGCCAAACGTTCGATACTTTCGTGGGTGAAGCTCTCCGAGCAGAAGAGGCCGATGGTGAGCGCGATGTTCTCGCGGTACCAAGCGCTCATCTCGAGCTGGATGCTCGACGTCTGTTGCAGCCATACGCCGTCGATTTGGCAAGGCACGCCGACAACGGCGAGCGGCTTGACGTCTTTGTGCATCGCATCCTGCAGCGCCAGCGTGTTCGGCGAGTAGGTGTAGCGCGAAGCGGCGCAATCGAGAACGTCCTGACGGTTCATCGCCAGTTTGTGACGGCCGATCTGCTGGGCGTCCGGAAACACATCGCCCAAAATTGCCCCGCCCAGGCGGCCCGTTTCCAACCCGTGAATTAGCAGCGCCGACGTCATCCCGCCGTCCTGACCGCGTTTGACCAATTCCGGGTCGGTCGCGCGGGCATAAACGCCATAGCTATAGAGCCCGTATCCATCGTCCTTCGCCGGCGCCCGAAATCGCGCCCGGGTGCGCTCGTTGTCGTCGACCGGACGAAGCACCGGACAAACCTCGACGCAAAGCACGCAGAAAACGCACGCTTCCGGCCGCGCATTGACCGGCTTCTCATCGGCGTAGTCGAAGACGTCGGCCGGGCAAATCGTCAAGCAGGACGCGCAACCGATGCATTTGCCGGTATCCACGATCTCGTCCATCAGGAAATCGACGGCGCGGAATCCGCCCCGGTTGATCTCCGTCCGCCACGCATAAGGCCATTCGCGCGGATCGACATCGTCCTGCAAATACGACCGGTAACGGGCGAGAACCGCCGCTGTCTTCGGGTCGATATCGGCCGTTCCGTCGTTGTTTATCGTGTCATCAGACATTCATGTTCGTCCCGGCTGCCGGTTTAATACAGGGGAGAGATGTAGTTCAGAAAGCGCCACTTTCCAATAACAACATCGTCGCACGCAGTTCTGCTTCGTTTTTCACGCCGCGTACCGACTTTGCCAAAAAATTCCTTCGGCAAAACGAGTAACCGTGTAACGCCAAAAAACAGCCAATTACACAGCGATTGCGGCCCAAATCGCCCTGCCGCGACGGTGGCGGATTATCCACTCTACTTCCGTAAGGTCAAGAGCATGCACCAATACATGGGGACGACACCTAAAGAGTCAATTTTCGGCCCATAAAGGCCGTTCGGCAACGTCACGCGCTCATGGTCCACCCGTGCTACCGGAACGCCGCAATCCCGGTGATCTCTCGGCCCTGAATCAGCGCCAGAATTTCATCCGTCGCGTCCGGCACCGTCAGCATGCGGGCATCGCGCCACAGCTGTTCGAGACCAATCTCCGCCGTCAAACCCATGCCACCATGGATCGCCATCGCCTTCGAGATCGCTTCGAGGCACACCGTCGTCGCGTGCCGCTTGGCCATCGCCGCGTCGGCGTTGTTGCGGGCGCCATGGTCCATCAGGTCGAGCGCGCGGTAGCACAGCAGGCGGCTCGTCGTAATCGCGGTCTGGATATCGGCCAGGCTTTGCTGGATCAGCTGGTGCCCGGCGATCGGCTTGCCGTGCTGAACGCGGACGCCGGCATACTCTACCGCAGCCTCGAAGGCGCGTTCGGCGAGCCGTGCCGCAACGAGTCCGACCAGCGGCCGGTTGCCGTTCCAGGTGATCGTCAACATGCGCGCCGCATCGCCGCCCGACGACAGTATATTCGCGGCCGGGACTTCGCAATTCTCGAACACCGCCTCGGAGAGATGGCCCTGGCGTAGCCCGGTCATTTCGATTTCGCGGATTTCGACGTTACATTTCGACGGTTCAACGATGATGCGTTTCAGGGTGTTGCGCCCCTTCTCGTCGACGCCGTCGATACAGGTCACCGCCAGAATATCGGCAACCGATCCATTGGTGATCCACATCTTGCGGCCATTGACGACCGCCGTATCGCCTTCGACGGTCATGCGCGTGGTAATGCCGCGCGGATCGGATCCTGCGGCCGGCTCCGAAGTCGCCGTGCCGCCTATTTTTTCGCCGGACAGCATGCCCGGCAGAAAGCGCTCGCGCTGTTCCGGCGTCGCTTCGGCGTGGATGCGCGCGAAAGTCACGTCGTGCCCCATAATGGAGATCGACAGCCATGCGGGAAGCTGTTCGTAGATCAGCGCGTAATCGAGCATCTTCATGCCGGTCCCGCCCTGTTCGGCCGGCACACGCGGCGCCGTGATACCTTGCGCCGCCAACACCGTATAGATCTTCGCCATCGCGTCGCGCGGCAGCGAACTGTCAGACGGATGAGCATCCAACACCGGCAAGATGTCCTTCTCCACCATCCGTTTGGCGGAATCCTGAATAAGCTGCTGTTCTTCGGTAAACGCGAATTCCATCGACCGACACGCTCCATTCCCAGCGATCGGCACGCACGTTAACACGGTGGTCCAACGATCCCTATGTCCGGTCAATTTGTTGTCGGCGCGACATGTTGTAAGGTCCAGACCATCGCCGCAAACTGGAGAACGAAATGCAAGTCGCCCGCAGTCTCGATACCGATGCCTATCCGTTCGAAATCGGGCCGTTAACCGAGATCGGCGGCGCGGAGATAACCGGACTCGATCTATCGCAACCGATCGACACCGAAATCAAAGACGCGATCAAGCGGGCCTTTCTAGAGTTTCATATCCTGGTGTTCCGCGATCAGTCCCTGACAAAGGACCAGCAGGCGGCTTTCAGCGAGAATTTCGGCACCTTGGAGCACCATGTCGGCCGGCTGCACGATGGGACGCCTTATCCCATCGTACACTCGGTCACGAATTTGGGCGCGGACGGCAAGCCAACGGAAAAACCCGTTTCCAAAGGCAACTACTATTGGCACACCGACAAGTCCTACCACGCGATCCCGTCGTTGATGACGATGCTGCACGCCAAAGAAGTACCGGAGAACGGCGGCGATACACAGTTCGCCAACACGCGGCTCGGTTACAAGGCATTGTCTGAAGAAATGAAAGAGCGGATCGCCGATATGAAGGTGGAGCACAGTTGGGAGGCCAGCCGGCGCAACGTCGGCGCGGAGCCGCCGAGCGAGGAGCAGAAACGCGAACGCCCGCCAGTGACCCACCCGGTCGTGCGGACTCATCCCGACACCGGCGAAAAAACCATCTATCTCGGCCATCATGTCTCGCACATCCACGGATTGGCGAAAGAGGAAAGCGACGCCCTGGTCAAAGAGTTGGAGGACCACACGACGCAAGAGCGGTACGTCTATACGCACCGCTGGCGCAAGGGCGACTATGTGATGTGGGACAACCGCCTTCTGCTGCATCGCGCCTTGCCGAATTACAAAGTCGGCAAAGAGCGCCGCTTGCTGCACCGGACCGTAATCATCGGAACCAAGCCGTTTTAGGAGCCTGTCCGCGTAATGCTTATAGACTGCACCGTGTTCTCAAGGGTTTGGGCTAGGAGGGTGTTGCGTGGCGATGCCGGGGGCATCGCGAGCGGCGCCGGACGACGTCCCAAACCCTTGAGAACACGGCCCTTCGGGTCGACCGGACAGGCTCCTAGGCGAGGACGACATGCAAGCTGTAGGGCAAAAGAGAAAAAGCGCGGTCCGCCCCTTCACGGTTCGCCGCATCAGCGAGGCGCTCGGTGCTGAGATCGACGGACCTGACCTGTCGCAGCCGATCGACGGGACGATGAAGGATGCGATATACCATGCCCTGCTGGCGCATCACGTGCTGGTCTTCTGCGACCAGTCCTTGAGCAAGGAACAGCAGGGCCGCTTCGCAGAAAACTACGGCGAATTGGAAAGCCATGTCGGCCGGCTGCGCGACGGCACGCGCTACCCGGTTATCAATAACATCACGAAAAAACCCCGGACGGCAAGCTGGTCCCGGAAGCGGTCAATCGTGGCCCCAATCACTGGCATACCGACAAGTCGTATCACGCGGTCCCCTCGGCGATCACCATGCTGCACGGCATCGAAGTGCCCTCGCGCGGCGGCGAGACCCTTTTCGCCAACATGCGACTGGCCTACGAAGAACTGCCCTCCAAGATGAAATCACGGATCGACGGGCTGAAGGTGCAGCACAGCTGGGAAGCCAACCGCATCAATGTCGGCGAAAGCCCGGCGACGGAAGAGCAGAAACGCGAACGCCCGCCGGTCACCCACCCGTTGGTGCGGACCCATCCGGACTCCGGGACCAAGGCGCTCTATATCGGAACCCATATCGACATAATCCACGGCATTTCGCGCGAAGAGAGCGACGCACTGGTCGAAGAGCTGATGGAGCATGCAATCCAGCCGAAGTACCGCTACGACCATACTTGGCGCACGGGCGATCTGGTGATGTGGGGCAACCGCAGCTTGATGCACCGCGGCAGTACCGACTACGACATGGCGAACGAACCGCGCGTCCTGCAGCGCACCGTCATCATCGGCACGGCGCCGTTTTAGTCTCGGGCCAGGTCGGCCAAACTCCGCAATTATTGACCATCAATGCCAGCCTTAACCGGAATCAAAGTCGTTGACCTGACCCGCGTGGTGGCGGGACCGTTTTGTTCGGTGTTGCTTGCGGATATGGGCGCCGATGTCATCAAGATCGAGCATCCCGGACGCGGCGATCAGGTCCGCGGACAGGGCGCGATGCTGAACGGCATCAGTACCTATTTCGCGCAGTTCAACCGCAACAAACGCTCGGTCACGATCGATCTCTACACCGACGCCGGCAAAGAAATCCTGAGCGACCTGATCCGTGGTGCCGACGTGCTGGTGGAGAACTACCGGCCCGGCGTGCTCGCCAAGATGGGCTTCGACGCGGCGCGGCTCAAAGACCTCAATCCCAACCTGATCGTTGGCAGCGTCAACGGTTATGGCAGCACCGGCCCTTACGCCGACCGACCCTCCTTCGACTTCATCGCCCAGGCCATGAGCGGTTTCATGAGCGTGAACGGCCCGGCGGACGGCCCGCCGATGCGCGCCGGCCCGCCGCTGGCCGACCTGATCGCCGGCCTCTACACCGCCTTCGGGATCGCCTGCGCCCTGGTCAGTCGCAGTCGCACAAAGGGTGGCCAAAACGTCGAGTCGAGCCTGATGAGCGGTCTCGTCAGCATGCTGGCCTATATGAGCGCCGATTATTTCGCGACCGGCAACGAGCCGCGCCGCACCGGCAACGACCATCCCGTCCTCTGCCCTTATGGCATGTTCCGCGCCGCGGACGGCGATGTCGCCATCGCGCCGGCCGGCGAGGTGTTCCTGCGCCGCTTCTTCGACGTTCTGGATCTAACGCAACTCTTCGACGACCCGGATTTTGCCGACAACGACGCGCGCGTACGCAACCTGAAGCGCATGAACGCCTTTGTCGACGAAAAGATCGGCGAGAGCTCAGTCGACTACTGGATCGACACCCTGAACGCCGCCGGCGTCCCCTGCGGCCGGGTCCAGGACATGGACACGCTGTTCAAAGACCCGCAACTGCTGTCGCAGGACATGGTTCTCACCGTCGACCATCCGGGCTATGGCCCGGTCCGCATGACCGGATTTCCGGTGAAGATGAGCGAAACACCGTGCGAGCTGCGCCTGCCGACCCCGAAGCTTGGCGCCGACACAGACGCAGTGCTGCGGGAGCTTGGGTACGACGACGATAGAATCGCCGCACTGCGTGCGGAGGACGTGCTTTAGTCCTTCGCCGCCATCGCCTCCGCGAGCGCCAGCACCGAGCGCGCCTGTTTGAGGTGCGGCATGTCGATCATCATGCCGTCGAGGCCGACGGTGCCGGCACCGGGGTTTTCTTCGAACACGGCGACGATGCGCTTGGCGTGCGCGATCTCTTCCGCCGTCGGCGTGAAGGCCTCGTTGATCGGGCCGGATTGGTCCGGATGGATCGCGATCTTGCCGAAGAAGCCGGAGCGCCGCGCCTGCACCGCTTCCACGATCAGCCCGTCGATGTCCCGGAAATCGACATAGACCGTATCGACCGGCATCACTTCGGCCGCCCGCGCCGCAGCGAGGCACAGGGTCCGCGCCAGCTGGTAGGGACCGTCATACTCGCCGTTCGGCAGGCGGTTGTTGGTCGCGCTGAGCGCCGCCGCGAGATCCTCCGCGCCCCACGTCATGCCGTAGAGCCGCGGCGTCGCGCCGATAAAGGTATCGAGGTCGAACAACGAGCGCGCCGTCTCCGTCGCCACGGCGAGGATCAGGGTCGAACCGAGTTCCAGCCCCTCGCGCGCTTCCAACGCGTCCAGCGAATGGCTCAGCGCCACCGCCTCGGCGGCGGAATAGGTCTTCGGCAGCAGGATGCCGTCCGGCGCGCCGACCATGACGGCGGCCAAATCGTACATCGGATATTCCGTGTCGAGCGGGTTGATCCGCACCCAGAGCTGCCGTTTCGAGCGGTCCTTGTGCGCCGAGAGGAACTCGGCGACCATTTCCCGCGCAACCGGCAGCCGTTCCTTGGAGACGGAGTCCTCGAGGTCGAGGATCAGCGCGTCGGCCTCGTTGCCGAGGCTCTTTTTCAGCTTCCGCTCGCTGTCCCCGGGGACGAATAGGAAAGACCGTAACGTCATACCGGTTTCTTCAGCATGAGGCCGGAGCGCAGGCAATAGGCGACTTCCTCGCCACGCTGATTGAAGGCGCGGTGTTCGAAGACGACGATGCCCATGGTCGGGCGCGACTTGCTCTCGCGCTTGTCCTTGATCGTCGTCGTCGAATGCAAGGTGTCGCCGTGGAAGACCGGCTTCGGAAAGCGCACATCGGTCATGCCGAGATTGCCGACCGTGGTGCCCAAAGTGGTGTCGGTCACCGAAACGCCGACCATCAGCCCCAAGGTGAAGATGCTGTTGACCAGCGGCTTGCCGAATTCGGTGTCTTTGGAAAACTCCGCATCGAGATGCAGCGGCTGCGAATTATGCGTCAGCGCGGTAAATAGCACGTTGTCCATCTCGGTCACGGTCCGGGTGAGCGCGTGTTCGAAAGTCTGCCCGATCTCGAACTCTTCGTAATACAGCCCCGCCATCTCATTCTTCTCCTGTCGTTCGTCAAATGTCCGGACTACCTATCGTTCGAGACCGTCTCGCGCAAGCTCACACTGCGCCGTTGCCGACGCTCATGCCGCCGCAGACGTAGAGGACCTGCCCGGTCACGTAGGATGCGTCGTCGGAGAGCAGGAATGCGATGGGCCCGGCGATCTCCTCGGGTTCGCCGCCGCGCCGCAACGGCACGTTGCGCATCACCGCCGCCAGCTTGTCTGAACCTTCCGGATGGTTGCGCTTGAACAGCTCCGTCGCGACCGGTCCCGGCGCCACCGCATTGACGGTAATGCCGTGCTGCGCCAGCTCCAACGCCCAGGTCCGGGTGAAGCCGATGGTCCCCGCCTTCGCCGCCGCATAGGCCGTGCGCTCCTCCTTACCGAGCACGGCCCGGCTGGAGATGTTGACGATCCCGCCCTTGCCCTTGCGTTTCATCGACGGGATGCAGGCCTGGGTGCATTGCAGCGCCGCGGTGAGATTGACGGCGACTACGCTGTCGAAGGACTCCAACGAGGTATCCTCGAGCGGCTCCGGCAACGAAAAGCCCGCATTGTTGACCAAATTGTCGATTTCGTACGCGGCCGTGATCTCGGCCATCGCCTCGGCCGTCGCGGCGCGGTCGGTCAGATCGACCGAATAGAACGGCCCCGGCGCGTCGTTCGGCGTGGTCCGCGCGATGCCGATGACCAGATGTCCGTCAGCCGCGAGCCGCGCCGCGGTCGCCTTGCCGATCCCTTTCGAGGTTCCCGTCACCAACGTCACCGGCTGTGCCATTCCACTTCCTTTCGAATTCCGTCGCGCCGCGAACAGTAGATCATCGCAACCGTGTGAAATAGAGGCGCGATGACCTGAAGTAGATTCC
>JAKZTB010000128.1:0-3084 GCA_047517345.1 Alphaproteobacteria bacterium
GGAAAAGTCGCTGGAACTCGGGTAGCGAATGCGGGAATGGGAGATCGGCGCGGTCGAGAACATCCATGGCGCGCTCCCCTATATCCGGTTTGCGCCCATTCTAGCCCTAGTGGGTGTGGGTGTGGGTGTAAACCGGATAGGAAGGTTCGTTCGGTATTTTGGTGATAATGCAAACTGAACATATCGATCAATTGAAGGAAATTGCCGCCACCGGGACTCTTCCCGGAAGCGGCGATCTCGTGTCCGTGTTGGGACGCGCATGTCTGGCGCCCGATACGGAACTAGGCCAATCGGAGACCGCACTGCTCGGCGATATTCTGCGGCGTCTTGTTCGCGACGTGGAGATGCCGGTACGGCGCGCCTTGGCCGAGCAGCTTTCCGATCGCACCGACGCCCCGCACGATTTGATCGTACTCCTGGCCAACGACGTTATCGATGTCGCCTACCCCCTGTTGGCAAAGAGTCCCATGTTGTGCGACGAAGACCTTATCGGCGTCGTGACGCGTCACTCGCGCCAGCACGCAATCGCGATAACCAAGCGCGATACGGTTTCGGAAGCCGTCAGCGAGGCTCTCGTCGAAACCGGCGAGCCGAACGTCGTGGTGTCGGTCCTGCAGAACGACAGTGCGCGGATATCCGATAAAACCATGGACGGGCTGGTCGCCGACTCCGAGATCGTGGCGGCCTATCGCATGCCGTTGCTTGGACGCAAGGATCTGGATCTCGACATGGCCATGCGTATGGCGGACTGGGTCGGCGATTCGCTACGCCAGTTCATCGCGGACCGGTTCAGCATCGATGGGCAAAAACTCGAACGCGCGGTATCGGACGCGGTACTGGAAGCCATCGACGGCGATATCTTCGAATGCAAGACCAATACGCCGACGCTCGACATCCAAGGAGAACAGCCAGGCCCACGATTGCTCCATGCCCTCACGCACGACAATCTTACCTTGTTCAAGCAGACATTCGAAGAATTGTGCAGCGTCGATTCGGCTTGGGCGGAGGACTCGCTTTATGGCTCGGGCGAAACTTTGGCCATCGCGTCGCGCGCCATCGAGCTCGATCGGAACGCTTTTGCGCGCATCCTGTGCCACCTGCATAGCAGCGACATATTCAGCAACTTCCAAGACTCCGAATTTTGCAGCCGTATGACCCAGTATTTCGAGTCCATAGCGGCGGACAACGCGGCGCGCGTTCTCGATAGCTGGCGCCAAGCCGTCGCTTAACACGACGCGTCGTATCGCCGCACACCGTTTTCACCGGGCATTATCCCGGCCCGGCGACTGGCAAGCCCGGCCTCCCCCGCGTAAGGTGTCGCAAATCTCACGATAATCGCAGGGAGGGGTGCCATGGACTTCGAATTTTCCGAACGGACAAGAGAACTTCAGCTTCGCGTTCAGTCGTTCATGGATGAGCATATTTACCCGAACGAGGGCACCTATGCCGAGCAGGTTGCCGGCGGCGACACGCGCTGGGAAGCGGTCCCGATTCTCGAAGAGCTGAAAGCAAAGGCGAAAGAAGAAGGTCTGTGGAACCTGTTCCTGCCGGAAAGCGACCTGGGCGCCGGCCTGACCAACATGGAATACGCCCCGCTTTGCGAGATCATGGGCCGGGTCAACTGGGGGCCGGAAGTCTTCAACTGCTCGGCGCCGGACACCGGCAACATGGAGACGTTGGTCCGCTACGCCTCGGAAGAAAACCAGCGCGAATGGCTCGATCCGCTGCTCGCCGGCGAAATCCGCTCCGCCTTTGCGATGACCGAACCCCGGGTGGCCTCCTCCGACGCGACCAACATCGAGACGCGCATCGAACGCGACGGCGACGACTACGTCATCAACGGCCGCAAATGGTGGACGTCGGGCATCGGCGACCCGCGCTGCAAAATCCTCATCGTGATGGGCAAGACCGATCCGGACGCGCCGACCTATAGCCAGCAATCGATGATCCTGGTGCCGCGCGACACACCGGGCATCATTGTGCACCGCATGCTGAACGTGATGGGCTTCGACGACGCGCCGCACGGGCATGGCGAAGTCGAGTTCGACAATGTCCGCGTCCCGGCCTCGAACATGCTGCTCGGCGAAGGCCGCGGTTTCGAGATCGCGCAGGGCCGCCTCGGCCCGGGCCGCATCCACCACTGCATGCGCATCGTCGGCGTCGCCGAACGAGCGCTGGAGTTGATGTGCAAGCGGTCGATGGAAAGGGTCACATGGGGCGTCACATTGGCCGACCGCGGCGTGACGCAGGAACGCATCGCCAACGCCCGCATCGAGATCGAAATGTGCCGCCTGCTGACGCTCAAAGCCGCCTATATGATGGACACGGTCGGCAACAAGGAAGCGCGCCAGGAAATCGCCATGATCAAGGTCGCCGCCCCGAACATGGCGCTGAAGATCATCGACGACGCGATGCAGGCGCATGGCGGCGGCGCGCTGAGCCAGGAATTCCCGCTCTCCTTCATGTGGTCGCGGATGCGCGCGCTGCGCTTCGCCGACGGCCCCGACGAGGTCCACCGCCAGCAAATCGCGCGGCTGGAGCTACGCCGGCACAACTACAAATCCAACGCGGCGCGTATCGCGGGGTAGCGGACGCTACCCCCGCCCGGCCATCGTTCGGAAAATTTCCGAATGCATGCGGCAGGATTCGCTGCGTTCCAGTGCCATTCCGTACGGCGATCTATGTTGGAGATACTGCTTGTGCTGGCAAATGAGGGAGGTTGGTCAAGCCCTCAGGGGCTTGGGCAGTGAACAGAAACGGAATTGGACACTCGTTGGAGAAGGTCGGCGATACTGATTTTGTCCTCGCGGTGGAAGCAGAGACTGACTAGAGAGTTGAGAATTCGGACATGAACGCGTCTAGGTAGGTTTCCACTTCGGGAGGGATGGATGAATTGTCAATTGATGGGTGTGGGTCTGGTATGGAAAATCTAGGCATTGATTCAGTGCGTTTTTTGTGTCGAGACGAACGGCCGAAAACGGCTATTCGTGACAATGGGCCGCTCCAAGGCAGGATTTTGTCACGACGGCAGGGTCGAGCAGGAGAAGGTGGGAACGCTCCGCACCGCCAGAAGCGGTACGATGC
>JAKZTB010000129.1:0-16184 GCA_047517345.1 Alphaproteobacteria bacterium
CAGGCGCCGGTCGAGCACGTCGAGCTGGCGCTTGGTTTCCATCGTGTAGCGGTCGATGGGGTATTGCTGTTTTTCCTCCGCGTAGGCGTAGAAATGGCCGAAGCCGCCGCCGAGATAAGGGGTGCTGCCCATCTGCCAGAATAGCCAGGACAGGCATTCCGGCCGCTGCGCCGGATCGCTCGGCAGGAATTCGCCGAATTTCTCAGCCAGGTACAGCAGCATCGCGCCGGACTCGAAGACCCGGGTTGGTGGATTGGTGCTGTGGTCCATCAGCGCCGGGATCTTGGAGTTTGGGTTCGCCGCAACGAAGCCGCTGCCGAACTGGTCGCCGTCGCTGATGCGGATCAGCCAGGCGTCGTATTCGGCGCCCGCATGGCCCTGCGCCAGCAATTCCTCCAGCAGCACCGTAACCTTCACGCCGTTCGGCGTGCCGAGCGAATAGAGCTGCAGCGGGTGCTTGCCGACGGGCAGTTCCTTGTCGTGGGTCGCGCCGGCGATCGGGCGGTTGGTGCTGGTAAACCGCCCCTGCTTCTGGCCTTCCCATTTCCAGACTTTCGGCGGCGTGTAGGTCTTTGTCATTGTGCGAACTCCGTTCCGGGTGCCGTAGCTGCGATCAGCGATACCATATGAGGGGCCGTCGCCGCGAATGGAGCCTTTTTGAGAGGCATGATTGTACTCGTGCAGGGTGGAAACCGCTTGTACGAACGCAGTATACCTCATCGGGAAAGGGGGAACCGCCATGCCAATCTATGAAAACGGTCCCGTGAAGATTCATTACGAAGAGGCCGGTTCCGGCTTCCCGCTGCTGGTCATTCCCGGCGGCGGGCTGAATGCGACCATAGCGGGGCTCGCCAACCATGCCTTCAATCCGCTGGAGGAATTCAGCGACACCTATCGCGTCGTCGCGCTAGACCTGCGCAACGCCAATGGCGGCCAGTCGGAGGGCCCGCTCGAGATCGAACGGACCTGGGACGGCTTCCTCGACGACCAGCTCGGCCTGATGGACCATCTCGGCATCGACCGGTTCATGGTGATGGGCTTCTGCATTGCCGGCCCCATGATCTGGAACCTGCTGAAGCAAGCGGGCAACCGGGTCGTTGCCGCCACGTTTGTGCACCCGATCGGCTACATCTCCAGCCATTCCGACATCTTCTACAACAACAACATCAACGGCTGGGCGCCAGAATTCATTAAGCGGCGGCCCGAGATCACCATGGAGATGATCTCGGAGTTCCTCCACAACATGTACACGAAGCGGGCAGATTTCGTGTTCACAGTCGACCGCGACTTCGTGCGCAACTGCCAGACACCGGTGCTGGTCCTACCGGACGACATCCCGGCGCACCCCTACGCGACGGCGATGGAGACGGCGCTGCTGGCACCGAACGCACAGGTCAGCCTCTATCCCTGGAAAGAGAACGACCGGAAGATAGATCTCGCAGTGCGTCACATTCGCGGCTTCATGGCGACGAGCGCCCCCGCAGTTCTGGCGGAGGCGGCGGAATAGAGAGCCCTTCTACATATTGAAGATCTTGCTCGACAGCCTGCGGAAGGCGGGTGTGCCGGAATAGGGATTGGCAACTCGCGACTTCCGTAGTGGGTCAGACTCGGCTGTCGATCATGGTCGCCGATAACATCCGGAGTTGAGAATTAGCGGACGCAAAACCGCTGGAAGCCGACATCATTGTCGGCATGTCGCTTGTTGAGGAAACAGCTGAAGAAACCCGGAAGCGCTAAATCGGTCGCGAATTGGTTCTGCCTTGAGATAGTGCGGACATTCTTAAATCTTCGAAGCCTTGGAAGAGCGCCGCACTTCTGGATGAAATTCGTTCGAAACCGGACCAGTTGGATCGCCCCGCCTACGCCGCCTCGCCCGGGACGGAGGCCGCCGCCTGCCATTCGGCGAGGAAGACCGGCACCGGCTCTGGGAAGCCCTTGAGGTCGTAGTCGCCCTTCTTCGTGAAGCTGTAGCTCTTGCCGACGCACATCTCGCGCACGACGTTGGAGACCGCGATCTCGTCGCCTTCCGCCTTGCTGAGCACGCGCGCCGCCATCTGCACGGGCGTGCCGAAGATGTCGCCGCCCTCGTGGATCGGCTCGCCGGCATTGATGCCGATGCAGATGCCGAGGCCCAGTTCTGGGTCGGCCGCGTTGGCGCGCCGGCAGGCCTGCTGGATCGACGCGGCGCCGTCGACCGCGCTGGCGATCTGCGGGAAGGTCGCCATGATGCCATCGCCGGTATGCTTGATCTCGCGGCCGCCATGCAACGCCAGCGCGTCGCGCACGATATCGTTATGCGCGTGCACCACGAGCTGCGCCGCGTCGTCGCCGCGTTCCTGGGTCAGCGCCGTCGAACCGACGATGTCGGTGAACAGCACGGCGACGAACGCCTTGTCGTGGCCGGCGTTCGGCGCGGCGGGCTCGTTCCAGTCTTCCATCGCCGCGACCGCGCCGGTGTCGCTCTCCGGCTCCTGCAGGTGCCGCACGATCGCGCTGCGGCCGGACTCGTACATTTTGAAGTATTTCGGGTTGACCAGATACTCGTCGATATTGCTGCAGAAGCCGCGCGCCATATCGGGCGTGTGGCCGAGCCGCTGGACATGCGTCGACAGCGTCTCCTGCAGGGCCGCACGCGGCACGCCGTCGCGCGCGGCGAGATACTCGCCGGCACCGGCGAAATACAGAGTGAGGCCAAACCGGTTGAAGGCGTCCAGCGACCGGCCGGCGGCGGCGAGCGGTTCCAGGGATCGGCCGATGAATTCGAGCAGGTCGGCATCGGTCCGCCCGGCCGCCGCCGATACGGACGGCTCCGGCTCCTCCGCCTCATCCTCCGTATCCCCGGGTTCCTCCTCCGCGACTTCCGGCTCGGCTTCCGTCTCTTCGGCCTCGATGGGTAATTCCGTTTCGAGCGGCGGCGGCTGGGGCAGGTCCCGCGGGATCGCCGGCGGGTTCTGCGCCGGCGCTGCCTTTGCGGGTCGCTCGCCGAGCGAGGGCCCGAACCGGCGTATCAAGGGCACGAACAGCGCGATCGCGGCGGCCAGGAAAACCGCGATCAGCAGCGCCTGCGCCGTACCGTTGCCGAGCTCGACGTTCATCGCCTGCAACTGCTTCAACACCAGGATCGCCGTGTAGGATATCAGCGCCGCAACCGCGAGGCTGGCCATACTGACCGCCACGATCCGGGGGACGCCGTGGGCGAACCCGGAATCCTTTCGTCGGGCGGCGGACCTTCCGGTTACGGACGGTTTCGCATCCTTCTTGCGGCGGCGGGCCTTGAGCGGCTTGTCCTTCCTGATCCTGACCGGTTTTGGCGGCGGCCGCCGGGGGCTGCAATAGACGATTTTTTCTTCGTGCGTCTTCGTGCCGGAATCGTAGGTGTCCTCGACGACCCGGATGCCATCGTGCCGACCGGCCTTGTGCAGCCGATTGGCGTCGTCGACGCACTTCTCGCTTTCCTCGGCCGCGTAGTTGCCGTGCAGCTCCCACCGTCCCGATTTGAGCACGTATATCTCGTATGTCAGCGCCAGACCGTCGCTCATCGCTCAAGGCTATCCGTTAGGCCATAACCACGCCGATCCCGCGGTCGAAACCCCGGAACCGGGACTTCTCCCGTCTGGTTGATTTACCGAAAAAACAATAACGAAAGGTTACTGGATGCCGCCCCGCCAGCAGGGTTGGCGCAATTCTGCAATCAGACTTCGGCGTCCTGGCAGCGCGCGATGAGGCGGCGGGTGAAGCGTTCGCCGGCGGCGACCTGTTCCAGGCTGATCCATTCGTTCGGCTTGTGCGCCTGGTCGATGCTGCCCGGGCCGCACACGACGGCCGGCAATCCGGCCTGCTGGAACTGTCCGCCTTCGGTTGCGTAGGACACCGCGTGGGTCGCGTTGGTCCCGGTCAGGGCGAAGGCGAGCTGCTCGGCCGGCGAGCCCGGATCGGGGCTGAGCGCCGGGACGGTCACCTTGGGCGCCGTCTCGATCCCGCTGTCCGGTGCGATCCTGCGCATCGCCGGCATGAGCTCGCGCGCGCAAAATTCGTCCAACCGGGCGACGGTTTCCGCCGGGTCGTCGCCGGGCAGAGCGCGGATTTCCCATTTGAATTCGCAATGGCGGGAGACGATGTTGAGCGCCGTACCGCCCTCGACCGTGCCGACATGGATCGTCGAATAGGGCGGATCGAAGCGGCTGCCGGCCTCCGGGTTGGCCGCCTTCTCCGCCGCCAGGTCGCCGAGGAACGCGATCAGCCGGCCGGCGGTCATCACCGCGTTCACCCCATGATGGGTCAGGCTGGAATGCGTCTCGTGCCCGGTCACCGTCGTCATGAACGAATTGATGCCTTTGTGGGCGTCGACGACCCGCATTTCCGTCGGCTCGCCGATGATCACCGCGCCGGGACGCGGCAGGTTTTCCAGCACGTCGGCGATCAGGCGCGGCGCGCCGATGCAGCCGACCTCCTCGTCATGGGTCAGCGCGAAATGGATCGGCCGCCGCAGCGGACGGGCCAGCATTTCCGGCACCAGGGAGAGCGCGGTGGCGATATAGCTTTTCATGTCGGCGGTGCCGCGCCCGTATAGCCGGTCGTCCTTCTCGACGACGTCGAACGGGTCGCTGTCCCAGGGCTGCCCGTCGACCGGCACCACGTCCGTATGGCCGCTGACGACGATGCCGCCGGGTTCGTCGGGCCCGATCGTTGCCCACAAATTGGCCTTCGCACCGTCCTCGCTGGGCACGTATCGCGAGGCGATCCCGTAGCCGTCGAGATAGTCGCGGACGAAGTCGATCAGCGCCATATTCGACTTCGAAGACGTGGTGTCGAAACCGACCAGCGCACGGATCATTTCAACCGGTGTCATAGCGTTGGGTGACATTGAATCAATTCCGCCAGAATGAAGGGAGAAGAAGGACCAGAACGGTGAACAACTCAAGCCGGCCCAGCAGCATGCCGAACGCGAGCAGCCACTTCGCCGCATCGGGCAGGCTGGCGAAGGTACTCGAAGGCCCGATGGTGGGGCCAAGGCCCGGGCCGACATTGGAAATCGCGGTCGCCGCGCCGGATGTGGCCGTCAGGAAATCGAGCCCGAGGAATCCGAGTCCGACGGCGATAAACCCGAAGGCGACGACATACAGAAAGAAAAATCCCATCACCGATGCGGTGACTTCTTCGGGGATCGGCCGTTTGTTGTAGTAGGGAATGAAAACGCCATGCGGCTGCAGCAGGAGCCGCATCTGGCATCGCGCGGTCGCATACAGGACCTGAATGCGGAATACCTTGACGCCGCAGGTCGTCGATCCCGCGCACCCGCCCACGAACATCAGGAAGAATAGGATCGCGACCGGAAACGTCCCCCAGGCGCTGAAATCCTGCGTCGCGTATCCGGTGCCGGTAATCACGGATACGACGTTGAAGGCGGCGAACCGTATCGTCGCCGGCAATTCGTCGTGGTCGGCGCGCAACAGCCAGACCGTCACGGATAGGACGGCAAGCGCCGCAATCGCGAGGAACCAGCGTACCTGGCTGTCCCGAAACAGGCCGGCCGGCCGGCCCCGGATCGCCTGCAAGTAGAGCACGAAGGGCAAGGCGCCGATCAACATGAAGAGCGTCGCGGTCACGTCGATCCGGGCATCCTGGTAATAGCCGAGCGACGCGTCGTGGGTCGAGAAGCCCCCGGTCGCAATCGTCGTCATCGCATGCGCTATCGCGTCGAATCCGGACATCTCGAACTGCCAATAGATCAACGCGCACAGCAATGTCAGGAGGACATAGATCACGGCGATCGCGGTGACGATCTGCGCCGCCCTGGGCATCACCTTGTCGGACGTATCGGAAGATTCCATGCGGAACAGCTGCATGCCACCGACCTGCAGCAGCGGCAGGATCGAAATCGCCATGGCGATAATGCCGATACCGCCGAGCCACTGCAGCAATGCCCGCCACAACAGGATGCCAGGCATGGTCTGGTCCAACCCGATGATCACGGTCGAGCCGGTGGTCGTCAGCCCGCTCATCGCCTCGAAGAACG
Organism: Alphaproteobacteria bacterium; assembly: GCA_047517345.1. Classification (GTDB taxonomy): domain Bacteria; phylum Pseudomonadota; class Alphaproteobacteria; order UBA8366. Next base: position 6,017 of record JAKZTB010000129.1, read on the forward strand.
CGTCGGTATAGGACAGGTCGAGATCGGCGAAGGCGAGCGGCAGCGCCGCGACGGCCGGCATCAGCACCCAGCTCAACGTCGTCAGGATAAAAGCCTGGCGCAGCGACAGATTGCGTATTTTGCTGCGGGTCGTCAGCACCAGCATGACGCCGATGAACAGGGTCAGCGCCGCGCCGGTCGCGAAGACCTGCCATTCCTGGTTCCCCACCGCCAGATCGGCCGCGGCCGGGACGAACATGGCGACTGCCAGCGTCGACATGAGGATGCCGATGATGAACAGAACGGGACGAAAGTCGATCAACGAGCGAACCGGTTTGTGATTTCGGTGGAATTCAGCGATCTAGGACCCTGTCCTAGTGTCCTGATCGTGAAATTCAAGGGATTGAATTTCGCGTGAATCAGCACACCAACTATTTAAATCTAGTGTGATTCAGATCCAAAATTTCGTCGCATTCAATGCGACGAACTTCAGAATCATCACACTAGAGCCGATAGTATTCCTACCACCGCCGCGATTTGTCCAGCATTAGCGCGCCGCGGCTGCCGACCGGCGGCGCTATCCGTCAGATTTATTCAGCGAACCGATGATCGTTAGAAACTCGCGGCGGGTCGTCGGATCGTCGCGCAGCACGCCCAGCATGCGGCTGGTGACCATGCCGACGCCCGACTTGTGCACGCCCCGCGTCGTCATGCATTGATGGCTGGCCTCGATGACCACGGCGACACCTTTCGGCTTCAGCACGTCATCGATGGCGTTGGCGATTTGCGCGGTCATTTTCTCTTGAATCTGCAACCGGTTGGCAAACGCATCGACGACCCGGGCCAGCTTGCTGATCCCGATCACCCGCCGGTCGGGCAGGTAGCCGATATGGCAGCAGCCGATGATCGGCACCATGTGATGCTCGCAGTGCGACTCGAAACGGATATCCCGCAATACGATGAGCTCGTCGTAGCCGTCCGTTTCCTCGAAGGTTCGCGTTAGCAAGTCCGTGGGATCGAGCTGATAACCGGCGTAGAACTCCTCGTAGGAGCGCACGACCCGCCCCGGCGTATCGAGCAGGCCTTCGCGCGCCGGATCGTCGCCGGCCCACCGGATCAAGGTGCGCACGGCGGCTTCCGCCTCGACGCGGGTCGGCCGATCGACGCTTTCAACGTCGACGGCTTTTTCGAGGCCGATGCCATCAGGTGCGTTCAAGTCGCTCTCCCCACATTCTAAAAATTCGCTGGGCCGCGGCGGTCAGTTCAGCCGAACCGGCTGGTGCGGGCTATCCAGTGAAAACGCCGGAATAGCCACATCGAACATTCGTCCGCCGGCGCCTTCCATTTCATAAGTGCCGACCATGATACCGGACGCGGTATTCAACGGCGCGCCGCTCGTATATTCGAACGACTCGCCCGGTTTCAGGACCGGCTGCTCGCCGACAACGCCCGGACCTTCGACTTCCTCACTTTGACCGATCGCGTTGGTAATACGCCAAAACCGATTGCGCAACTGCACGGTTTCACCGCCGAGATTCTCGATCGATATCTGATACGCCCAGACATAGTGGTTTTCGTCGGGAGCCGACTGGTCCTCCAGAAAATACGGCGTAACCGACACTTTTATGTCATCGGTAACCGCTTCATACATGGGCCGTCCCCTTGAGTTCACACCTTAACGCTACATCATATTAGAATGCCGCGACCTAAAGTCCAGATTTGCGAACCTACCACCCGACAACCGGCTGGAACAACAGCTCGACCCGGCGGTTTTGGAGTTCCGCGACCCCGTCAGGCGTCGTCACCCGCAGCCTGTTTTCACCCGCGGCGGCCACGCCGACACGATCCCGCGGGACACCGGCTCCAATGAGCGCGCGTTCTACAACATCCGCCCGACGCAGCGAAAGCGCGAGATTGTGTCTTTCGTTTCCTGACCTGTCGGCATGCCCGACGACCGTGATGCGCGGCACGCCGAGGCGAAGCGCCCGCGCCGCCAGGGTTTGTATCCGGTTTTCCGCATCGGGCCTCAAATAGGCCCTGTTAAGATCAAAGAAGACACTGTGCGGGTCGTCTTTACGGCGTTCCAAAGCACTAACCGAAGCGGCATAGGTCCGCCGGCAGCCTTCGATATCCTCCGGCTGAAAATCCTCCTCCTGCTGTTCGATCCAACAGTCGAAGCCGACCTGCGCTGCCGCCGCGACTTCCGGTGACGCGCCATCGGGGCGGTTGGCCAATGCCGCGGCCAAGCGGTTTCGCGCGGCCTGCAGGCCCACCACCGCCGAGTCCTTGACTTTCCAGTCCGCGACGACTTCCGGTGCCGGTTCGCCACCACGCGCCGCGAGCAGACCCTTGCGGGCGAAGTAGTCGCCATCCTTGAGGTCCAACATCTCCGTCACTTCGACGGCGGCGAAGCGTTCATATTCATCCGCCAACGCCCGCGAGACCGCAGACCCTTTGGGTGTGGAGTCCCGAAGCTCGCTCAATGGCGCCGAGGCACACCCGGCAAGCGAGCCGGCGAGAACCGCCGCAACCGTAATTTGAATTCGCATAGTACCCTCCAAACGTGATGCCGTTAGGAGGTACCCGCCGATTGCGGGCGAATTGCGGCAATTCGGCGGCGATTTTTCGGAAAGTGCGCGGCCGAGGAGCCTAACCGTTCGGTTTGCCGAGCCGGAGCAGGTATTTCTGCTCGCCGTCCATGACCAGTTCGCTCTTTTGGTTGTGGATCGTCGACTTCACGGTCAGGACGCCCGTGGTCCGCTGCGGCTTCAAATCCGTGATCGTCAGCAAGGGATAGAGCGTGTCCCCCCTGTAGACGGGCTTCAGGAACCGGGAAGACTGCTCCAGGAAGCCGATCAACGACCCGCCGATAACATAGGGGAACAAGCCCGCGCCCGCCGCCGATTGGATGGCGACCTGAAAGCCATGCGCTAGCATATTCTCATGGCCGTGCCGGCGGCAATATTCGACGTCGTAATGGATCGGGTGATTATCACCCGACGCCGCCTGAAACGCCGAGAACAGGGCGCCGGTCATGGTCCGCGACGGAATGTAGAATTCCTGGCCGACTTCGAGCTCCTCGAAGGTGAGCGAAACGCCGGGATCGTGTTTTTCGGGCGAGAATCCTGTCTCCGACATATTCCGTTCTCCGTTCAATCGATGAGCTTCGTCACGCCCTGGGCAGCCAAGGCCTCGATATCCTTGTCCGAATAGCCGAGCCGGGCGAGGATTTCGCGGCTGTGCGCGCCGGTGAGCGGCGCTTCGAACTTCGGGTCGCCGTCGCGCGGCGGCGCGGTGCCGGGCAGATGCACGATCGGCATCGGGCCGGCGTGCGGCTGCGTCACCAACGGCGCGAGGTTGGACGCCACGACCTGAGGGTCTTCCAGCCAGCTTCCGACATCGTTGATCGGGCTGGACAGCACGTCGTTGTCGCGGAAGATCGCCGCCCATTCCGCCGTCGTGCGTTCCTGAAAGACCGGCCGGATCAGCGCGAGCAGTTCGTCCAGGTTTTCCGCCCTGGCGCCGAAATCGGCGAAGCGCGGGTCGCTCGCCAGTTCCTCGCGTTCCAGGCAGCCGCAGATGTTCACCCAATGCGCTTCCTTGATCAGGGTGACCGCGATCCAGCCGTCTTTCGTCTGATAGCTGCCGGCGGGCGCGTTGGTGACGCTCTGAACGCCGGGTTGAATCTGGTGCTCGATCAGCTTCGGCGCCATCAGGCCCGCGGTGGCGGCCATCAGGCTGACATCGATGAAGCGGCCCGCCTCGCAGTCGCGCCTTGCATAGAGCGCCGCGGCGACGGATTGGAAGGCGTAGACGCCGGTAATATGATCGACGACGATGACGCCGACGCGGTGTGGGACGCCGTCGCCCACACCCTTGTTGACCGACATCAGGCCGGAGAAGCTTTGCATCACCGTGTCGGTAACCGGCCGGTCGGTATAGGGGCCGGTCTGGCCGAATCCGCTGACCGAAACGTAGATGACGCCCGGGTTGTCCGCCCGGACCTGATCGTAGCCGAGGCCGAGTTTCGCCGTGACGCCAGGCCGGCCGGCCTCGACGATGACGTCGGCATCCGTCGCCAGGCGGCGGGCGATGGATTTGCCTTCCGCCGATTTCAGGTCGAGCGCCAGGTTCTTCTTGCCGAGATTGGGGACGATCGACAGCGACGAATGGTCGCCGACGGACCTGCCGACGCCGCGCACCCAATCGCCGTGCGGCGGTTCGATCTTGATCACTTCCGCGCCGTATTGGGCGAGCATCATGGCGCAGTACGGGGCCGCGTAGCCCTGACTGATCTCGAGGACCTTAAGCCCTTTGTAGGGATGTTCGTAATTCATGCCCGGCAGAATAAGGCGTTACGTCCGGCTTGCAACCCACCGCACCGTCACCCTTTCTCGGATTTCGGCAATCCGTCCAGTTCGCAAAGCCAGGGCTGCGCGGAGCGCGTCCAGATCTGGCGTTTGGGGGCCAGTTGGGCGCTCTGGGTTATGGTACCGACCCGGATGCCATAGATTTTCGGGCCGTCGCCGGCGCTGGTGCCGTAGATCTGGGTGCCGCAACTCTCGCAGAACCCCATCGCCCGACTGGCGCCGCTTTCCGCGGTCTTTACATAGATCCTGGGCTCGCCCGACAACATCGTGAAATTGTCCTCGCCGGCGCGGACGACGGTGCGAAACGCCGTGCCCGACATCTTCTGACAGTCCGTGCAATGGCACACCGTGACCTTGTCCGGATCGATCTCCGCCTCATAGGTAAGCGCGCCGCAATGGCATCCACCGTCGATCTTCATCACCCTGTCCTCCTCGTTGACCCAGCCATCGAACACCCTAACAGGGCAACTCAAGCCGCGGTAACGCTGCAGGAACCGCCACCGAGGACGCAGAATTTCGCGCAATGCGGATGGTTTAGTTTAACCGCGCCCGCAGCGGACTCCAACGTTGCGTCGAAATCGAATGCGGTGTCGTACGGCAATAAAGTACAAGGGACGACGACCGGTCGGTCCGCGCCCTTACGTTTGACGACCATGCGCGAGGTTGCGCACATCATGGCCGACGGATCGACACCGAGGATACTCCAGCAGCCCTCCGTGATCTCAGGCACGTCCTCCGTCTCGTCCATCTCGGGAAACAGCACGAGCTGCTCGGGATTGTTCGGGTCCACCGGGATCGCTTCCGCCTGAAACAATCGGCTGAATCCTGCCCGCATCGCGTCTTCGCTCTCTCCCCAGCAGGTGCGGCCGGCGACGTTCATGGCGACATCGTTTGCGGCGAGCCAGCGCAGCCCGATCAGCGTTTTCTCCCAACTGTTCTCCCCGCGCAGCATGTCGTGCAGGGGCTGTGCGTAGTGATCGAGCGATACGCGGATCGTCAATTGGTCACCGAAGCGCGCGCGAAGCCTGACGAGCCGGTCCGCGCATTTCATCATCGGCCGCATCGCATTGGTCAAAACGAGACAGTGGAATCCGGTCTCGAGGACGGTTTCGAGAATTTCCATGATTTCCGGGTTCATGAAAGGCTCGCCGCCCGTGAACGCGATTTCCCGCGTGGGCAATTGCAGGGCTTCGATCTCGTCTAGATACCCGCGAACTTCGTCACGCGAAATGTAGGCGAGGCGATCGTTCTTGGGGCTCGATTCGATATAGCAGTTCGTGCAGGTCAAATTGCACAAGGTACCCGTGTTGAACCACAGCGTCTCGAGCGCATCGAGACCGACCGACGCCCGGCGCTCCCCCGCCGCCGTCACGTCGCGGTCGCGAAATTTCGCTGGATCCAGCGCGTGACCGGGGACCGGCGTGGTTACGTTCATCGATGCCTCTCAAATACCGGCTTAATCGTTAGCACTTCGAATTCGTCGCATGATTAGAAGGGCGGGCCCGGCGGTACAACAAACAAAGACGTGATCGTGGCAGGTCGGATACCTCAGCAAAATATCGCATACCGACGGCGGCACCATACCGTTCTGAGCCTGTATCGGCATTTCGACCGGTATACACCGAAATGGACTAATCTATCTCGAGAAAATGGCACTTCTGATAGGGACATTTATTGCGTAAGGTCCAGATCCCGGACCCGCCCAAACACATTCCGCACCCACGCCGGCGACGAGACATGCAGGATATCCAATGGCCAGGCGATCGACTGCGGCGCATCTCGCCGCCCTCTCTCTCGACCCGACGGCGGAAACGCCGCTCTACCGTCAGCTCTACTTCGCTATTCGCGAAGCCATTTTGACCGGACGCCTACAACCCGGAACGAGGCTGCCATCGACCCGCACCTTAGCCCGCGATCTTGCAATGTCGCGGAACACCGCTGTCTCCGCCTATGAACAGTTGCTCACGGAAGGATATCTCGACGGGCGGGTCGGTGCGGGCTCCTATGTCTCCACCGTCTTACCGGAAGCGCTGCTGCATGCGCGCCGAACACCGTCACAGGAACCGCGCGAACCGGCGGGCGAGCCCAAGCTGTCCCGGCGCGGCGCGATGCTGGCGCAATTGCACGCGGCACAAGGATCGCCGCCACAACCATTCTCCCTTGGCCTGCCCGAACTCGAGACCTTTCCGTTCGACGACTGGGCGCGGTTGCTGGCGCGACGGTGGCGGCGGCCGCCGAAAGACTTCCTCGTCGGCGTCGATCCGATGGGTTATCGGCCGTTGCGCGAAGCGTTGGCGCGCTATCTCGGCGCCGCGCGGGCGGTTTCCTGCGATCCCGACCAAATCCTCATCGTGTCGGGCGCCCAGCAGGCGCTGGACCTCGTCGCCCGCGCGCTGATCGATCCGGGCGACCGGGTGTGGGTGGAGGAGCCTGGCTTCAGCGGCACCTGGAGCGCCCTACTCGCCGCCGGCGCCGAATTGACACCGGTCTCCGTGGACGACGAGGGCATCGATGTCGCGGAGGGCCGGCGGCTTTCGCCCGACGCGCGCCTTATTTGCGTCTCGCCGTCGCACCAATATCCGCTTGGCAGAACCATGGCGTTGCGGCGGCGGTTGGAGCTGCTCGATTGGGCGCAAGCCGCCGACGCCTTCGTTCTCGAAGATGATTACGACAGCGAATACCGCTATGCCGGCCGCCCTTTGGCCGCACTGCAAGGGTTGGACGAAAACGGCCGCGTTATCTATGTCGGATCGTTCAGCAAGGTCATGTTTCCGGGTCTCAGGATCGGCTATATGGTCGCGCCGAAGGCCCTGGTCGAGCCGTTCCGGGCCATCCGAAGGTTGCTCGATTCCCACCCGGCTTCGATTGCGCAGGCGGCGCTCGCCGACTTCATAACCGACGGTTATCTCACCTCGCACATAAGACGGATGCGGGCGTTGTACGCCGACCGGCAAAAATTCTTCCTCGACACCGTACGGACGGCGTTGGGCGGCCGCCTGAATATCGAAGCCGACGAAGCGGGCATGCATCTTGTGGGGTATCTGCCCGATGACACCGACGATGCCGCACTCTCAAAGCGTGCCGCGGCCGCGGGCGTGGTCGCCTTTCCTCTATCGGCGTTTTACCGTGAAACGCCGAAACGCAGGGGTCTCCTGTTCGGTTATGCCGGCGTGACGGAGGTTGAAACGCGGCGCGCAATCGAACGGCTTGCCACGGTGTTCGCGGAAGATTGAATGCCGGTCGGGCTTGCCTGTAGAATGCAGGCGTTGCGGGTGTAGCTCAACGGTAGAGCAGGAGCTTCCCAAGCTCAAGACGGGGGTTCAACTCCCCTCACCCGCTCCATCTCGGGATACGGTTCCTACCTGATTTAAAACGGGTCCACGGTCGATGAAACAGACAGCGATATTTGCGGCCGCAATCTTGTTTCTTTCCATCGGTGAGGTTTCTCCTCTGTCGGCGGCGCGCGATGCCGGTATCGCCGCCTTTAATAATAGCGATTATGCGACGGCGTTACGCGAGCTGGCACCCGACGCGAAAGCCGGCGACGCCAAGGCACAGTACTATATGGGCTTGCTTTACGCGCGCGGACATGGCGTCGACAAAAATCCGGCGACGGCGGTGGGCTGGTTCCGCAAGGCGGCGAAACAAGGCCATACGGAAGCGCAGTTCGATCTCGGTCATATGTATCACAGCGGCGCCAGCGTCCCGCAGGACGATGCCAAAGCGGTCGAATGGTGGCAAATGGCCGCGGAAAGTGGCGACACGTTCGCGCAATCGAGCCTCGCCGACCTGTACCTCGACGGAAAAGGCGTCGAACGGAATCTAGTCCTGGCTTACAAATGGATGGTCCTGTCCGAACCGCGCACGCAGCCGCGCCGCGTACAGTGGAACAGCTTTAAAGTACGACAGATCGCGAAGAAGTTGAAATCGAAGGAGCTGGCGAAGGCGCAAAAGCTGGTCTGGAATTGGCTGCGTGCGCAGAAAAAATAATTCAAGTCAGCGCCTAATCCGTTTCCCTCAGGATTTCCTCGGCCATCGTACGCAGTTTGCCGCGCTGGATCTTGATGCCATTCGCGCTTTCGGTGACCGGAAACGCATCGATCGATATCACCCGCGCCGGAACCTTGAACTTCGCCAATTGCCGGGCGCAGTGCGCCTGGATCGCCGTTTCGTCGACCGTGCTGCCTTCGATGGGGACCACGAAGGCGACGGCGCGGTTGCCGGCTGCGCTGCCGGCACCGACGACTTGCACGCTTTCCACGGTCTTATGCGACTGGACTTCGGCCTCGATCTCCGCCGGTGCGACCAGAAATCCGCCGAGCCGCAGCACGTCGCCCATCCGGGACAGGAACTCGAAACCGCCATCGGCCTCCAATCGGCCGAGATCGCCGGTGCGGATGAAACCGTCTTCCGTAACCGCGTCCGCCGTCGACTCGGGATTCTCGTAGTATTCGAGCATTCGGCTCGGTCCGGTAATTTCGAGCTCGCCGGCCTCGCCGACGCCCAGCAGTGCGCCGCTATCCGGGTCGCGCACGCGAACTTGCGCTGTCGGCGATACCAGGTCCCCGCCCGCTTTCGCACGGGTCTTTGCGCTGGCCTTCGGATCGCGCCACGCGACCAGAGCCTGCAGTTCACTCATTCCCCAAAGTCCCGTCAGCGTCAGCCCGGCCGCGTCGGCGCGGTCGACGATGTCCGCAAGCTCCGAATTGAAGATCCCGTATCCGGCCGATTGAATCTGGCGAAACGGTTTCCGGTCGCCCGTAATGGCCAGCATCCGGTCGACCATATCGTCGCTGCCATTGAAATAGGTGACGCTGTGGCCGGCCATGAGCCGTACGGCCTCTTCGGCGTCGAATGCGGTGGTGAGGATGGTCGGTTTTGCGGCGGCCAGCGCTGCGATGACCTGACAGAAGCCGAACACACCGCAAAATGGCAGCCCGAGATAGGCAACGGTGCCCGGCTCCCGCAATCCGAATTGAGTTGCGACTTCTTTTGCGTGTTTGGCGATCCCGGCATGGCCGTGCAGTACGAATTTCGGCGCCTTGGTGGTGCCGGATGTGGTGAAGATGTTGCAACCGCCGTCGGGCGACGCGTGGTCGCCGTCGAAGCGGGCATGGCGGGCGACCCGTTCCCACGCCACCGTCCGGGTGCCGGGTATGGATACGCTCGGCGCATCGTCGCCTTCGGTATAGACGACGACCGTCTCAAGCCGCTCCAACGCGGCCGGGGCGACGTCGGCCAGTATGCCTGGAAAATCGATACCGCGAAAATCCGGCCACAGCACCAGCACCTTCGCGCCCGTCCGCCCGACGATATCGCCGACTTCGCCGGACCGGAACCGCGTGTTGACCGCAACCGCTATCGCGCCGAGCCGGGCACAGGCGAAATAAAGCGTCACATAGGCCAGCGTATTGGGCAGCCAGAACGCAACCCGGTCCCCCGGCTTGACGCCCAGCGAAGCAAGCCCGCCCGCGGCACGGCGCGCCTGCGCCGCCAAGCCTGCGAAAGACAACGATGTCCCGCCATAAATCAACGCCGGCGTCTCGGGCGCAGCAGCGGCCGACGCCTCAAGCAGGCCGGTTAGGGTCTCCGAATACTGGTTCGCTTTCGTTGCCATGACATGAAGTTAGCAAATTCGCACGCGCGCCGGAACGGGCAGGTGCCGTATTGCGGTGTTTCAAACGTAAGCGTTCGTTCAGGCCGTGGAATCAGCGCGGGCGTTTCCATTCGCCCCGGCCGATTTTAGCGATTGAGGGTGCGTTTCCAATCCCGTCGCAGGGGCCGGAGCCAGACATCCTTTTTAGGCTTGTCGGACTGCC
>JAKZTB010000130.1:0-6627 GCA_047517345.1 Alphaproteobacteria bacterium
TAGACATCCTCGAACTTCATCAATCTCAGTCCCTGCAACTGCTCCGTCCGGCGCATCCGATTCCTCCAGATTTGGAGGAAATCTAAAACCGGACAGATCATCTGTTACATAGACCGGTCATATCGTGTGTTAGCGACACGCTACGCCACTATTCCTCGCGCCCGAGCGCGCGACAGAGGAGTATGTAGAGCTTGCCCACATCCGCCGTCATGAAGGTCGAATGCAGCAGATTTTCCGGATCGGAGTCCTGCGCCTCGTTCAGCAGCCTGTCGAACTGGTCGACGTAGCGGACAACGTAATCGCGCATCTCGTGATTGGTTTTGATTTTTTCCGTGACTCGCGCGGCGAGCGACGCCTGCCGGCCACGCAAGAGCGCGCGCGTGAACACACCGCGATCGCCTTTCACGTAGCGTTTCCAATCCGCTTCCGGCACGTCGTTGTGCAGAACCCGCGTCAGGTCGATCGACGTTGAATCAAGATCCTCGACGATGAATCGCGCCGTCTTCAGGAACAGGTCGCGCCGCAGAACCAGCTCTTCCTGGGCCAAACGCCTTGCCTGTTCGGAAGCGTCCGCCGACGCCTGCGTCAACCGCGCCGTTTGCCGGTCGAACACCTTGCCGGCTTCATTCGCCTTGGTGATCGCCGCGTCCAGCGACTCGAGGACATCGCGGCTGCCACTTTGTACCTTCTCCGCCACACCTTCGAATGTGGACCGGGCCTGCGCGGCCGCCGACGTCATCGCCGGGCTTTGTTTGGCGAGCTCGTCCATCGCCTCGCGCAGCCGGCGGGTTGCACTCTCGCTGACCGTACCGACCTCGTCCGCCTGCAGCTTGTAGGAATCGGACAATTCGCTCAACCGGGACGCCACTTGATCGGACGCGCCGGTCAGGCCCGCGGTCTGTTGCGCGAACGCATCGCCAATCAATTTCATGTTCGCCAGTGCGTCCCCGGCGGACCGGGACAATTCTTCGGCCTGTACGCGGAGCCCTTCGCGATTATCGTCTACCTGCATACCGGCTTGAATCGACGCGGTGGTCAGGCGCTCGCTTTGTTCGCTGAAACGCGCGCCGACCTCCCTCATCAAACGCAAGGCCGTCTGAACCGATTCGTTCAGTCCACCGGATTCGCTGTGGAAAGCACGGCCCGCTTCCATGATCCGCTTGATCACCTGATCGGCGACCGCGACGAGCTGATCCACCTGACGGGTCAGCGTATCGCCGATTTCGGTCGTCCGCGCGCCGGCGTTGCGCGACGCCTCATCCAGCTGACCTGCCTGTTCTTCGACCGTCTGCTCGACCAGCCGGACTTGTTCGTTGAGCGTGCCGACGAGCGCCGCCACTGCGTTGCCGTCCTCGCGCAAGCTTTCGCGGATCCTTTTGGCGGCCTCGGCCGCGTTTTTGGAACTCTCTTCCAGTTCCCGGGTCTGCTGCTGGATCGCCTCCCGGATTTCGCGCACCCGATGCGAGGCATGGTCGGAGGCGGCGCGCAGGTCCTGGCTTTGCCGCTGCAGAAGATCGCCGACGGACTGCGCCTGGCCGGCGGCCCAATCCGCAGATTCTCGCAGCGATACGGCATGCTTTTTCAGCTGGTCGCTTAACCCGCGCGCTTGCGTTACCGCGGGCCCGTAGGCGTCGCTCACTTCGCTGACGCCGCTGCTCAGAATGCCGCGGATCTGTTCGGCGCGCGCGCCCAGCGCCGTGTCGATCTGTTGCGCCTGTTCCGACGCCCGTTCGGACATGGCGGACAAGGCGGTGACCTGCCGCTCCAGGGTTTCGCGGATGGAATCGGCACGCACCGAAGCGAGATCGAAGGCCTTCGACACCTCCTGCGCCTGGGCGCGTAAAGTCTTACCCATCAACTCGATCTTCTGGTTCGCGTCGGCCGCTGCACGCTTCAATTCTTCGCCGTGTTTGACGGCCGCACCATCCACGTCCTGCGCCCGCTGCGTCAATGTCGCCGTCAACTGGGTGAGCTGCTCGCTTTGCGCTTCCAGGGAATCCTTGATGCGGACGCTTTGCTCCGAAGCGCCCTGCGCCGATTGGGCGATATCGTTCATTTGCTGATGCATCGACGACATAAGCTCGTTCGCGTCGGCAGCCATGCGTTCGATCGTCGTGGACAGGTCGTCCGTCCGCCGCGAGAACCCTTCGTCGATCTGGCGCAATACAGTGTCGGTCGCCTCGCGCAGGCTCTGGCCCAGCTTGTCGATGCGGGAGGCGGACATATCGATCATGCCGTCGACGGTCGAACCATGTTTCGCTAACGCCGATTCAAGTGTGGTTTGCAACGATGCCACCTGGCGATCCAAAGCGCCGCCGAAACGATCGATCTCCTCGCCGGTGCGCGCCGCAACGCTGTTCAACGCGTGCGATTGGATATCGAAGGATTCCTTGAGCCGGTCGGTCACGCGAACCGTCTGGCGGCGCAGTTCCGCGGCGATATCCTGTGCCCGCGCCGCGGCCAGTTCGCTCGCGGCATTGAGGTCCTGGGTCCCTTTGCCGAGCGTCTCGCCGATGGTCACGCTGCGCGCCGACGCATTCTCCGCCGCTTTCGACATGGTATCCGTGTATTCGCGGAACAGGCCGCCCATGTCCTTGGCCTTCTCCGCCGCGCGTTCGGAGGCGGCGGTCAGTTGGTCGGACATGTCGTGCAAGGAGGCGCCGATCTCCTTGGATTGCTGCAGGCTGTTCCGGTTCACGGAGGTGAGCTCCGCGGTCTGCCGGTGGGTGATCTCGCGCACCGCGTGCTGCTGCGCCTCGAACCGGTCGGCGAGGCCGGACAATGCGTCCGCCTGTTCGGACAAGACGATGCGCAGCTCGCCCGCTTCCATCGCGGCCTGTTCGCTTGCCTGGGTCAGTTTTTCCGAATTGCGCAGCATCGCTTCCGCGACGTCGTTGAGCTGGACCGCCGCTTGGTCGCTCGCCCGGCTGAGCGAATCGGTCTGCGCGCTGAGCGCGTCGGCAACGGTTCGAATTCGGGCCTCTGCCTCCTCTGCCGGATAGGTCAGCAGGGCAAGCTGCCTGCGCAATGCCTCGGTGTGCTGGCGTAGCTCCCGATTCGGTTTCATGAACACCAGGGCGAGCCACAAAAACGCCAGCGGCATGGTCACCCCGGCGACGAACGCAGCCAACTCGTGCGGCAGCATGGCGGCCAAGAGACCCCAGCCGAGATAAGCGTGCACGTACCAGGCGCAAAGCGCCAGCCAGGCCGCGGAAGCGGTAGTCCCGCCGAAGACGAGACGGCGCGCGAATCGCGATGCAGCGGCCGCGGCGGCAAGGGGATCGTCGCCCGGTCCGGCCTGCACATGACGCCCCGAGCGGGGCAGTTCGGTGACGTTCGCCGGCATCGTGTGAAATTACGCCTTTTGCGGCGAAAAATAAACGACGGACCGCAACACTCGCCCACTTACCGCCCCATCAGGAGATCTCTGCGAAATGACGAGAGGGGACGCCGTCCACCCCCACCCTGGCCCTCCCCCGTCAAGGGGGAGGGTATAACTTATTGAAAATACGACACTATCCTTTCCCCCCTTGCGGGGGAAGGTTAGGATGGGGGGGAGAAACGACCACGTTCGAATTATTTCGCAGAAGTCCCCGTCAGGCCGCTTCGCGCCGTCCCTTGATCAGCCCCATGATTTCCGCCGCGGCGGCCGGGATATGCGTGCCGGGCCCATAAACGGCGGCGACGCCCTGCGCCTTCAATCCGGCATAGTCCTGCGGCGGGATGACGCCGCCGCACACGACCAGAATATCGCCCGCGCCCAGCTGTTTCAGGGCTTCCAGCAAGGCCGGCACTAGAGTTTTATGACCTGCCGCCTGCGAAGATACGCCGATGATATGGGCGTCGTTTTCGACGGCCTGGCGCGCCGCCTCCTCCGGCGTTTGAAAAAGCGGCCCGATATCGACGTCGAAACCGATATCGGCGAAGGCCGTGGCAATGACTTTCGCGCCGCGGTCATGCCCGTCCTGCCCGAGCTTGACCACCAGCATGCGGGGCCGCCGGCCCTCCGTCGCGGCAAACGATTCGACGTCCGCCTTGATCTGTTCGAACCCTTCGTCGCCGTCATAGGCGGCACCGTAAACGCCCGAGATCGAGCGGATTTCCGCCCGGTGGCGCGTGTAGACGGTTTCCAGCGCGTCGGAAATCTCGCCGACCGTCGCGCGCGCGCGCGCCGCTTCGATGGACAGCGCCAAAAGGTTGCCGGTGCCGTCTTTTGCCGCGTTGCCAAGCGCCTGCAGCGTCGCCTCGCAAGCTGCTTCGTCGCGCGTGGCGCGCACGTCTATCAAACGCTTGATCTGCGATTCGCGCACTTTCGTGTTGTCGATGTCGAGAATATCGACCTCGTCCCGTTCCGCCGGCTGGTACTTGTTCACGCCGACGACCACTTCCTCGCCGCGGTCGATCATCGCCTGGCGCCGCGCGGCGGATTCCTCGATGCGCAGCTTCGGCACACCGGCGACGACCGCCTGGGTCATGCCGCCCATCTCCTCGACCTCATCGATCAGCTTGCCCGCCTCCGCGATCAGGCTGGCGGTGAGGCTTTCGACGTAATAGCTGCCGGCCAGCGGGTCGACCACTTTCGTGATCCCGGTCTCTTCCTGCAGGATCAGCTGCGTGTTGCGCGCGATCCGGGCGGAGAATTCGCTCGGCAAGGCCAGTGCTTCGTCGAAGGCGTTGGTGTGCAGCGACTGCGTGCCGCCGAGGCCCGCCGCCAGCGCCTCGATCGTCGTGCGGATGATGTTGTTGTAGGGGTCCTGCTCGGTCAGCGAGACGCCGGACGTCTGGCAGTGGGTGCGCAGCATCAGGGATTTGTCTTCCCGCGGCTGGAACTTGTCGCGCATCAGATGCGCCCACAGGAACCGCGCCGCGCGCAGCTTGGCGATCTCCATGAAGAAGTTCATGCCGATGCAGAAGAAGAAGGACAGGCGCGGCGCGAAGGCGTCCACGTCGAGACCCTGCGCCTGCGCCGCGCGGACATATTCGATGCCGTCGGCGATGGTGTAGGCGAGCTCCTGCACGCAGGTCGCGCCCGCCTCCTGCATGTGGTAGCCGGAGATCGAAATCGAGTTGAAACGCGGCATGTGCGAGGCGGTGTGCGCGATGATGTCGGAGACGATCCGCATCGACGGTTCCGGCGGGTAGATATAGGTGTTGCGGACCATGAACTCCTTCAGGATGTCGTTCTGAATCGTGCCGCTGAGGTCCTTCTGCGCGACGCCTTGCTCCTCGCCGGCGACGATGAAGCTCGCCAGCACCGGCAGCACGGCGCCGTTCATGGTCATGGAGACCGACATCTGATCGAGCGGGATGCCGTCGAACAGGATCTTCATGTCCTCGACAGAATCGATCGCCACGCCGGCCTTGCCGACATCGCCCACGACCCGTTCATGATCGCTGTCGTAGCCGCGGTGGGTCGCCAGGTCGAAGGCGATCGACAGCCCCTTCTGCCCGGCCGCGAGATTGCGCCGGTAGAACGCGTTCGATTCTTCCGCCGTCGAGAAACCGGAATATTGCCGCACCGTCCACGGCCGCGCCGCATACATCGTCGCGCGCGGTCCGCGCACGAACGGCGCCAGCCCGGGCATCGTGCCGACATGCTCGAGATTCTCCAGGTCGGCGGCGGTATAGACCGGCTTGACCTCGATCCCCTCGAGCGTCCGCCATTGCAGCGATTCCAGGGGCTTGCCGTGCAAGTCCCGCTCGGCCAGGGCCTGCCATTCGTCTAACGATTTCCGCGGAAAATCAGCCATCCCGACCGTCCCGATTGCGTTTGCTTCCCTCGCTTATATCGGTTCCGGCGTGGGGCTGTCCAACAGCGGGGAGTTAATTTCGTAATTTCAACGGATTAGAAATTCATAATCGCTCGTGCCGCCAGAGGCGCTTAACCCGTCTCATTCATCCCGCGCCTCTACATGTGCCGCAAATTCGACCTCTGTGTCCGCAGTCGCCACGGCGACTGAACCATAGATGGGTCAGCGTTGTTTCCACGTCTTGACCAGGAAGCGCGCGTCGTCGTCGCTGACGCCCCACATCTCGAATTTGACCCTAGCCGCGTCGTACAGCGAGACCTCGCCCTGCGGCTTGTCGAAGTCGCGGTACAGTTCGACGGACACTTCCATGCCGTCGAGCGCACGGTTCTCGGTATCGGCGATGGTCGAGACCATGTTCACCGCGCAGGCCGCGATGGACGCGCAGAACAGCTCGCCCGCCCCGACCGCCTCGCCGCCGGTGTTCTCGGCCACCCAATGATGGTTGCGCGCGTTGCAGATCGACCGGCCGACGATGCCGGTGCTGTAACTCCGCGCCTCATAGGCCAGCGCCAATTCCCCCATGGCAATCTCCCTGGTTGTACGTTCGACTAAACTGTCGCAAACCTACCGGTCCCCGGCAAGATTTATCCCGGAAACTGCGCCCCCACCTCGCGCCTTATATAGTCCGCCCGGTCCTCGCCCTCGTACGCATCCGCCGCGAAATAGACCTCGGCGACGGGTGTGGGTCTGGTATGGAAAATCTAAGGCATTGATTTAGTGCGTTTTTTGTGTCGAGACGAACGGCCGAAAACGGCTATTCGTGACAATGGGCCGCTCCAAGGCAGGATTTTGTCACGACGGCAGGGTCGAGCAGGAG
>JAKZTB010000131.1:0-12382 GCA_047517345.1 Alphaproteobacteria bacterium
CACCCGGAGGGTTGGCGCTTCTCGGCCGGCTGGTGCGTCGCGGCCCTTGGCCGATGCCCGGCATCGCCCGGCGGGCCGCTCCTGCCATCCGACTCGACAATCGCCAATGAAAACAGCAACATATTACGAGCCAGACTCTTAAACTGGTAACGCCCTGGAATTCAACCGTTGGAGACCGAATGAAGGACAATCCGACTTCGATGCGCGTGCCCGATGCGGGCATCAGATCGCTGTTCACACTTGAATCCCGCTGGCAGGCTTGGCTTGACGTGGAAGCCGCATTGGCGAAAGCGGAAGCTGAGCTGGATGTCATCCCGGAGCCCGCCGCCGCCGTTATTGTCGAAAAATCGCGAATCGGGTTGCTCGACAGAGCCAACATCGAAGAGGGGCTGCGCCGTACCGCGCATCCGCTTGTCCCCTTGATCTGGGAACTCGCCCGGATCTGTGGCGACGAGGCCGGCGGATATGTTCATTGGGGCGCGACCACGCAGAACATTACGCAGACGGGCCAATTGCTGCTGGTGCGCCAGGCGCATCGAATTTTCCTGCGTCAGATTGCGGCGAGTCTAACCGCGATGGCTGACCTGGCGGAGCGCACGAAGGACATGGCGCTACCCGGCCGCACCCACGGGCAGCACGCCGTACCGGCGACGTTCGGCTTCAAGGTCGGTATCTGGATCGACGAGCTTTGCCGCCACGTCGAACGTCTGCGCGAAGCGGAATCGAGGGTCTTCTGCGCCATGCTGGGCGGCGCCGCAGGCACTTTCGCGTCGTTCGGTGAATTTGGCCCGGAGATTCAGGCGCGCATGGCCGCCCATCTCGATATGCAGCCGATGTCGGCGCCCGCGCGCACCATCGGCGACCATCAGGCGGAGTATGTCTGCCTGCTCGGCATGCTCGCGGCGACCTGCAGCAAGATTGCCCGGGAAATCTACACGTTGATGAAGCAGGAGTTTGGCGAAGTCGAAGAACCGGTGCCGCCGGGCACCGTCGGCAGCAGCACGATGCCGCAAAAACGCAACCCGAAACTGACACAGGATATGGTCGCGGCGGCGGCGCAGCTCCGCGCGCTGGTACCGCTGGCGCTCGAGGCCATGCAAACCGAACACGAGGCGGACCGCACGACCAGCCTGATGATGAGTCATGCGATCGAAGAGGCTTGCGCCCTGACCGGCGACATCCTCAGCCGGATGGAAATCTTGATCACCGGACTTCAAGTCGACGGCGCGCGGATGCGCCGCAATCTCGATCTGTCCGGCGGCTTGATCATGGGTGAAGCGCTGATGCTTTCGCTCGGCACGCATATCGGCCGCCAGGAAGCGCATGACGCGATTTACGACGCGGCCCAGGCCGCGGCGACCGGCGACCATTCCTTCGAGTCGCTGCTTGCCAAAGACGAAACTATCCGCGCCCATCTGAACACGGACGAAATCGCAGCGCTGCTGGACCCGACCGCCTATACCGGACAATGCGCGGCCATCGCCACGGAACAGGCCGCGCGAGGCCGCGAGGTCGCGGCCGCCATCGCCGATCTGGACGGCTAGTCGACGATCATTTCAAGAGCGACAGGATAAACGCCGTCATCCGGGCAAGGACGGCATCGCGCGCCTGGATATGAGGCGCGTGGCCGCAATCCGGCAAGATCGCGTTCTGCACCGGACCGGACACGCCGCGAACGATCGCCGCGACCTGCGCTTTCGTGCCGTACCCGTCGTCCTGCCCCTGAATGACCAGCAACGGACACTCGATCGCCGGCAGCGCATCTTCGATATTCCAATCGCAGAACCAAGGCGCCGCCCACATTTCGGACCAGGCCCCGAACATCGCCGCGGTCCCCTCGCCGTGATGGCGGCCCAAACGGGCACGAAACTCTCCGTCCTCCCAGGCATGCTGTGCCGCCGCAACGCCCGAAAGGGACTCCGGTTCGACGAAGACATGGGCGGCCTCGGTGATCACGCCGCGTACCGGGGCACGGCCCGCATGCAGCAGGGCGATCGTCCCGCCATCGGAGTGACCGACCAGGATCGCATCCGAGACGCCGCACGCCGACAAGAGCGCCGGGAGGACGTCATAGGCTTCCACCTCGAAAAAATTCGAGTCCCTTTCGCTTGCCTCCGCGCTCGAGCCGCCATGTCCGAACCGGTCGTAAATGAGTGCCGAACATCCCGTCGTCGCCGACAATGCGTCTGGATAGTCCTTCCACATGCCGATGCAGCCGAGCCCTTCATGCAGGAAAACAAGAACTGGATTTCCAGCTGACCCTGCCGACGCTATGCGGCGCACGGCTATCCCACGCCCGCCCAGATCGACGGTCGAGACGCCCTCGCCCATCGGCGAATTCACGAAGTTTTTAGATGACACGATTTTGCCCAGCGCTCTGATTTGTTTATACGGGTGATCTGCGTCTCGCTTTCGGTCGCCGCAAACCCGGCTTACGATTAAGGCAAGCGACGTAATTTGACCAGGAGGAGCCACACTATGGGAACCTTCCACGCGTTCGGCGCGGCCGTTGCGATTCTGGCCATCTGGACGGGGACCGCCGCCGTGGCGTCGAGAGAAACCGCGGCGCAACGGTGCGCCCGTAATGCCGATAACGGCGACGTCGCGACTTGCATATTGGCGGTACGGGAAAACCCGAACGATCTGCAATCCCGCCGCAACCTGGCCCGCAGCTATTCCACGACTGCAAACTACAGAGCGGCCATCCGTGTCTATCGGGAGATCGCCGCCGAACGACCGAGCGATCCGCAATCCCATTTCGACTTGGCGGGTCTCTTTGGCGCCATTCGCCGCTATCAAGACGCGGTCGAACCGATCGAAACCGTATTGCGCTTGCAACCCGAGAACATCCTCGCGCACCAAGCGGCCGCGGTGATTTACGCGCAACTCGGCCGCATGAAGGATTCCGTTGCGGTCACGCACAAAGCCGCGGAACGCGGAGACTCGACCTCAATGTACGAAATGAGCCTTTATTTCCAGGACGGCATTGGCGTTAAAGCGAACCAGGAGAAAGCATTTTACTGGGCCGAAAAAGCCGCTTCGATAAATCACGTTGCAGCGATGCAGCTCATGACCGAAACCTATTTGGAAGGACTTTTCGGGCAAGAGCCAGACAATGACAGGGCCATAGAATGGGCCCGGCGCGTTCGCGAGTTAATTGGCGCAAAGCCTGTAAAATAAACGGTTCGGGGCCAGCGCCGCGACGGCGAGTGACCGCTTGACCTTTCACGCGGCAACGGCTACGAGTTTCCGAAAATTACAATAGCCGGCCAACGCCGGACATAAGAGAACGGGTGACAAGGCAGGGAGCGAAGCGAATGACGGCGCCGATGCGCGTTCTCTCACACATGCGAGTTGGCCAATCGAAGATTCTTGCAACGGGAGGACTTTGATGTCGTGACGATTCTTATCGACATAGCCACGTACGATACGTTCCCGAAAATTCTCCGATACAACGCGCAATCGCGCGGCGACCTTCCGGCGATGCGGGAAAAAGACCTCGGAATCTGGCAAAGCTGGACCTGGGTGGAAAGCGCCAGGGAAATCAGGGCACTTGCCTGCGGATTGAAGGCGCTCGGGTGCGCGCCGGGCGACAAGCTGGCCATCATCGGCGACAACCGCCCCAGGCTCTACTGGTCCATGGCCGCCGCGCAATCGATCGGCGCGATTCCCGTACCGGTCTATCAGGACATGGTCGCGGATGAGCTGGGCTACGTGCTTGAGCATGCGGAAATCCAATTTGCGGTTGCCGAAAATCAAGAGCAGGTCGACAAGCTGCTGCAGATTTCGGAAGGAAAAGAGCAGCTGAAGGCGATCATTTACGACGATTCGCGCGGTATGCGGCACTACGAGCAAGAATATATCGCCAGCTTCGATGCCGTGACCGAGATGGGGCGGGCCTATGACGCGGAACGTCCGGATTTCTACGAAAAAGCCGTCGACGCGACCAAGGGCGACGATGAAGCGGTCATGGCCTATACCTCGGGCACCACGGGCCGGCCGAAGGGCGTCGTACTGAGCCATTCCAATATCCTGAAAACGGCATACAACGCAGCGGTTTTCGAGAACTTACGGGAAACCGACAATATCCTCGCCTATCTGCCGATGGCGTGGATCGGCGACCATATTTTTTCCTATGCTCAATCCTATATCGTCGGGTTTTGCGTTTCCTGCCCGGAATCGCCGGAAACGGTCCTGACGGACATCCAGGAATTGGGACCGACTTATTTCTTCGCACCACCGGCGATCTTCGAAAACCTGCTGACGACCGTCATGATCCGGATCGAGGACGCCGGCTGGATCAAGCGGAACATGTTTCACTATTTCATGGAAGTGGCGCGGCGCTGCGGCCCGAGAATTCTCGACGGCAAGGCGGTTTCCATAACCGACCGGCTGCTGTTCTGGCTCGGCAATATCCTGGTCGTTGGACCTTTGAAAAATAATTTGGGCCTCAGCCGAGTGCGGCTCGGTTATACCGCCGGCGAGGCGATCGGTCCGGATATCTTCAACTTCTATCGCGGCCTGGGTCTCAATCTCAAACAGCTGTACGGCAGCACGGAAGCCAGCGTTTTCGTGACCATCCAGCCCGACGGCGAAATCAAACCGGACACGGTCGGCCCGCCGGCGCCCGGAGTCGAGCTGAAAATCACGGACGATGGCGAGGTCATGTTCCGCAGTCCCGGCGTATTCCAGGAATATTACAAGAATCCCGAAGCGACGGCGGAAACCAAGACGGATGATGGCTGGGTCCACACCGGCGACGCCGGGTTCGTCGGCGAAGACGGCCATCTTCGCATCATCGACCGCGCCAAGGACGTGGGAAAGCTCAACAGCGGATCGATGTTCGCGCCAAAATATATCGAGAACAAGTTGAAGTTCTTCCCCAGCATCTCCGAAGCGGTGACGTTCGGCGATGGCCACGATTACGTGTCCGCCTTCATCAATATCGACCTCAACGCCGTCGGCAACTGGGCGGAGCGGCAAAAAATTTCCTACGCCAGTTACCAGGAACTCGCGGCCAATCCGCTAGTCTACAACCTCGTCGCCGAACATATCGCGAAGGTGAACGGGGGTTTAGCGACGGAAGAGCAAATGGCCGGTTCGCAGATTCACCGTTTCCTGATCTTGCATAAGGAACTGGACGCCGACGACGGCGAATTGACGCGCACCCGCAAGGTACGGCGCAACTTCGTCGCCGACCGGTATAAGGTGCTGATCGACGCGCTTTATTCAGATCAAACCCATTGCGCGATCGAAACGGAGGTGACGTTCGAGGATGGGCGCACCGACATGGTCAGCGCCGATCTTGAAATCCGGAACATAGATTTTTCGAGTAGCAAGGCCAGCGCACCCGCCCTGCAGGCCGCCGAATGACCGCCGTCATGGGAACATCGGAAACCCGTGCAACTGGCGAACGGGGCGCGGACGAGGTGCTGATGTCGGTCCAGAACATCCGTCTCAGCTTCGGCGGCGTCAAGGCGATCCGCGACGTAAGCTTCGACATCAGGGAAGGCGAAATTCGCGCCATTATCGGACCCAACGGCGCCGGCAAGACGTCGATGCTGAACGTCATCAACGGCGTCTATCACCCGCAGGAAGGAACCATCTTCTACAAGGGGGAAACCCACCTGATGCGCCCACACGAGGCGGCGGTGAAGGGGATCGCGCGCACCTTTCAGAATTTGGCGCTGTTTCGCGGGATGTCGACGCTGGACAACATCATGACCGGCCGGAACCTGAAAATGAAATGCAATTTTTTGCTGCAGGCACTGCGCTGGGGGCCGGCGGAGCGCGAAGAAGTGGCCAATCGCGAAGTCGTGGAACGCGTTATCAGCTTTCTCGAAATCGAATCGATCCGCAAGACGCCGGTGGGCAGGCTGCCCTATGGGCTGCAAAAACGCGTCGAACTGGGCCGTGCGCTCGCCGCCGAACCGGATTTGCTGCTGCTCGATGAACCGATGTCGGGCATGAATGTCGAGGAAAAGGAGGACATGTGCCGGTTCGTCCTCGATGTGAACGACGAATTCGGTACCACTGTCTGTCTGATCGAGCATGACATGAGCGTGGTCATGGATATTTGCGACCGCGTCGTCGTGCTCGACTACGGCGCCAAGATCGCCGACGGAACGCCGGACGCGGTGCGCGCCGACCAGAAAGTAATCGACGCGTATCTCGGCGTGAGTCACTGATCGCCGACGGAATTGACGTAGGACAGGGCAGGCAATTCACATGGATATACTCTTTATAATCGAAGTCCTGATCGCCGGCCTGCTTTCGGGCGTGATGTATTCGCTGGTGGCGCTCGGATTTGTGCTGATATTCAAGGCGTCGGGCGTCTTCAATTTCGCGCAGGGCGCGATGGTCCTGTTCGCGGCGCTGACCTTCGTGCGCTTCATCGAAATGGGGCTGCCGTTGTGGCTCGCCGCGCTGATTACCATGGGCGTGATGACGGTGCTTGCCATATTGATCGAACGGATCGTGCTGCGGCCCCTGGTGAACCAGCCGCTGATTATTTTGTTCATGATCACGATCGGCCTCAATTATTTTCTCGAAGGCTTGGCACAGGCGGTCTGGGACGCCGAGGTGCATGGCCTCGACATCGGCATCGAGGACGTCCCTTGGGAGTCTTTGGCGGAGTCGACGGGCGTGTTCATCAGCATGTTCGATGTAACGGCGGCGTTTATCGCCGGGGGGCTCGTCCTGGTCCTTTCGATCGTCTTCAACAAGACGAAGGTCGGTCGCGCGCTGCGCGCGGTTTCCGACGACCATCAGGCCGCGATGTCGGTCGGAATTCCCTTGAACCGCATCTGGGCAATCGTCTGGTCGATAGCGGGACTGGTGGCGCTGGTCGCCGGTGCTCTGTGGGGGACGCGTCTCGGCGTCCAATTCAGCTTGTCGATCATTGCGTTGAAGGCGCTTCCGGTTCTGATACTCGGCGGCTTCAATTCGATCACAGGCGCCATCGTCGCCGGACTGATCATCGGCGCCGGCGAGAAGTTGGGAGAGGTTTTCATCGGCCCCTTGGTCGGCGGCGGAATCGAAGGCTTTTTCCCGTACGTTCTGGCCATGCTGGTTTTGATGTGGCGACCGCAGGGATTGTTCGGCGACGTCATCATCGAACGCGTCTAAGAAACGGGATACAGGCATCATGTTTTATCGCGAAGCAGGTCAGATCAAGACCAACTACAAATCCGACATGGCAATTTTCCCGATCCCGCAGGACCGATGGTTCATGTACGCCGGCCTGTTCTTTGTGGTCGCCGTACTGCCTATTGTCGCGTCGGAATACGTGATCGAAGCATTTCTGATCCCGATACTGATTTGGTCGCTGGCGGCGCTGTCGCTAAACATTCTGCTGGGATATTGCGGTCAGCTTTCGCTCGGCCACGGCGGCTTCATGGCGGTCGGCGCCTACGCGGCGTACAATTTCGCCACCCGTATTCCGGAACTGAATATATTCGTCGTGTTCATTTTGGCCGGCCTGTGCGCAGGGATCGTTTCGGTGATCTTCGGCATACCGAGCATGCGCATCAAGGGATTCTACCTCGCCGTTTCCACCTTGGCCGCGCAGTTCGTCATCGAATGGGTATTCTCCACCGTAACCTGGTTTTCCGGCGACAACGCGATGGGCGCGGTGGACACGCCAGCGATCGTGATATTCGGCTATGCGTTGGAATCGTCGATCGATTTCTACCTATTCTGCCTCTTCATCAACGTGGTCCTGTTTATTCTGGCCAAGAACCTTATCCGCGGCTCGGTTGGCCGTTCGTGGATGGCGATTCGGGACATGGACGTGGCGGCGGAAGTGATCGGGATCAGGCTGTTACCGGCGAAACTACTGGCGTTCGGGGTCAGCGGATTCTACGCCGGCGTCGCCGGCGCGATGTACGCCTTCATTTATCTGAGGGCGTGCGACATCACCTCGTTCGACCTGTTCCAATCCTTCAATATCCTTTTCATGGTGATCATCGGCGGCCTCGGCAGCGTGTTGGGCTCGATCCTCGGCGCCGGTTTCATTCTTTTGCTTCCGATCGTCATCAATCTCATATTTCATACCTACATGGCGACATCGGGGTTCGCCGATCTGGCGTCGAATGTCGAGCATATGATGTTCGGCGGGCTGATCATGTTCTTCCTCATCGTCGAACCCTTCGGCCTCGCCCGATTGTGGTCGACGGCGAAAGAAAAATTGCGGCTCTGGCCTTTCCCACATTAACGGAGGCGTTAAATGTTCTGGCCAACCGCTTAGTGTTCGATTTATTGTCAATCAGGTTGAATTAGACCACGCGCGTGATATTGATAACACGTAAACAGGCACACAAAACAGGGAGCGTAAAATGACCTTACGAAAACTATTTTTGTCGGCGCTTGCCGTCGGCATGCTGACTGCCGCGGCGACGGAAACCGCCGTTGCACAGGATAAAAAGAGCGACCCGAACAAGGAACAGTTCATCCCGGTTCTGGTCTACCGGACCGGACCTTTCGCGGCTGGCGGCACCGGTATCCCCGGCGGCATGATGGATTATTTCGCACTCCTCAATCAGCGCGATGGCGGCATCAACGGCATCAAGCTGGTCTGGGAAGAATGCGATACCGGCTACAAGACCGACCGCGGCGTCGAATGCTATGAGCGCCTGAAGAAGAACGGCGCCAAGGGCGCGCCGTTCATCCACCCGATGTCGACCGGCGTCGCCTACGCGCTCATCGACCGCGCGACCAAGGACAAGATTCCGGTGCTTCAGATTGGCTATGGCCGCACCGATTCCTCCGACGGGCGTGTATTCCCCTACTCGTTCCCGATGTTGACCAATTATTGGAGCCAGAATTCGGCGAAAATCCGGTATATGGCGCAAATATTGGGCGGCGAGGACAAGCTCAAGGGCGCCAAGATCGTCAACTTGCACCTCAAGCACCCGTACGGCGAGGAAACCAAGCCGATTCTCGACAAGATGGCCGCGAAATTCGGCTTCGAGATCACGCATATTCCCGTGCCGTGGCCCGGCATCGACCAAAAGTCGTTGTGGCTGCAGATCCGCAAGATCAAGCCCGACTTCGTGATTAATCGGAACTGGGGCGTGTCGTGCACGGTGCCGCTGCGCGAAGCGGCGCGTATCGGCTTCCCGCGGGACCGGATCATCGGCGTATGGTGGTGTGGCGCGGAAGAAGACGTGGTCCCCGCCGGCAAGGCCGCGAAGGGCTACATCACCTCTAACTTCCACTCCGTCGGCGCCGACGTGCCCGTAATCCAGGCGATCTTCGAGCACGTTTACGGCACCATGAAGGGCAATGTCAGCGCGACGCGCGTCGGCAGCGTGTTCCACAATCGCGGCGTCGTCTGGGGCATCATCAGCACCGAGGCGATCCGTCTGGCGCAGAAGAAATTCGGCGTCGGTCCGGTCAGCGGCGAGCAGATGCAGTGGGCTTTCGAGAATCTGAAGCTCGATGCCGCGCGTATCAAGGAACTCGGCGCGGAGGGCCTCGTGCCGGAATTGAACGTATCCTGCTTCGACCACGAAGGCGGCGGCCGCGTCCGCTTCCAGCAATGGGACGGCAAGCAATGGAACATGATCACGGACTGGATCCCGTCCTACAAGAAACTGGTCCGGAACATGATCGAAGAGTCCGCAGCGAAATACGCCAAGGAAAAGGGCATTACCCCGCGTAATTGCTCGTAATTCCTTCGCGTATTGCGGAAGAAACGACTGGCAGGGTCGCAACGTTCGAATTATGGGCGTTGCGGCCTTCGCCGCTTTTAGTGCGAATGACGGAATCGACGATTTTCAAGCATCGATTTTGACAAAACCCGCCTTTATGAGGAATTGATCAGGCCGTGAGCGAAGCCGAAACACTGACCCAGGGGTCGGAGGCACCGACCGCCAGCAACGCGAAACCACTGCTGCAGGTGCAGAATATCGAAGTCATTTACGATCACGTCATTCTCGTATTGCGGGGCGTCTCTCTGCAGGTTCCGCAAGGCGGTATCGTCACCCTTCTCGGTGCGAACGGTGCGGGTAAATCGACCACGTTGAAGGCAATATCCTGCTTGCTGCAATCCGAGCGTGGCGAAGTCACCAAGGGATCGATCGAAATTCGCGGTGAGAACACGGTTAATTTGGGACCATCGGAAATGGTCCGCAATGGCGTCATCCAGGTCATGGAAGGCCGCCACTGTTTCGAACATCTGACCGTGGAAGAGAACCTGATGACCGGCGCCTATACGCGCGGCGACGGGAATGACGCGGTGCGTGAGGATCTCGAACTCGTCTACAGTTATTTTCCGCGGCTGAAGGAACGCCGCGAGGCGATGGCGGGCTATATCTCCGGTGGCGAGCAGCAGATGACGGCAATTGGACGGGCGCTGATGGCGCGCCCCAACATGATCCTGCTGGATGAGCCGTCGATGGGTCTGGCGCCGCAACTCGTCGAGGAAATCTTTACCATCGTGACGCGCCTGAACGAAGACGAAGGCGTGACGTTCCTGCTCGCGGAGCAAAACACCAACATGGCGCTCAAATTCGCGCATTACGGATACATTCTCGAAAGCGGGCGGATCGTGCTCGACGGCCAAGCGTCGGACCTGCGCGAAAACGAAGACGTAAAAGAATTTTACCTTGGCCTGTCGGGCAGCAGCCGCAAGAGCTATCGCGACGTCAAACATTATCGGCGGCGAAAGCGCTGGCTCTAGTGGATAGAATCAAACATATGGCACCCCTACGATCCCGTATCCCGGTTTCCCGGCAGAAGAAGGTCCCGCAGGCGATGCGGGGCCATCGGCAAGGGCCTTCGACGCACCGGGAAACCGTCGCAGGGGTGCAATATGTTTGATTCTATCCACTTGGGACCGGACCCGGCGCGCGACACGAAGGCGTGAACATGACCGAATACTACGACGATCTCGAAACACGCGATCCGGAAGCACGCGAAGCCACCCTCATGGCGGCGTTGCCGAAACAGATTGCCCTTGCGAAATCGACCGAGGGCTACGCCACGTTGCTGGCAGATGTCGATCCGGCGCGAATCGACAGCCGCGAGGCGCTCGCTCAGCTACCCGTAACCCGCAAAAGCGAATTGATCGAACTGCAGGCGAAATCGCCCCCGTTCGGCGGTCTCAACGCGACGCCCGTCGGGCAGATGGCGCGCCTGTTTCTGTCGCCGGGCCCAATCGCCGAACCGGAAGGCAAGAAGGCCGATTTCTGGCGCATGGGCCGCGCCCTGTTCGCATCGGGTTTCAGGGCAGGCGACATCATCCAGAACTGTTTTTCCTATCACCTGACCCCGGCCGGTTTCCTGTTCGATGCGGCCGCGCGCGCGGTCGGCTGTGCAGTGATTCCGGGCGGCGTCGGCCAGACCGACCAACAGGTCCAACTCATCGCGCATTTTCGGCCCGTCGGCTATGCCGGCACGCCTGATTTTTTGAAGATCCTGCTCGCCAAGGCGGACGAGCTGGGCACCGATGCCTCTTCGATAACCAAGGCATTGGTCGGCGGCGGCGCGCTGCTGCCGCCACTGCGCAAGGAATATGCCGATCGGGGTATTCAAGTCCTGCAAGGCTACGGCACCGCCGACGTCGGCAACATCGCTTACGAATCTGAAGCGCAGGAGGGCATGATCGTCGAAGAGGAAATAATCCTCGAAATGGTAATGCCCGGGTCCGGCGAACCGGTTGCCGAAGGCGACGTCGGCGAAGTCGTCGTCACGCTCTTGAACGAAGACTATCCGTTGGTGCGGTTCGGGACCGGCGACCTTTCGGCGATTCTGCCGGGCATCAGCCCCTGCGGCCGCACGGCGCCGCGAATCAAGGGCTGGATGGGCCGTGCGGATCAGCGCACGAAAGTCCGCGGTATGTTCGTCGACCCGGTACAGATCGATCGCATCCTGAAAAAATTCGGCGAAGTGTCCCGCATGCGACTTATCGTCGGCGAGGAGGGTGGGCTCGACACCGTGACCTTGCACTGCGAAGCGACAGCGCGCGACGATGCGTTGGTAGAAAAGATCGCTGTTGCTTTCCGGTCCGAATGCAAGATCCGTACGACTATCGAATTTGTCGGGCCGGGCACGCTGCCGAACGATGGCAAAGTCATTGATGACATTCGGCAATACGAATAACGCATTCCAACGAATCGCCAAGCATGAGCTTCGCCGGCAAAGCTCATGGGATGACTCTAAGGAATGCACAGCTTTGACCAAAAAGTTTCCTGTTTATCCGTGACACTCCGTCCGAGGAGGTATATGTTCTCAATATGTTCCGTATGAGGGGGTCACGGTTATGAGGTTCAAGGTTGAATCGCGCGTGCGTGGTCTGAGCGACGAGGCGTTTCGAGAGGCCTTCGGTACGGAGGAGCAGTGCCGCGCGGCGCTGCTCCGGCTGCGCTGGCCGGACGGC
>JAKZTB010000132.1:0-2784 GCA_047517345.1 Alphaproteobacteria bacterium
CGCTCCTCGACCCCCAGGGCCGGAGCGCCCATCTCTTGCAATGTCATCGATTCTCTCTCTGCGGTCATTGGTATTCACCTCCACCGCCCTACAGTAATTCCAAGCGGGGCCGGTGTCTCAGTGATGTTGGCAGAGAGGGGATCGCCTCGAAGGAATAGTGGACGCCGCCGTCGAACATATCCTTGATCTGTTCGACCGGATCGCCCGCCGAAGCGTCGACGACATCGGTCGCGCCGAATTCTTTCGCCAGATTGAGCTTGGAGCCGACCACGTCGATGGCGACGATTCGGCCGGCGCCCGCGATCGAAGCGCCATTGATGCAGGACAGGCCGACACCGCCGCACCCGATCACCGCAACGGTCGATCCGACCTCGATTTTCGCGGTGTTGTGCACCGCGCCAACGCCGGTGGTGACGCCGCACCCGATCAGCGCCGCCTTGTCCAGCGGCATATCCTTGCGGACCTTCACCAGCGCATGCTCATGCACCAGCATCATCTCGGCGAATGACGACAGGTTTGCGAACTGGTTGATCGGCCGCTCTTCCTGGGCGAGCCGCGAGGCTTGATCCCGCCGGCGGCGTGTCTCCCGGCCGTCGCAGATCGACATATGGCCGCTCAAGCAGGCCTCGCAGTGGCCGCAGAACGCGGACAGGCAGGTGATGACATGGTCGCCGGGCGAGACGTAATTCACGTCGGAACCGACCGCTTCCACGATACCAGCGGATTCGTGACCCAGCACGACGGGCAAGCGGTACTGGTAAAGACCCTCGATGAAGTGCAGATCGCTATGGCAGACACCGGCAGCCGCAGTCCTGATGAGGACCTCGCGCGGGCCGGGTTTGTCGATTTGGACATCTTCGATCACAAGCGGTTGGCCCACTTCGTGCTACACGGCGGCTTTCATGAAATTTCTCCCTGACTGCGTGTTTTTAGCTAATATTTGATTGTGTCGGAGAGGGCCTACAGGGTCAATTCTCTCGGGAGAGAGCGCCGCGATCGGCGTCCGAGAGCGAAAAATCTAAATGCGCCGTGCGATATTTAAAATTCTATTTAAATTCTCGTAAATTATCCCCCAATTGAGGGATTTGCCCGCGATGTCACAATGCAAGTATCGCGATGTCGCAATGCAAGTATCGCGGTGAACGATGCTTTTCCGGCCGTCGCGGTGAACAGCGGTTCGAGAGCGGCCAAATGTTCTCGGAAAATTGGTATTGTTACGCCAGGATAGCCGGATGGAAACGCAGCAGACGATCGATAGCGCGGAACAGGGCCGTAGCCTGATAGAAACGCTGGAACGGCTACGGTCGAATTATGTCGATTCGCTGGCATCCAAAATCGACGAAGTAGAAGCAGCCGCGGTTCCGCTGAGCCAGCCTCATCGCGACGAAAACGCGGCGACGGCACTTTTGGACCTCCGCAATCTCGCCCATAAACTTGCCGGCTCCGGCGCGACGTTCGGCTATGCCGCGATGGGCGAAACTGCCCGGAACCTGGAACAATCGGCCGATCGCCTGTTGGAAACGGATGGCCGGATTTCCGAACGGTCGCGTGAAGACATCCTCAGGCTGGTTGCGGAGCTTCGCACGAAAGCGGAGCGTGGGGCGGATACGCCGATCAGTTCGGCTGTCGAGCGCGGCGACGCCCGGCACCGCATATCCCGATCCGAACGAGGCCGACCGGTATTTCTGGTTGAAGACGACGATGCGATGGCGGCGCAGCTTCGAACCGAACTGGAGAATTTCGGTTTCAGTGTCACCGCGCTGCGAAAACCTTCCGACTTGGGCGCCGAACTGGAAATGTCGGACTGCGCTGCGGTCGTGATGGATGTGGTATTCGAAGGCGACGACAAGATCGGTACCGATACGATACGGCGCCTGCGCGAGGGCGGCGCGCTTCCGCAGCCCGTAATCTTCCTTTCCGGGAGAACCGATGCCAGGGCGCGCATCGCGGCAGTACGCGCCGGCTGCGACGCCTACCTGACGAAACCGGTGAGCGTGACCGAACTCGTCGATACCTTGGACCGCCTCACGGGGCAGGAAGACAAGGAACCGTTCCGCGTTTTGATCATCGACGACGATCCCAGCATGGCTCAATACAGCGATGCGGTGCTCAAGGGCGCCGGAATGATCACGATGACCGTAACCGACCCGCTGGACACGCTTGAGGCGATCGACAACTTTGCACCAGAGCTCGTTCTTCTCGACCTCTATATGCAGGCCTGCAGCGGCACCGAGCTGGCGCTGATGATCCGTCAGAACCAGGCGCTGGCGGGATTACCGATCGTCTTCCTGTCGAATGAAACCGAAACCGACAGCCAGCTCGACGCGATGCGTCGCGGCGGTGACGATTTTCTGACAAAGTCTATGAATCCGGATCAATTGGTGACCGCGGTCGCGCTCCGCGCAACACGGTTCCGCGCCTTGCGCGCGCTGATGGTGCGCGACAGCTTGACGGGGTTGCTCGACCACAGTGCGACCAAACAGGCGCTGGAGACGGAGATTGCGCGTGCGCGACGCAATGGCGAGCCGCTGACGTTCGCATTGCTCGACATCGATCATTTCAAATCGGTCAACGACAGTTACGGGCATCAGGTGGGCGATTGGGTGATCAAGAGCCTCGCACGGCTATTGAGGCAGCGGCTGCGCGGGTCCTGTACAAATAGTTCTGCAAAAAGCTCGCTGAAGGAAGGCGGCCATGGCATGCCGGGTGATTGATTGGATCACTTTGGCAAAAAGGAACACACCATGGCCAAGCGAGAGGTTAACGCGGCGTTCGGTTCACTGA
>JAKZTB010000133.1:0-9529 GCA_047517345.1 Alphaproteobacteria bacterium
CGAGTGTTCACATCCTACGAGAATATCGTCGCAATCTGCTGCGAGGCCTGGAACGACCTCGTTGAGCAACCCTGGAAGATCATCTCCATCGGAACCCGAAAATGGGCCCATGGGTTCTAATCAATGCAAATTGGTATTAGACCGTTTGGGGGTCGGTGCCGAGATCGGCGAACAGACCGTGCTTCGCGACCTGGACGAAGTTGGTGTCGACCGGCAGTTCGATGGCGACCGAGCGGACTTTCTGGTCCGACGCCGCGAGGCCCTTGATCGTTTCGCCGTCGAGATTCGCCTGCACCGCCCGCATCAGTTCGCGGCGCGTCATGGCGATCCCGGTATCGGTCAGGCACAGGTTTTCCCTAGTGCGGTCCTGGATCGCCCCCATGCTTTCCTGCAGCGACGCATCCTGCATGGCGATGCCTTCGACGCCGCTGAAGGTCCGCCCCGCCGCCTGACCTTCCCGGTCCATGAGATAGTCGTTCCGCTTGTTGGCCGCGGGTATGAAGGTTCCGGGAACGTAAGTCACATG
This sequence comes from Alphaproteobacteria bacterium, assembly GCA_047517345.1. Classification (GTDB taxonomy): domain Bacteria; phylum Pseudomonadota; class Alphaproteobacteria; order UBA8366. Next base: position 527 of record JAKZTB010000133.1, read on the forward strand.
GATACCCTTGCCCGCCTTCATCGCCGCACGTTCCTCCTCGGTCAGGTCGCGGTTGGGATGGTAGTTGATGCTCCACGCCCAACAGTTTCCGTCGTCGATGGGAACCCAGGCATGCGCGCCCAGCGGATGCCCGGCGCGCGGCGGAATGATCGTCGACCACGGCATGATCCACGGCGTGATGCGCCAATAATACTTGCTGTTTCCCGCATTGCGCCGTGCCCCGATCAGCAGGCAGCCATCGAACGGCTCGACCTCGAAGAACGGCATGCGGTCCTCTTCGTTGTACTTGTTGCCGCGGCTGCCGGTGAACAGTGGATCGTCCTTCAACGCGCTGCCGTGCAGCCAGGAGACGTGGCTTGAGTCTGATACCGCCTTCGAGAGCCTGCAGGTAGTTCGATTCCTGCAGGCGCTTGGACACGTAGACTTGCCCCGGCCCGACCTCTGTCCATTCCAGCGCCGGTTCCGGCGGGCGCTGTTCGGGTGGGCCAAGATAGGCCCAGATGACCCCGGCCTTTTCGATACAGGGGTAAGATTTCAGCTTGATCCGCGCGCGGGTACCCGTGCTGTCATCCTCGGACGGCAGGTCGACGCACTGGCCCGTCACGTCGTACTTCCAGCCGTGATAGGGGCAGCGGATACCGCATTCCTCGTTGCGTCCGAACCACAGCGACACGCCGCGATGGGCACAGAATCGATCGAGCAGTCCGAGGCGGCCTTCGGTATCGCGGAACGCGATCAGGTCCTCGCCCATCAGCCTCACCTTGACCGGCGGACAATCGGGTTGCGGCAGTTCGCTGGACAGGAGGATCGGCGCCCAAAACCGCCGCATCAATTCGCCCATCGGCGTCCCGGCATCGGTGCCGCACAGATATTGGTTTCGTTCCACCGATAGCATCGGCCGCCCTCCCTCACGGGTTTTGATTGATCCGATGCCGGATTCTTGGCGATTGGGCGCGCCTTGGCAATCCCGTTTCAGAGGGACCGTCCGCGATCGGTCTGAAATCCCCGGCCGACTTCACCCCGCCGCCACATGCACCGACCGGATGTCCGGCCACCTAACGAGTTCCCGAATAAGCGTGCGCAGCGGGCCGCCATCCAACGGCGAAGTGGTGTCGATGGACCCGGCAGCCTTCAGCGCGTCGTATTCGCGCGGCGCATAGAAGGCAGCGAGCAGCAGGTCGTCGTCGCTGGCGAAGGGGCCGCGTTCGGCGCGCAGCCGGTCGAGCGCCGGCGGGACCAGGGCGCCGGGACGTTCCGTTATCGGCTCTGCGCCGCGCGCGATGCGGTCGAACAGGTTGGGGTCGATCTCGTCGGCGATTTCGCCATAGCCGCCCAGCACGTAGCGCCGCACCTCGTCCGGCACGCTGGCGTAGCGCTCCGCGCCCATCACGTTCATGACGGCTTGCGTGACGATGTATTGCGCGAAGGGGCTGACGACGATGGGATAGCCGAGATCGGCGCGGACCCGGCCGGCCTCCTCGAGGATTTCGTCGAGCCGGTCTTCGATGCCCAAGGTCGAGAGCTGGTATTCCAGGTTCGAGATCATGCCGCCCGGCACCTGGTGATGGAAATGGAACTCGTCGTACTCGACCGGTGAACCGGTCGGCTTGTCGGCGCCGCGCGCGATCACGGCGAGCCGGGCCGCGGCCTCCTCGATGCGTTCCAGATCGACTGGCACCTCGAAACCCCGTCGGCGGCAGTTGCGCGCGAACAGTTCGCTCGGCGGGTGCGAGGCGGCGTTGGCCAGGGTCGAGGTCGCGGTGTGCACCGTCTCGACCCCGTGGCTCACCGCCTGCAGCGCGACATAGGGACCGAGCCCGGACAGGCAATGCGTATGAAGCTGCAGCGGTAGTTCGCCGACCGCCGCCTTGATCGCCGGCGCCAAGGTGACGATTCGTTCCGGCGTCAGCAGCCCGCTCGGGTCCTTGATGAACACGCCGTCGACGCCGAGCGCGACCAGTTGCTTGGCCTTCTCGGCGTAATAGGCGTCGGTGTGCACAGGCGAGTGGGTATAGACCAGGCCCGGCACGGTGTGCAGGCCCAGCCCGCGCGCCGTCTTTACCGGAATCTCCAGGTTCCGGATGTCGTTCAGCGCATCGTAAGGTGTGTGGTAGCGCATGCCGTTGGCGACGAACCGCTCCGCCGCCAGTTCGACCACGTCGTCGGCGAAGAATTCGAAGGTGAAAAGGCTTTGCCCGCGCGTGTGGACGATCATCGGCGTCTCGGTCACCCATTCGCGGAGGATGCGCATGCGCTCCCACGGATCCTCATGCAGGTAGCGTACGCAGACGTCGAACACCGCACCGCCGACCAGGTCGATGGCCTCGAACCCCGCGCGGTCCAGCAGCGGCGCCACGTCGCGCATCATCCCCGTCGTCATGCGGGTCGCCCAGAGACACTGATGCGCGTCGCGCAGGGTCAGGTCGATCAGATTGACGGTCTGGCTCATGCCGCGCGCGCCTCGACCCAGCCGGTGTGAATATCGCCCGCCTGAAAATCCGGATCGTCGAGCAACGCGAGGTGGAACGGTATGGTCGTCGCCACGCCCGCGACCTGGAACCGGCTCAAGGCCAAACGCGCCTTGGAGAGTGCGTCGGCCCGATCGTCACCGTACACGATCAGCTTGCCGAGCAGCGAGTCGTAGAAGCTCGCCACGTCGTAGCCGGGGTAGACGTGGCTGTCGAGCCGGATGCCGGCGCCAGTCGGCGGGCGCCATGCCGTAATCCGGCCGGGGCAGGGGCTGAACCCGTTCGCCGGATCCTCCGCGTTGATGCGGAACTCGATGGCGTGGCCTTTGGCGGCGGGCGGCGCGTCGAAGGCGAGCCCCTGCCCGCCCGCGATGCGCAACTGTTCGCTGACCAAGTCGACGCCGGTCAGCATCTCGGTCACCGGATGTTCGACCTGGATTCGCGTGTTCATCTCGATGAAATAGAAACCTTTTTTGGCGGAATCGTAGAGGAACTCGACCGTGCCCGCGCCGCGGTAATCGATCCCCTTTGTCAGATCGATGGCGGCGGCGCAGATCGCTTCCCGGGCCGCCGCGTCCAGCGCGGGCGACAGGGCCTCTTCGACCAGTTTCTGGTGACGTCGCTGGGTGCTGCAGTCGCGCTCCCACAAATGCACGGCATTGCCCTGCCCATCGCCCAGAACTTGCACTTCGATATGCCGGACGCGAGAGAAAAAGCGTTCGAGGTAGACCTCGCCGTCGCCGAAAGCGGCCGCCGCCTCCGCCGTCGCCTGTTGGAACATGCCTTCGAAGGATGCCGCATCCTCGACGACCCGCATGCCGCGTCCGCCGCCGCCCGAGCGTGCTTTCAATAGAACCGGAAACCCGATATCGCGCACGGCATCGGCCGCCATCGCCGGTTCGACGAAACTGTCTTCCGAACCCGGCACGACCGGGACGCCGAGCCGCATCGCCGCGCGCCGCGCTTCCGTCTTGTCGCCCATGGTCCGGATCGAGTCCGCTGCGGGACCGATGAATGTGATGCCGTTCGCTTCGCATCCCGCAGCGAAGGCGGCGTTCTCGGCCAGGAACCCGTAACCCGGATGGATCGCGTCGCAGCCCGTCGCCTTCGCGACATGCAGGATCGCATCGCCGTTCAGGTAGCTCTGCAAGGGCGGTGCGGGCCCAATGCACACCGCTTGGTCCGCTGCCCAGATATGCGGAGAATTGGCGTCCGGTTCCGAATGGATCGCAACCGTCTCCAGACCCGCCGTGCGGCAGGCGCGGATCACGCGGAGCGCGATTTCCCCTCGATTGGCGATCAAGACACGTTGCAACGCGATCTTCCCGGTTTCGGCCTCTGATGTTTCGGGGCAGTATACGGGCGCAGCCCAAGAATTGGAGCCCACCCGTGCGCCTCACCCCTGCCGAAGTCGCAAATATCGAAAAACTGGTCGAAGATGGCCGCCTGACCGAAATCATGATCGAGCAGGATGGCGAGCGCGTCGTGATCGGCGGTGCAATTCCTGCCGCCGAACTAAACGAGCCAATTGCGATCGTCGCGCCCGTGGCCGGCACCGTATCCTTCGGCGGCACCGCAGTCGGCCAGCCGGTCGCGCAAGACGACATCATTGCTACGGTCGGCGTGCTCGATACGGAAACGTCGGTGACCGCGCCCGTGTCGGGCCGTATCGAAGCGATCCTCGTCAAGGACGGCGCGCTTGTCGCTTACGGCGCGGAACTAATCCTGCTCGAACCAAAGACGCCATCGTGAGCGACATCTTCGACATTGCCGGCCGCTCGATCCTCATTGCCGGCGCTGCGGGCGGTATCGGGTCGGGTTTGGCCGCCGAATTGGCGCGGCGTGGCGCGAAACTGACGCTGGCCGACCTCGACGAAAACGCGGTCGAAGGCGTCCGAGACGGGCTGACCGGCGAAGGACACGCCGCGTGCCGGCTTGATGTCACGGACGAATCTTCATGCGCCTCGGCGGTCGAGCAAGCGGTCGTGAACGGCGGCCGCCTCGATGCGATGTTGAACACCGCCGGGATCCTTAGGGTGGCGCCAGCAATGAATCTTCCTGAAGCAGATTTTACCGCAAGTTTGAACATCAACGTCACCGGCTCGCTACTGCTCGCGCGCCAAGCCGGCAAGGTCATGATCGAACAAGGCGGCGGCCAAATCGTCACGATCGCGTCGGTATCAAGCGTCGTTGCAAACCCAAACTACGCCGCCTACGCCACGAGCAAGGCGGCGCTGTCGCAGCTCACCCGCGTGCTCGCCGTCGAGTGGGCCGAACATCAGGTCGCAGTCAACGCCATCGGTCCGGCGGTGATACCGACACCGATGTCCGATCCTTTCATGGCGGCGCCCGAGTTCCGCGCCTTCCAAATGTCACGCATTCCGATGGGCCGAATGGCAACGGTCGAGGATCTGTTCGGGACGACGCTGCTCTTGGTCTCTCCGGCCGGCGCGTTCATCACCGGGCAGACGATTTATGTCGATGGCGGGCGAACGCTCGGTTGAATAGCTAGAATATCCCGCGACGGATCAAGTTCAGGCTGACGACGACCAGAGCGATCAGCAACGCGCGCTGATATAAGGCTTGCGAAATGCGGCCGCGCAACCAGGTCCCGAACAGGATCCCCACATAAAGCGGGATGCAGACCAGAACGGACGCGACGATCTCGTCGCGGGCGACCACACCGGTGACGACGAGCGTGACGTAGAGCGGTACTATACCGGTCAGATAAAACAAACCGATCGTGGAGATGAATTCGTCCTTGGGCAACTTCAGTGCGACCAAATAACTGATCGCGATCGGACCGATCATGCTGGATACGCCGCCCAGCAGGCCCGAAACCAAGCCGATCACAGGATTCATCCAGCGTTCCGCGGCGACAGGAATGTTCGGCCTAAATTCGAAGAACTGAACCGCCACGAACAGCAGCAGCAAGGTCCCGACGACGACCGCAATTGTGTCGTGATCGCCACGGGCTAAAAATTGCGCCCCGATCAGCACACCGATCACCAATGTGACGACTAACGGCCAGAAACGGCGGAATGCGGCGCCATGCCGTTTACCGTGGAAGGTCTGGAATGCGTTCGACAGCAGGATCGGCGCCGCCGTCAGCGCGATCGCGAGAGGCACCGGCAGGACGCTCGCCATGATCGGGACCGAAATCAGCGGCAGCCCAAAACCGATCAAACCTTTCGATACGCCGGCGAGAAGAAACGCGACGACGACCACAAACAGGGTCAGTTGGTCGATTTCGTTGAAGAGCATCCGTCCTCTGCGGCTGGGTCAAAGGGCGTTTTTCGACGGCCCGCGCCGTCGGGCGGGAATGAATACACTAGGAATCGGCGGCCTGGAAATCTATACCTTTCACCGCTGGTCGCAGGAGCAGCGCCGGAAACAGACAATCGAGCGTTTTTGGAGAAGAATAAATCATGACGGACGAAACCTGGCACCAGGTGGCCAACACGACCGAGATCAATCCCGACGACCCGAAGAAGGTCACCGTCGGCAGCGAGGAAATCGCCCTGTTCAACGTCGATGGGGAAATATTCGCGACGCACAATATTTGCACCCACGCCTTCGCATCGCTTGCGGACGGTTTTCAGGAAGGCGCCGAGATCGAATGTCCGCTGCATGAAGGCCGCTTCGACGTGAAATCCGGCAAGGCGCTCTGTGCGCCGGTGAGCGATGATTTGAAGACCTACGAGGTCAAAGTCGAAGGCGGCGGCGTCTTCGTAAAGGCATAATTCGGCAGAAGGTGGAGGTCGTAATGGGCGGCGTACTGGACGGCATTCGGGTACTCGATTTCGGACGTTATATCGCGGGGCCGTGGTGCGGCGCGCTGCTCGGCGATTTCGGCGCCGACGTAATCCGCATCGACAAGCGGGGCGGTAGCGAGGATCGCGGCATCCTGCCGATGACCGACGACAACACCGGCGCGATGTATCTGCAGATGAACCGCAACAAGCGGGGTATGACGCTCGACCCAACGAAACCCGAGGGCCGCGAGATTCAGGACAAACTGGTCGCGACCGCGAACGTGATCGTCGTGAACATGCCGGAACGCGCGCGCAAACAACTCGGCCTCGACTATCCGACGCTCAAATCGATCAAATCGGACATCATCCTCACGACCGCGACGGCATTCGGGTCGACGGGGCCTTACAGCACCAAGGTCGGTTTCGACATGGTGGCGCAGGCGATGTCGGGCGCCATGCACATGTCGGGGCATGCGGACGAAGCGATGCGATCCTACTACCCGTGGGTCGATTACGGCACCGCCACGCTGGCTGCGCTGGGCACCATGGCCGCGATCATGGCGCACAAGGCTACCGGTAAGGGGCAGCATGTCGAGGGCTCGCTGCTCGCGACCGCGCTGACCAATGCCAACTCGACCCTGATCGAACAAGCCCTCGTGCAAGCGGACAGGGTCGGTACGGGCAACCGCGGCCAGCTCAGCGCTCCGGCCGATGCGTACAAGACGGCCGATGGCGAAATCATAGTGCTGGCAATCGGCGAAGCGATGCACAAGCGCTGGGCGACCTTGATGGGCGAGGATACCTGGCTGACCGACCCCCGATTCAAGGACGACGATACCCGCGCCGCGCATGGCGAAATCATCAGCGAACGGATGCAGGCCTGGTGCGCGTCACGGACCACCGAGCAGGCCTTGGCGGAGCTTGAGGGCGTGCGCCTGCCGGCGGCACCGGTGTTCACGCCGCAGGAAGCGCTCGACAACGAGCATATCCGGGAAGTCGGTTTCATGAAGCCGGTGGACTATCCGGGACTGACGAAACCGGCACCGATCATCGACACCCCGGTTTCCCTGTCGGAGACGCCCGGCGGCATCCGTCGCCGGCCGCCGCAACTGGGCGAGCATACCGAAGAAATTCTCGCCGAGCTGGGCTACGACGCGGCGGCGATCGCACGCTTCCGGGATCTCGAAGCCATCTGATTCAACGAGCCGGTCCTTTCGCGATGAAAGAGACGCAATTCAAGCAAGGCGCGACCATCTACAGCGAAGGGGACGCCAGCGAATGCGCCTATATCATCGCGTCAGGCTCGGTCGAGGTCTCCCGTTCCGCCGGCGACAGCGTGGTCCCGCTGGCGCATCTGCATTCGGGACAAATCTTCGGCGAAATCGCATCATTCGGAAGCTGCCGCGCTCGACCAGTATCCACGCCGCGACCGACGTCACCTTGCTGACGATCTCCAAGCAGGATTTCGACACCGCCTTCGGCGACAAGAACCCGCTGGCCCTGACCCTGTTGCGGATGCTGTGCGAGCGTCTGAGCGACGCGACGCAGCGTATCTACGAGCGTCGGCTGGACGAAGCTGTGGCGGCTATTTCCGACATCGCCGAAATCCGATTGCGCCCGGGATCGCCGGAAATTGAATCTCAGATCGGCCGCGACGGGCTCGTCGTCGACAAACTGCCCTTTGCCGTCGGCCGGCGCGCAGTGGCCGGCGAGGCTGCCGCCCGGAACGACGCGGAGCTGCTGTTGCGGGTCACCAAGCCCTATGAGATGGCGCCGCGACATTTCGTCTTCGAAGAGCGCAACGGCGGCCTCGTGATCCGCGATCTCGGCACCGTGCTCGGCACCCTGGTCAACGAAATCCGCATCGCACCGTTCGAGCAATCGGACAGTGCGACGCTGAAACTTGGCGTCTCTGAAATTCAAACCGGCGGTCTCGACAGCACCGCGCGGTTCACCCTGGTGGTAACGGGGCGTTGAGCCTATCGGCGCGAGGCCGCAAACGACTATGCGACCAGATTACAACAATTGCCGATAACCGCACTTGTGGAATATCAGCGGCGCTTCCCGGTCGTCATGCTCCACGGCTTCGACGCGGCCAATGACGATGACATGATCGCCGCATTCGAACTCCGCATGCTTTAAACACTGGAATACCGCGAGTTTTGGTTCGATGACCGGCGCGGCGTGGTTGCCAAGCCGGTACTCGATATCGCGCCACTTGTCGGTTTCATCGGTTGCAAACTGAACCGACAAACGACTTTGATCCTGCCGCAATACATTCAACGCGAAACCCTTCGACGTGGCGATACGTTTGAGCGAGCGAAGGGACTTCTCGAGGCAAAACGAAACCAGCGGCGGATCCAACGATACGGAGGAAAAGGAATTGATCGTGACGCCGATCAGGTCGCCATCGCTGTCGACGCCCGTCACCACGATCACACCGGTCGCGAAACATCCAAGCGCGTCGCTAAACTCGCGCGTGCACAATCGTTGTTCGTTGCCGCCGGACAGGGCCATGGCATAACTCGATTCCTTATTCAGAATCTGACGGATTATCGTAGCAAAATTTAGATGGGAAAATAGCTTATTTAAATAGGTGAAAATTCGAATCAATTCGGATCCGGCGGCACGGTCAGGTTAAAGCGTGAGTCGGACCCGATTTCCTTGGACACAGAATTGGCTTAATCGAAGTGTCCAAGGAGGACCGGAACATGACCGATAATTTTGAGAAGAAAGTTGCTGTTGATGGGCCTGTGGTAAATGCGGGCGAGCTTGGCTCG
>JAKZTB010000134.1:0-9521 GCA_047517345.1 Alphaproteobacteria bacterium
CTCGCCAGTTTCGCCTGGCGCTACAACCGGCGCTATCAACTCGAAACCATGATCCCGCGTTTCGTCCATAGCGCCGCACGCACCGAGCCCATGCCCTATCGCCTCCTCATCGCCGGATGACTTTCAAGGATAAGCAGGTAAGTTTTTGACAACTTCGACCCGACCTGGGTTGTCGTAATCGATGAATACAGGAATGAGCCCAAATCTCTGATTTATTCGACCAAGTAAAAAATCATACGACATATGTCTCATAAATCGCTGAATTTGCGCAATATTTGTTTAAGAATTCTTCCGTACGGTTAGTAATCTAAGCAATTCCGCGACGGCCGCGTCCGGATTAACACGATCTTCGAAGCCCAAGCACGGCTTCGCGTTGAATGTTATCTCCCCTGTGATAGCCAGTGAATCGAACGAAAGTCGGTTCTTATGATCATCCGCGAGTTTGTCGAAGATTTAGTTGGCTCGAACGTGAAGACCATTGGTCCGAACGCCACATTGGCCGACGTTGCCCAAGATCTAGCCTCCAACAACATTGGCGTGCTGGTCGTAACCGACGAAAAAAATAACCTGGTCGGCATTATCTCGGAACGCGACCTTATCCGGGCAATCACCAAATACGGCAGTCATCTGATTGATGTACCCGTCGGTGACGTCATGACGCGATCCATTATTACGTGCGAACCAACTGAGAGTATCGCCGACGTACTCAACACCATGAGTTCGCATCAAATCCGCCATATTCCAGTTCTCGATGGCGGCAAATTGGTGGCGATGGTTAGTATCCGTGAGCTCAGCCGGGCATACGAATTGCTCCAGGTCGAGGCGAATACCGATTCGTTGACCGGTCTGTCGAGCCGGCGTTTTTTTCTTGAAACGCTGGATAGGGAATTCGACCGGTGCCGCCGTTTCGAGCGACCTCTGTCGGTGGCGATGTTCGACATCGACCACTTCAAACGGGTGAACGATTCCTATGGCCACGGAGCGGGCGACGAAGTTCTGCGCACGTTGGGCCAGCTGTTTGTCCGGGCGCTACGCACCATCGATACGGTCGGACGCTTAGGCGGTGAGGAATTTGCCGTCATTCTTCCGGAGACCGACATAAATGGGGCGGAGGTCGCTTGCGACCGGGTGCTGGAGAGGGTCAGGGGCGAGAAATTCGAGCTCGACGACGCGACGATCTCGGTCACGATTAGCGCCGGCTTGACGACCGCGAATTTGTCGACACAAGACAGTGCCGGAGCGCTGAAAAGAGCTGACGAGCTATTATACGCCGCCAAGTCCCGCGGGCGAAATTGTCTTCAGGTCGATCCGCTGCGGGAGCTGCGTCCCTTCCGGCAAGACGTGCCGACAAGATCTCAATACGCACCAGACGCACAATCTGGATAGTGTTGCCGTTCGATGTGACCGGCAACAGCCACGCCGAGACGACCCAAGGCTCACCCTGCGATCGCCCACGCGCCGCGGCTGGTTAAATGTCCCGCCGATCTGGCGTGGCCGAGACGTCATCGGCCAAGGTGAACGCGGTGACCGGCTGCGTTCGGCCGCGTACCGTGATTTGGCCGAGCTCGCGCGCATCGAAACCCGGTGTTTGATTCAGCGTGCTTTCGCCGATGACGATGTCGACGCCAAACGTCTTGGACTCCGCCTCCAGCCGCGCCGCCAAGTTGACGGCGTCGCCCAGCGCCGAGTAGTTGAACCGCTGCGCCGAGCCCATGTTGCCGACGCAACACGTGCCGGTGTTAATGCCCACTCCCATCTCGATCGCGCCGGGCCGCGAAGCCGCGCCGGCCTCCGCGCGCAGGTCGTCGTTGAGGTGGCCCAGCCGCACCCGCATCGACAGCGCTGCGTCCACCGCGTGGCGCGCGTGCGCCGCATCGTCGAGCGGCGCGTTCCAGAACGCCATCACGCAGTCGCCGATATATTTGTCGATCGTGCCGCCGCATTCGAGGATCGCCTCGGTCATGGCGGTGAGAAACCGGTTGACCAGGCTGGTCAGCTCCGCCGCGTCGAGCGTTTCCGACATGGCGGTGAATCCGCGAATATCGCAGAACAGCACCGTCACCTCACGCATGTCGCCACCCAGCGACAGCAGTTTCGGATTGGCGGCCAATTGTTCGACCAGCGCCGGCGACAGGTATTGGCCGAAGGCGGCACGCACGCGGCGGCGTTCGTTCTCGGATGACCGGTAAGCGATGATGGTGGCGCTCAGATAGAGGGCGACGATCGTTGTGACCGTGAATGCCGGCGCGAGGAGGAGGCCCGCTTCGGAATACGCCACCCAGCAAACGGCGACGACCGCCGCGACCGACACAGCGACCAACGCCGAGCCGATGATGGTACTCACCCGAGACAGGACGAGGATCAGGACAACACCGATCAATGTGGCGGCCATCAGCTCCAGGGCGTCGGCCCAATGGGGGCGGAAGATGAAATCCCGCGCCAGAATCTGCTCGACTGCCTGGGCGTGGACCGCGGCGCCAAGCGTCGCGGTGCTGAGGGGGGTGTGTTGGACGTCTTCGATGCCGATGGCGCCGCTGCCGATAAAGACGATGGCGCCGGTGAAGTCGACGCCGGACGGCTCCTTGCCGAGGATCCGCCAAGCCGGCCGAATTCGTGCCGCCATGGGACCGGTGTCGTATAAACGGATGTGGCCGGTGGCGTCGGTCGGCACGGTGTGTCGGCCAATGACGAGGCCGGCGAGGCGGCCGGGCGAGGCGGCGCGCGCCACGTAGGTGCTGGCACCCTCGGCGACACGCAACGCCTCGGCGGCAAGCGTCGGATAGATCCTATCGCCGACGCCGAGCATCAACGGCACGCGCCGAAGGACGCCGTCGGCGTCCGGAATCATCGTCAGTGCCCCGTTGCCGGCCGCCGCCTTCTGGATCTTTTTAAGGCTGGCCAAGGCGCCGGCGGACCGCATCACCGCGCGAAGCGGATTGGCGCCGAGCGTGGCGATCCCGGCCTTGGAAAGCGGCGTCTCTCCGGGCGTCGTCGTCAGCGCGAATCCAGTGACCACCTTGTTGCGGGCAATGGCCCGCGCGAGGACATCGTCGTGGTCGGGCAGCCGGCCCGATGCGGCCGCCTTCCGCAATGCCTCGGTTTCCGCGATTGCCGGCCACAGCGCCAGAACGCGGGCGGGGGAGGTTCGATCGGGCTCCGCGAATACCATGTCGAGCGTGATGGACGCGGCGTCGCCCGCCTTCAGCCGTTCGATCATGTTGGCGATAACCACGCGCGGCCACGGCCACTGACCGATGCGCCGCAAGCTCTCGTCGTCGATGTCGATCACCACGACGGGGCTGGGCGTATAGGTGCGCGGTCGAATTTGCTGATAGAGATCGAAGGTCTTGCCCCGCAGCGTCTGAAGCGGCACTGGATCGACGGCCCGGATGGCAACCGCCGCCACGACGATCGAGAACGGAACCAGGAAGAAAACACGCACCCGCATCCATCGATCTTATCGGCTTGGAGCGACGGCGGGAAGGTCGCGAAATTCGCCGTGTTTGGCCTGCTGAATTGTTTTCGTCGATCGGGGAAATACGATAGAATTCGTCGTGATATGAGAAATCAGAATCAATCGGCAAACCATGAGGAACCCGTCATGGGCGCGGGCGCGCTGCGCTTTTGCGCCATGGCCGTCCTTGTTCTCGCCGGCACGGGCGCCCGCGCCCAGACCGCGGGCCAGGCGATCGGCTATGTGAAAACGGTAACCGGCGCGACCACGATCGTCCGAGACGGCGCGACGGTAGGCGCCGAAGCGGGGACGCCGCTTTATCGAAAAGATATATTGAAAACAGGCGCCGACGGCGCCCTCGGCGCCACGCTCAAGGACAACTCGCTGCTTTCTCTCGGCCCCAACTCGAGCCTCGCCATCGAAGCCTATCTGTTCGAGCCGGATCGTCGCGCTTACTCGTTCATTTCCCGAATCACCAACGGCACGCTGCAATATGTCTCGGGCCTGATCGCGAAGCTGTCGCCGGGTTCGGTCGAGATCAAGACGCCGACCGCAACGCTCGGCTTGCGCGGTACCCGCCTGTTGGTGAAGGTCGATGGCGACGCAAACTAACCGCCGAAAACGGATCACGACATTCGCCGCCGGCATCGTCTTGCTTGCTCTCGCGGCGTCGTGCAGCCAGACGCCGGGCACCTTGGTCGTCCTGCTGCCGGAAGACGACGGCACGGTCGGGAAAGTTTCGGTGACCACCGCCGGCGGAACCACCACGTTGGATACGGCGGGCGCGGCGACGGGGCTGGATTCGGCGGGCGCCGCGCCGGGCGAAGTGTTCCAAATCAAAACCGAGCGCATCGATTCGATCTTCGAGCGGGCGATCGCGGCACAGCCCACGCCGCCGGTAAGCTTCATCCTCTATTTTCGCACCGGCAAGACGCGTATGACCGTGGCATCGCGTGGCCAATGGCCTGAAATTCTCGCCGAGATCCGCCGTCGCAAGACGCCCGACATCGGTATCGTCGGACATACCGACCGGGCCGGCCCCGATGCCTACAACGAGCCACTGTCGCGCCGCCGCGCCGCCATCATCCAGAAACGCCTGGTCAAGGCGGGCATCGAACCCGACATCATCGATATCAGCTGGCACGGCGAAAACAATCCAATGATTCAGACGCCCGACGGCGTCAACGAACGGCGCAACCGGCGGGTCGAGTTCATCGTCCGCTGAAGCTGGCCGGGCGAATTTGGCTCGGCCCAACCGCACACGAGGAGACATCCATGGATTTCGAAACCGTCGCCATACTCAGCCCAGGCGAAATGGGCAGCGCCGTCGGCGGGACGCTCGCCAAAAGTGGCTTCACGGTCATCACGACCTTGGAGGGGCGCGGCGAGGCGACCCGCGAACGCGCGCGCGCATCGGGCTTCCGGGACGGCGGATCTTTGGCGGATGTCATCGCCGCCGCCGATATCGTGCTGTCGATCATGCCTCCCGAACATGCGCTGGCGCAGGCCCAGGCAGCCGCCAACGCGATGACGGCAACCGGCAAGACGCCGCCCTATGCCGATTGCAACGCCGTGGCGCCGGAAACCGCGATCGCGATCGGGCGGGTCATCACCGACGCCGGGTCCCAATGCATCGATGGCGGCATCGTCGGCAGCCCGCCCGGCGGCACCCGTCCGCCGCCGCGGTTTTATGTCAGCGGACCCGGCGCGTCCGCCATGGACGCGTTCGACGGCGAGGACATCATCATTCGCCAATGCGGCCCTGAGATGGGCCGCGGATCGGCCGTCAAGATGGGCTACGCCGGGATTACGAAGGGCACCAGCGCCCTTCACGCCGCCATGTTGATCGCCGCCGAACGCCTCGGGGTCGCGGACGAACTGTATGAGGAACTGCAAACCAGCCAGCAAGCCACATTAAAGCGGATGGAAAGCATGACGCCCGCCCTGCCGGCGGTGTCGGAGCGCTTCGCCGGCGAGATGCTGGAGATCGCAAAGACATTGGCGGCTTGTGGCGTGACGACCGGGTTCCACGACGGGGCCGCCGATTTGTACCGGTTGCTGGCCCAATCCCCCTTCGCGTCGGAACGTCGCGACACGGTCGATCAGTCTCGCACGCTGCGCCAGACGATCGAAGTTTGCGCACGAGCGGGCGCCGGCAAGGCAGCGGCGGAATAGCGAACTCAGGCGGCGGGAAGAACCAAGTTTCAGTCAGGGTTCTTCGGCGAGCAAGTGCCGACATGCGCGCGATCTTGACGGGGGGTAGATCGCTTCAGAATAACGGGCTGAACACCGGGAGGCCCGGTTTAGGCTGCGTCTTCGAGCACCCCGGCCATCTCTGCCCCAGAACCGTTCAGAGCGAGGGTTCGTTCGGCGGGAAGTTCCACATACACTGTGGTCCCTTGATCGACGACGCTATCGATCCTGAGCCGGCCGCCATGCAGTTCGGCCATCGACTTGACCAAGGGTAGGCCGAGCCCAGTGCCTTCGAACTCGCGCTGCAGCCGGCTGTCAACCTGGGCGAACGGCTTGAGCGCACGCTCGAAGTCCTCGGCTGGGATACCGATGCCGGTATCAGCGACTTCGATGGTCATGCCTCCATCGTCCCTCAGAGCCGTCCGTACCGAGACCTTGCCATGCTTGGGCGTGAACTTGACCGCGTTCGATAACAGGTTCAGCAGGATCTGCTTGATCATGCGCTCGTCGGCGTTCACTCGCGGTTGCTCCGGCGTGAACTCGGTGACAAGCGTGAGGTTCTTTTTCTCGGCAAGCTCGCGAACCATCCGGATGCTGGCATCGACGGCGTCGGCGAGTTTGAATTCGCTTTCGTTCAGCGTCATCTCCCCGGCCTCGATCTTCGACATGTTGAGGATGTCCTCGACGATCTCCAGCAGGTGATGGCCGCTATCGTAAATATCCCCGACAAACTCGGCATACTCTTTAACACCGATCGGCCCCAACGCCTCGGTCCTCATGACGTCTGACAATCCTATGATGCCGTTCAGCGGCGTGCGCAGCTCATGGCTCATGTTGGCCAGAAACTCGGTCTTTGACTTATTGGCGGCAACCGCCTCCTCCATCGCATGCTGGCGCGCCTGTTCGGCGAGCTTGCGCGCGGTAACGTCGCGGAAAGTGAAGATCCTGACGGCTTCGTCGGCACAATTCGACTTTACGCCGCTGGACGCCATCGACATCCGAGAAGTGTTGACGACAAGCTCCATCGTGAATGTGGTTCCGTCGCCGCGAGTGACATCCAATTCGCGCGTGTGAACCAGCGTATCTTCATAGGTTTCCGACACCGCTTCGGCGATTTCGGGTCGCGGAATGTAGTCATCGACATTCTGGCCGACAATTTCCATGTCGTCCCAGCCCATCATGTCAGTCGCCGCCGCGTTGGACATCTGGACCATGCCGACCTCATCGGTGATCACGATGCCATCGAAGCTGTTTTCGACGACCGTGCTCATCATGGCGCGACGATGCAGCGACAGCATCCGCTCGCGGTAGATCGACACCGCCTGGCGATCGATCCTCCTGACGACCGCGTAACCGTATGACAGGAGCGTGATCAATAGGCCTGGGGCAACGTCCACGAGCAGCGCGAGCTCGCTCTGCGCGGCGAACGAAACCGCTACGAGTATGGCCCAACTGACCGCCAGAGCCGCGAAGCCCTTGCGCCACTTCAAGGCGCTCAGCATCGGCCCGACCAGGATCGCGAGAATCAGCGCGACAACCATTGCCGGCCATTCGGCCAGGCGCAGCATCGCGCGATCCTGGGTCAGCGTCTCATAGGCTAGCGCCTGAAGCAGCGGACCGGCGATCACGCCATGTACCGGCGCCGCCACTCGATCGCCGAGCTCGATCGCCGTGGCGCCGACGATGACATCCCTTCCGGCGACGGCTTCGCGGTCGAAATTGCCCTGCATGACGTCCACGTACGACAGGCTGGGCACGCTCTCGGGCGAGATCGCGAAATCGATTTCGAACACGTCGAGCGCAGGCCGTGGATCACCCGCCAGCCGGCTCGCAAGTCCGGGAACTTCGACCTCGCCAAACGGCTCCCGGTTCAGATACTGGCGTATGTGGTCATCGGCCGACGGCACAATGTTGACATGCGCCAGCTGCACGTGTTCGCGGAGTTGGGGAATGGGGACCGCGACGACCATCTCGGTGCCGCCATCTTCGGCTGGCGCCAGCTGCTTCAGCACCGGCAGAATTGCGCGCCCCTGGGCTCGCATCAGGGCCTCCGAGAAAGACGCATCGGCGGCGGCCGTCGAGTGCGAACTAAAGTCGATGTCGAAGGCTACGAGGCGGGCGCCAGCCGCCAATAGCTGGTCCAACAGAACGCCGTGATAGGTCCTCGGCCATGGCCAGACGTCGAGCTCTCGGAGGCTTTTCGCGTCGATTTCGACGACCACCACCTTTCCGCTAGCCGGCCGCGGCATGGCCGTGAATGCGAGATCGGTGACCAGGCGATCGATCGGTGCCAACCAACCAGCCTGGTATATCCCGGCGATCAGACCGAAGAACAAGAGATGGGGAAGAAATCTTTTCATCGGGGGTCGACGGATCGTTTGCAGTGGCTAAAAATTCGAGGCGCCGCACCGGCCCCGATCGACATCGGAATTTCGGTGCGGCGCCACGCTGTCGTCATAGGAACAGGTCGAGGTTGCTACCTTTTCTTGCCCTTGCCCTTGCCCTTGCCCTTGCCGTTGCCGTTGCCGTTGCCGTTGCCGTTGTTGGCATTCGCCTTCGCGGCGCTGGTCGATTTGGCGACGGATTTCAAGGCTTTCTTGACGCTGCTGGGCAGCTGCACGTTGCCGCTGTTGCCCGTGGCCGCGACCTTGGCATTGCCAGACTTGGTGTTTCCGCGACCGTGGCCAACGGCCGCGCCGTGGTTTTCGACCAGCCCCTTAGTCGCCTTCAGGACATTGATGCCGCCGCCGCCGATCGCATTCTTGATCACGCCCTTGCCGGCATTTCGGACCGCCTTCGCACTGGCGCCGTTGGAATTGCTGTCTTTAGACGCCTCCTCTGGCTTGCCGCCGCTGCCGCGAATCGCGGCGGCATTGTCCGCCTTCGGCTTACCACCGGTCACCTTCAATCGGGTGCCGCGTGTTGAGGAAACCGCCGCCGTCTGGCCCGGACGCACCAGCGCCACCCCACGAGAGAGGCGCGATTGGACCTGAACCAGCCCCTTGGCTACATGCAATGCCGCACCGGTGGCGTTGACCGTAACCGAGAACGTGGTGCCCTTGATGACCGCGGCCAGATACGGCGTCGAGACCCGGAACTTCTGGGCGCCCTCGGGGCGCTTGACGATCTTGAATAGCAGTGTTCCCAAGCTCTGCTTCACGTCCGCGGTCTTGCTTCCCGCCTTCTTCACCGCAATCCGAGCCCGACTATTGGGCGCCACCGTCATCGAGTCGCCGTTCTGTTTCAGCTCGACCGAGCTGCTCGGGCCGGTCCGGATCCGGTGACCGGGTATGACGCGGGCGCCCGGTTTCAATGCCGTCCAGTTTCCGGTGGGGCGTTGGACTTCGGCGGAACCGCTCGACTTGATGACTGTCCAGACCTTGTCGCTTTCGGCGAGCGCCGCGCCAGCCCACATGCCGGTCATGACGGCGGTCGTTAAGCTCACGCGCGCGAGGCGCCGCAGCGCCAGACTACCTGTCAAAATATGCACGTCCGTTCTCCTTAAGAATATAATCCGCTGTTTTCAGAATTGTCTTGTAGCCCCATTCGAAACGACTATATTGACTTCCCCTTTCTATATGCCTTATGTATCTAGTTAATTGGATTAAGAAAAAGGATAGAATTTTATCATTTTGGAATTTAGATAATATCGAGTGAGCGGTAGTCGGTGGTATCATAGGGAAAATCAGTATCCGGACGAAACGTGGCAAAATACCGGAGAAAGAAGTTGGAAAATCACTGCTGTCCGGTTAACTGAGCGGTGCTGGCTTTGAGAGCCAGGATTTCTGCGGGGTTTGAAGCGAAAATGCATGGTGTCGATTTGAATTGGATGGAGCACTTTTCGGAGTTTCTCCGAGGAGATGCTCATGAACAC
>JAKZTB010000135.1:0-5209 GCA_047517345.1 Alphaproteobacteria bacterium
CGGGCATGGAAGGCCCTGATCAGCGCAACCGACACACCGGCCAACGACAACATCAGTCCACGTGCAGCAGCCATGGCAATCGCTGCCTAAACTCAACGAACCAAGCCGCAGACATCACTGCCATGCGAGACTCGCACCCTCGGCGACCGCCCGCTGCACCCGGTCCATCATCGCGCGGTCGTCCCGGTTGTCCTTCGGGATCCGCAGCACCGTGTCGCCGCCGTAGGTGTGGAAGGGCTTGTCCGGCGTGCCCTGCGGCATGGCGATGTCTTTGCCCGCCGCGACGGCGGCGATGTCGCGCTTCAGCTTGGCGCGCAGCAGGGCGACACCTTCGTCCGTGACACCAAGATGCTCCCGCGCGTGCACGTTCATCGGGCCCTGGCCGGTCCAGGCTTCCCAGTCGCCGGGGTTGCGCTGCATCTCCTCATACGGCCGGTGCGCCGTCTGGCCGTAGAAATCGACATTCTCCCAGCCGACCGCGTCCTTGTCGCCCTGGCGCAGCACCTCGTCCCTGTCGTTGAAGTGGCGCCAGCCGAACTTGCGCGCGTTGGTGTCGTCGACCGGCACGACGCATTTGGTCAGGCTTGTGCGGCTGAAGATCTTCGGCTCGCTCAGCACCTGGAACATGCCGCCGTTCTGCGCCATCGAGGGCAGGAATTGGTCGTGGAAGCGGATCAGGACCAAATCGTCCTTGCGCCGCGAATGGCTGTAGACGAAACCCTCCGGCCGCTTGTGGTAGGCCACGACCGGCAGCGCCACGAAATGCTCCAGCCCGGGGAATTGCGGGCCGTTCACCCTCCCGTGCAGGAAGATGCTGTGATAGGGGTCCATCGCGTTTTCGCTCTCCTGCAGCCAGTTGCAGGGCGAGTGGATCGAGTACGGCACCATGTCGTGGCCGGGGATGTCCATGGAGTCGTAATAGGGGAAAATCGGCCTTCTTCTCCAGCGGACCCATATAGGCGAAGACCAGCCCCTTGTGCTCGTGCACGGGATAGGCGCCCTGGCATATCTCGTGGCGGATCGGGCTGTCCTCGGGCTCGCCCGGCGTCTCCAGGATCGTGCCGTCGATGTCGTAGTGCCAGCCGTGATAACAGCAGCGGATGCCGCGCTGTTCGATGCGGCCATATTCCAGGGACGCGCGCCGGTGCGCGCAATGCTTGTGCAGCAGCCCGACAGTGCCTTCCAGGTCGCGTAAGACGACCAGTTCCTCGCCGAGGATACGGATCGCCACGGGCAAGTCGCCGAGCTGGCTCGACAGGGCGACCGGCTGCCAGAAGCGCCGGAAATATTCGCCGCCCGGCGTGCCCGGCCCGACTTGCAGAAGTTCGTGGTCCGGTTCGAGCGGCCGGTTGATCGCATGGCCATCGTAGGGCCGCGCGGCCCACCTGACGTCTTCCGGCATAATTCACACTCCCGTTTGCCGACCGCAGCGTATCACAAGCGGCACGGGTCTGTGTTCGTCGAGGCTATCCTGTTTCGTTGGCGAGGCCGAAGGCGGGGCGCAGTTTCACGCCGATCCAGGTGCCGGCGAGGGCCGCCATAATCCATAGCCAGCCATGCACGCTGGTCGACGCCACGCCGGAAAAGAACGCGCCGATATTGCACCCGAAGGCGATGCGCGCGCCGTAACCCATCAACAGGCCGCCCAGGACCGCGGCGGCAAGCGAGCGCGGCGGAATGCGGATCGTCGGCGCGAAGCGACCCGCGAGACCGGCGGCGACCAGCGCGCCGAGGACGATGCCTATATTCATCACCGAAGTGTCGTCGGTCAGGATCGGGCTGTTCAAGGCCCGCTCGGTGAATCCGCCGGTCCAGAACCACTCGCCGGCCGGGTCCCAGCCGAGGAACCGGGCGATCTTCGCCCCCGACAGGGTGAACGCCCAGGTGATCGACCAGGGGTAGCCGGCGACGACCATCGACACCCAATTCAAGACCGCCAGCGCCATGGCGCCCCACACTATCGGCCAGCCGCCGGCTGTAAATCGCCGCCAAGTGGGCCATTGCGATGCCAGATCGGATCGCTTGCCCCAGCGCCGCAGCAATTCCGATAGCAGCAAGAGCACGGCGAGTTGCCCGATCAGCGCCGCAGACCATCCGAATTCCTTGCCCAGCGCGATCCCCGCAAGGCGTGGCGTCGACACCCACCATTCCATGTGCAGGCTGGCCCAGAACGACCCTGCGATGAACGCCGCCAATGTCGCCAGCATGCGGACGCTGCCGCCGCCGACGGTGAACAGCGTGCCGGACCCGCATCCGCCGCCCAACTGCATGCCGAGCCCGAACATCAGCGCGCCCACGGCGACCTGCACGCCGACCGGCGCGATGGCGCCGCTGACCGCGCGCCCGAACACCGCGCCCTCGGCGAGCGCCGGCGCGAACAGAACCGTCGCAACGGCCAGCATCACGAGCTGCGCGCGGACGCCCGAAACGTCGCGCGCGACCATCATGCGCCGGTATGCGGCGGTGAACCCGAACGCGGCGTGATACAGCACCAACCCCATCAAGGCGCCGATACCGAACAGCGTTCCGATCCGCCAACCGTTCAGCGAAATAAAATACGCGAACAGCACGAGCAAGGCGCAACCGCCGACGACGACGCCTCTCTGTATCGTAGTTCCCGCGCGTTCGGCTGAAGCGACCGTGGAAATGGCCGTTTCCTCAGCTTCCGGTGGCTTGTTTCACGATTTTCTCCCAGATCGCATCGAGTTCGGCGGCCATCTTGTCGAGATCGCCGCTGCCATAGGGTGCGAAGGTGGCGCTCGGTTTCCGGTAGGTCAGCGATGCGGTCCCGTCCGCGTTTTCCGTCACGTAGAACCGCAAGGGCGCTTCGATTCCCGACGGCACGCTGGCCTTCAACATGCGGACCGCAAAATCGTTGCGGAAGACGCCGATCACCAGGTTATCCGGGATCTCGATGCCGCGGCCGGACGCGCCGCGGCTGGCGCTGGCGCGGGTCACGACGTACATCCCGTTCGCCTTGACCGCACTTTCGAGTTTGTCCCACAGCGCTTTGAAACCGCTTTGGGTCTTGATCGTCCGGGTGCCCGGACTGGCGGCGTGCGCCGGCGCAGCAAAAATCACGAGCGCGAAAAACATCGCGGAAACGAACCTGACAGGCATGCTCGAAAACTCCTTGAACCGCTGATCGTTCAAGCGACTATAGCGGATTGAGGCACCCTGCCCCGGTCAACAAGATGTGAATGCCGCGCGCCCAAGCGTTAGAGCCTGACTCTAAGATTGTATCCACTAACTACCAGCGAAACCGGGTCATCGCGTAGGTCGGCGCCTGTCCTTCTTTTTCGCAAAGCGCGCGCAGACGCTCCGGATCGAGCGGACCGCCGCCGTCCAATCCGACATCGCCGCCATGAATGCCGCTGGCGACGAAAAGCGAGTCGATTCCGGCGGCGTTGGCCCCGCCGATATCGTGATACAGCGAGTCGCCGATCATCAATACCGGGCGGGCTTGCGGTTCAAGCGCGAGACACCTGTCAAAGACGGGCGCATGCGGCTTGCCGCGGTAATCGACCCGGCCGCCGAGCGCCTCGTAGCGGCGCGCTGTGGCGCCCGGACAGATCGACAGGCTGCCGTCGGGTGCAACGCTGACGAAATCGGGGTTGGCGCAAATCATCGGGAGATTTCGCGCCGTCGCGCGCTGCAGGATCGGCTCATAGGCTTCCAAATCAATCGTGCCGCTCGGCGTTCCGGCATTCAGAATGAAGTCCGCGGTCTCAATGTCGCCGGTTCCTGTCAGATTCAAACCATCGAGCAAGCTGGTATCGCCGTCCCAGGAAAACAGGAAGCAACGCTGCCCCAGAGCCGCGTAGAACGGTTCCTCCCGGGCCTTGAGCGCCCGGTAGACTTCCTCGCCGGAGGTCACGCAGCGATCGTAGCAATCGGGTCCGAACCCCATCGCCTCCATTCGCGGCAAGGTAACGGACAGGCGTTTCGAGGAGTTCGACAGAATGGCGATTTTCTTGCCCGCGGCGCGCAAAGTCTGCAGCACCCCGACCGCGCCGTCATGCGGCAACTCGCCATCGTGCAGCACCCCCCATTGATCGACGAGGAACAGCGCGTAGCGGTCCGCGACCTCGCTCAGGCCGCCGATTATTCGTACCGTCATACGTCAAAAACTCGCCGCGATCGCGTCTTCGGGATCCTGGAATTCCTCCGCCGGTTCCTTGCTCAACCGCGGTTCGCCGAAAAGGTAGCCTTGCCCGAAATCGATGCTGTATTCGAGCAGCTCGACCAACATCTGCTCGGTCTCGATCTTTTCGACGATCAAATCGATCCCTGCGGAATCCAACGTCTGTTTTAGCGCCCCGACGCCGGCCAGTCCGCCATCGGGATCGATCAGGCTCTGCAACATTTCACCTTCGATTTTGACGAACTGTATATTCTTCTCGACGAGGTTCCGGACGTCGAACTGCATATCCGTAACCTGGTCCATCGAGTAGCGATAGCCTACGGCGGCGAGGCGGCGAAGGTCCTCGATCGCTTCGGGCGCGAACTGCCTGAACTCGTCTTGTGAGAATTCGAAAACGAGGCAGGGCGCAAGTTCCGGGCAGCTCTCCAGATAGTCGATGAACTCCTGGAAAAAGCCGCGATCCGCGATCGTATGCGGCGACACGTTGCAGAAGAACGCGGTTGCGTAGTTTTGCTGTTGCGTCTTGCGCAACAGCTGTACGCAGCGGAACAGCAGCATATTGTCGATGGCGGTAATCAGACCGTTTTCCGTCGCGATACCGATATATTGTTCCGGCAGGATCATGGTCCCGTCCGCGGCGCGAATTCGGCTAAAACATTCGAAGGAACGACGCTTGCGCTGCGGCAAACTGACGATCGGCTGCAGATATAGGTCGACCCGATCCTGCCGTAACCCGTCGCGGACGATGTCAAGAATCGCGCTGTCGTCGAGCGCGATGACCTGCCTGATTTTTTCACCGGTCGAACTCGCCAGTTCGACGGCGGCGGCGGCGCGGTCCTCCGGCGGCAATTCGACGGACATAATCCTTGTCCGCGTATCGGCGTCCGAAGTCTGGTCGGAATAAAGCTGCTCGACCAAAGAATGAAGCTTGCCTATCCGGTTAACGCCCATGACCGCTACATGTAGGGTGCCGCCACTCTCCCGAGTAAAGCTCGGCATAGGTTGGAGCAGAGGTGTCGCCCGCGATGCCGAGCAATGAGCGGAAGGCGTTGAACGGGTAGAACC